>QNYZ01000075.1 GCA_003973265.1 Deltaproteobacteria bacterium | reverse complement strand
TCTGAAAAATATTTATCCGGAACCATTCTAATCAGGATATGTGCGTGGTTTCCCATAATAGAAAATCCTATGATATCAGCAAAATATATCTGACTGAATCGTTTTATAATTTTAACAAATTCATCCTTTTCGACATCCTTAAAAGGAAACCCATCCAGCGCGGTTCTGGACATCACATGGTACACGGTCTTTTGATCCGGGTTCACCATTCTTGCGAATCGCGGCATCTTCGCACCACCTTTCTTTTTGTTGATTTATCGTGAACGGGTTAATTTTTTTTCCATATAACCTTATTAAATACATGTGTCAAGTATAATTTGACTGTCCCCCTTTGTCCCCTTTTTTTTAAGGAACGGTGTCCAAAATACAGAGATAAAAGTTGTAAAATAAGCATGTTAAGAGGCCATCAGGTGCGATTGTCGAGGTGCTGAAATCAAGGGGGTGTTTTGTAAAGAAAGAAGCGGAAAAAGTAGATAATATAATAAAATAAGCCAATTAATGCTTGACTTTACAGTAGGGATCGGAAAATTTTTTAGTATGACTACTAAATACCCTACATCAAAGACAGTATTCGAGAAGTGGATTCAGCCGCTCGCGGGCCTGGTACAACAATGCCGCTTCAAACGTAAATGTAATGTGCTCCCCGATCAGGAATGGATCGAAACAGGGTTGCTGAGAGTCTTGTCGCAAGAGTCAAGTGGAAGAGCATTCCTGCAGAAGCTGTTCCATTCGGAAAGACCCATTCTAAAGCGGAGCCATTTTTTTGAGACGTTAAAAAGCCAACGACGACTCAGGTTATGCGAGGAAGTCAGCCGGTTATTATATGAAATAGCAAAGTCATCTAACCGGCAGGCTGATCCGTTCAAATCGTTTTCAGCGCTTGACGGTTATGACATTTATGCCGGGGATGGCCATTATCATGCAGCGGCGGTTCACGATGTCATAAAATCCGGGAAGAAATATCCAACCCAGCATTTTTATTGTGTTGATCTTAGAAGCCATGCCTTAAATCAATTAACGTTGGCAGATACGACCAGCCGTCATCGAAAGAGGGAGCATGATTTACATGCGCTGAAGCGGCTTGATATCGCAACCCTGCGCCAGGAAGCCCCAAAGGGGCGGAAGGTGATATATGTTTGGGATAGGGCCTCGATTGATTTTCTTCAATGGCGCAAATGGAAGCAGGCGGGTGGGGTCTATTTTATCAGCAGAGAAAAAAAGAACCAGGCTTTCCTGATCATGGCCGACTTGGATTATGACAGGAAAGATCCAGTTAACGCCGGGGTCCGGAGCTATGAACTGGTGGGGTGTTGTGCGGGAATCGCCATGCATCGTGTTGTTTACAAATGCCCATTGACCAAAGAGACTTATCGTTTCATTACCAGTTTGACCAATGTTCCACCCGGGCTGATCGCCTATCTGTACAAAACGAGATGGGATCTGGAAAAGATTTTTGACGAGGTGAAAAACAAGCTGGCCGAAAAGAAGGCATGGGCGACATCGTTTACCGCTAAAAATATGCAGGCTCAATTTATCTGTATGGCGCATAACCTCATGCTGATTCTTGAACAAAGTCTCAGGAAAGAAGGCATTGAAAATAAGGTTGAAGATAATCGCCGTAAAAAGCGGCTGAATCGCGCCCTTTCATGCATCACAACTTCCAGAGAAAAGCTAAAACGCCCAAGAGACCTACGCAGCGGCCTCTAAAATTTATCCGATGGTTACGCCATAACTTATACGCAAACACTTCCTGGGTAGAAGCTGTGGGGGCGTTAAAGTTGATTTACGACGTTTTTTGATAGGGATTTCTGGACACCGTTCTAATGATACTATATTCTATTTTAATAATTGCAATTGTTATTCAGACATCCGGTCTTATATCCGGTATAAACAAGAAAGAAGGTGCTATTTTATTTACTTTAGGGTCAGGCGTAGAACTTATAATTTATTTAATATGGAAAGTTGCGTAGGGTTCCGTAGGTTGCGGTTGAGCAATGCGAAACCCAACATTTTGTCCGAAAATTGGCGCCGCATTCCCTCCCTGTTGTTCCTTTGCCTGGCGCGCCCCATGCCACTGATGACATAGTCCGTCTTATCGGATGTGGGCTGCCCGGTGGTGGGTTTTAGGGGAGCCCATGTCAGATAAGTGCCCATTCGATTATGGCAGAAGCCGCAAGGGGCATGACTGGCAGGGTTATAAATCAACCAAACGGCGTTCTGATGATAAATATCTAAAAGAATTAAAGGTCAATAAAGTTCGCGATGACATGATTGTGTCGCCCGGTTTTATTTGCTAAAAATGTAATTTCTGCAAATATTTGAGATTTGGTGACGGGGAAACAGGAACAATAAATAGTGACAAGTTATGCGATACAACCTGAGCTTTAAAATTTCAAACTTTCCTTTGACCGATATCCGTAAAAACAAATAAGGAGTGAATCATGGCCAATTTTCTGTTTATTCTGGGAAAAGATGATAATGAAGCGGCAACGCGGTGCTTTCAGTTCGCCAAGATTGCCCATACCAAGGGGCACCACGTCGATCTGTTTTTTATTGACGGCGGGGTGATGTGGGCCGATCGGAATCGTGATTTCACTTGTAAAACCGCCACCGGTGATGCTCCCGATGATTACTGGCCTTACCTTCTGGAAAACGAAGTAAAAACCGGGATCTGCACCCCGTGTGCCAAAAACCGGAATCTGGATGAAGCGGCATTTTTTCCAAACATGCAGCTTGATGGGGGCCCCCACCTGATCGACATGGCGGCCGAGGCAAGGGTATTTAATTTTTAAGGTGAACGCTTCCGGATATACGATTTTACCGGAGAACCGTGTTTGATGTCGTACGAAACGGCCACGATCGCCTGGGCGTCCTGCTTCAGGTCGGTACCCGCCGGTCCTTTATCATTGATAAACCGTTTCAAGAGGAGGGGATATAATCCCTTCATCTCGCAACCGACCGACAAACTGTTTGAGGCATCGGTCGTTTTGCCTATTTGTCGGGGTACCGCATCCGCCCGCTTTCCCTTACGTCGTAGCCCTTTAATGTCTCTGCATCCTTTAAAAATAACGCTTCATGCATCAGTCCCAGAAACTGCTGGACATGGGCTTTGAAAAACTGGTCCTTGAAAATCATCAAATCGTAGCGCTCCCAGCGCAGCGGGATAAAATCAAGACCGAGAAGCCCGGCCACGGCATGAATACCGAGACCGGTATCCGCCCGGCCGGCCAGTATCTCAAGACCCACGTCGAGATGACGGCTAACTTCGTCCTGGTACCCGTCGATGTCCGCACCGGTGATACCCGCCTTTCTCAACTCCTGATCCAGTAACAGCCGCGTCCCGGTTCCCAGGGGGCGGTTGCGCATGCGGATGCCGGGGTGTAGAAAGTCAGCGATGGTGGAGATGCTTTTCGGATTGCCTTTTGCGACAAGAATTCCCTGTTCGCGTTTGCAGAAATTGACGACGGCCGGCATCAATTCCAGCGCCTCATCGACAAAATCAAAATTATATTCATTTCCGTCTTCCTGAAGCAGATGGCTGGACGCGATATGGCACTGGTTCTGTCGCAGCGCCTGGAGACCGCCCATGCTTCCCAGGTTTCCAAATACCGCAATGTGCCCTGGAAAGCTGGTATTGTAACGCGCGATGACCCTGTCCAGCAATAAATCGTTGCTGCCGGCAATGATAAGGACGGCGGGTGAAAGCGAGGGGCTGTCCGGGGTCTTGGGATAATTGATTGTATGGGTTTCAACCCACTGCTCCACCAGATTTTTGGGAAACAGCCATTTTCCGGTGACTTTGGATGCGGGCAGTCCTTTTTCAGATACCAGGCTGTACACCATTTTTTCATTGATGTTTAAAAACCGGGCGACCTCTCTGGTGGATAGAAACTGGCTCATCAGGTGACCTTTCGGTAGTCGGTTTGTTGATCTCCGGGATTGATCAAAATCCCGTTATCTTCGTAAATAACTATATAAACATGGCATATCTGTCAATCCTGATACCCGGCCATTACATAAACCGATACCGGGCCTGCGATAAACTGGTGAAAAGGCAGTTTATGTGATACGGTTTTTTCAAACAAAAAATTTCAACCGGAAACAGAAAGACAATAACAATGCATTCTTACCAGGCGTTATTAACGGATCTTTACCAGCTTACGATGGTCGGCGGATATATCCGGGAGGGTAAAACGGAACAACGGGCCAATTTCGATTATTTTTTCCGGAATGTTCCGGACAAGGGCGGTTATTGCATCCTGGCAGGCCTGGCCGATATCATCGAATACATTCAACGGCTCCGTTTTAAAGAAACAGACATTCAATATCTTAGAAAATTAGAGATATTTTCGGAAGAGACGCTGCTCTATTTTGAAAAATTCAAATTCACCGGCGATATTTGGGCTATCCCTGAAGGGACGGTGGTGTTTCCCCATGAACCGCTGATCCGTGTGACCGCGCCGCTGCCTGAAGCCCAGCTCATTGAAAGCATCCTTTTAAATGTCATGAATTTTCAGACACTGATCGCCACCAAGGGCGCTCGGATCCGTTCTGCCGCCAATGGTGATACGGTGATTGATTTCGGCCTTCGTCGCGCCCATGGCCCTGACGGTGCCCTGATGGCGTCCCGGGCTGCATACATCGGCGGAATTGACGGCACATCAAATGTGGCTGCCGGGCATTGTTATGGGATCCCGGTTCAAGGAACCCACGCCCATTCATGGGTGGCCAGTTTCCCTGATGAAGAAAAAGCCTTCCGGGCCTATGCCGATATCTATCCCGACACCTGTCTGCTGCTGGTGGATACGTATGATACGCTTAAAAGTGGTGTCCCCAATGCCATCCGCATCGGTAAAGAACTCCGGTCCAGAGGCCACGAGATGATGGGTATCCGCCTGGACAGCGGCGACCTGGCCTATTTAAGTAAACAGGCCCGGCGTATGCTCGACGAGGCCGGTTTTCCCAAGGTAAAAATTGTGGCATCGGGGGATCTGGACGAACAGATTATTGTGAGCCTGAAACGGCAGAAAGCAAAAATTGATGTCTGGGGTGTCGGTACCAAGCTGATTACATCGTACTCATCGCCTGCCCTGGGCGGTGTTTACAAATTAACCGCCCTGGATGACGGGCAGGGACGGATGATCCCCAAAATCAAGCGCTCGGATAATCCGGAAAAAATTACCAACCCCGGATTCAAGCGGGTGGCCCGGGTATTTGATGAAAAAGGGCGGATGCGGGGAGATATTCTGTTCCTGGCCGAAGAAGCGTTCCCGGTCACACCGCCGGTCCAGGTATTTCATCCCATGCTGCCCCATCTGTTTAAAACATATCCAAAAGATTTCCAGTTCCGGGAAATCATGGTGCCTGTTTTCAAATCCGGCCGCCTGGTGTACAAAAGCCCACCGGTTCAACAGATCAGGACACAGACCTTAAAAAATATTGACCACCTGGATGATGCCTACAAACGGTTCCGCAATCCCCATATCTATCACATCAGCCTCTCCCGGTCCCTGTTTGAGACCAAGCAGCGCCTGCTTCGGGAAGCTGTGACCACCTGACTGCGGCCGGGGTTTTCTGGCAGGTGTCGCGTGGAGAGCTTATCGGTCAGGGTCAGGGGTGACTTTGCCGGTATTCTCCAAGCCGGTTGACAACATAATCGATATCAGCGGCAGTATGTTCGGCCGACACCTGGAAACGGATCTCTTCGTCGCCTTTCGGCACCACCGGATAGCTTAACCCGGTGGCCAGAATCCCCTGATCGGACAGGTAACGAACCATGGCCCCGGTTCGGCGGCCGTCTCTGATCATCAGCGGCACCACCGGATGCGCGCTGCGGATCACCTCAAACCCCAGGTCCACCAGCCCCTGCTCAAACTTCCGGGTCATTGCGCGAAGATGATCAAGGCGTTTTTGTCCCTCTTTGCTGTCGATAATCGACAGGGCCTCACACGCAGCAGCGGCCTCGCCGGGGGTGATCGGGTTGGAATAGATATAAAGCGGCGCGGTTTCTCTTAAATAGGCGACAACGGGTGCCGAAGCCACCAGGTATCCGCCATTAACGCCAAAGGCCTTTCCCAACGTTGCCACCAGAATATCAATTCCGTGCGCATCGGTATATTCAACCGTACCGCGGCCGGTTTTTCCAAGGGCACCCACACCGTGAGAATCATCGACCACCGTCACAATGCCTTCGGCAAACTCCGCATCATAACGCGATGACAGGTCAGAAATGGCCGAAAGGGGGGCATAATCACCCCGCATGCTGAAAACCCCGTCCGTGACAATGATCACCCGGCGGGCCTTCCCTATGGCGGCTTTGATCCGGGTTTGAAGATCCGCCATGTTCAGGTGGGCGTATATCTCTTTGGTTAATGGACGGGACAGCCGGATGGCATTGATGATGCAATTGTGATTCAGTTCGTCACTGATAATCGTCGTGGTGGAATCGATCAGGGGCGGCAGTGTCCCCATGACAGTGGCATAGGCCGAGCTGAAAATCATGGCGGCTTCGCGGCCGTGGAACCTGGCCAGCCGTTTTTCCAGCTCAACGTGGGGTTGACAGGTTCCGCTGATAAACCGCACCGCCCCCGGACCGGTGCCGTAGGCTTCAGCCGAGGCCGCATCGGCGGCCACCAGGCGGTGATCGCGGGCCAGGCTGAGATAGGCATTGGCATTCATCCGGATAAACGCTTTGTCTCCCTCGCCGGCTATGAAATACCGCGGCCCTTTTTCACCCTCGGGCGGTTTGACCGCCGTAATAACTTTTTCATGGCCTTTCAGTCCACCGGTCTGTTCAAATTCCCTCAGTTTACCCATCAGCATTTTTTCAAAGCGGGTGGCAGGCATGTCTTTATCTCCCGTGGTTACCGATTTTATTCATCTATCAAATACCTGTCTGCCCTGGCTGTCAAGCCGGCGGCGCGACTGAAATCCCGGACCGCTTCTTTTTACTACCGCCTCGCAAGCATCGCTCCCAGGCGGATCGCTTCAGTCATCGACTGGGAATTGGCCCGCCCCTCGCCGGCTTTTCCAAAAGCGGTCCCGTGGTCCACCGAGGTTCTCACGATGGGCAGGCCCAGCGTGACGTTGACCCCTGACATTTCCCCCCACTGGCCGGTCTTCTGATCGTACTGGAACCCGATCAGTTTCATCGGAATATGGCCCTGATCATGATACATGACCACGACCGCATCGTACATGCCGCCTTTCATCTTGGAAAAGACGGTATCTGCCGGGATGGGCCCCTCCACCTGCCTGCCTTGATGAACAGCCGCCATTACCGCCGGTTTGATCTCATCCTCATCCTCATCACCAAACATGCGCCCTTCCCCGCAATGGGGATTCAACCCCGCAACACCGATTCGGGGTTTGGTCAGTCCGATTTTTTTGAGTGCGGCATCTGTTAAGTCAATAACCTTCCCCACCCGGTCTTTTTTCACGCGGTCACATGCCTCCCGCAGGCTGACGTGGGTCGAGACATGCGTGACACGGAAATCACCATGGGTCAGCATCATGGCATAATCACGGGTGCCGGTCCGGGTCGCATAAATCTCGGTATGCCCGGCAAAAAGATGCCCGGCGGCATGAATGGCGGCTTTATTAATGGGCCCGGTGACCGTGCCGTCGATCTCACCGGCCAGGGCCAGATCTATGGCTTTTTCCACATAGGCAAAGGAGGCCTCGCCCTGGGCGGCAGTGACCTGCTTGTGCTTCAAGACATCCAGTGACATTTTATCAAGGCTCAGGGTGTCAACGGTGCCATGAACATAACGCCCCTGGTCGGCACGACTGCATGGGGTGACGGAAAGGTTTATGTCACAAAACCGGGCAGCATCCAGCAGAATTTCGGCATCGCCGATTACCAGTGGCCGGCAGATCCGATAGATCTCCGGATCATTCAACGCCTTGACACAGATCTCAGGCCCGATACCACCCGGGTCACCCATTGTAATCCCCAGTAAGGGAAGTCGGTTGATCGTCATCTATGCTTCCTTTCTTTTTAATCGGTTATACAACGTAAGCAGATCATCCGGCTGGCCAAAAGCACCGGCTTTGGTAACCACGACCCGGCCATCCATCAGGCCGCCTGAAATAATTCCGCCCGTCAATCCGGGCAGTACTTCATTTTTCAGGATGACGAATCGAGTGCCGATGGCTTCAAGGACGATAGCTGCCGTGTCTCCGCCGGACAAAAAAAGAGCGGCCGGTTGACATCTGGCGACGATATTTTCAACCACGGTGGAAAACCCGCTCAGTACTTCTTCGGGAGAGAAAAGAGCGTCCGCAGCCGAACCGGGACCGATCTGTAAAACCAGATCGTTTCGGGTAAGCGGGTGTTCGGCCAAAGCGGCCAGTTTCCGGCCGGCGGATGTGTGACCCGCGTCTGCAAGTATGGCAGGCGGCAGTTTAATTTGTGCCAGGCCGCCTTTTTCGACGAGCAGTCTGACCTGGCCGGCCAGGTGTTCGGAAGCGGAACCACAGGCCCACAGCATATTACCGGTTACGAATAATTCCGAGACCCGTGGCCTTGCGTCGATGCGGTTGAAAGCCGCCACCATTCCCGCCGCCAGGCCGGCCGACCCTGCCAGAAGTGTTTTGGGAAAATATTCCTTCGCCAGCTGTGCAATGCTTTTCAAATGATGCTCCGTACAGGCGTCAAAAACAATATGCCGGCAACCGTCTTCAATGCGGCGCCGGACTTCATCTTTCACCCGCGGGTTACCGTCATCCAGGATATCCACATCAATATGCCCCACCTTCAAACGACTCTGCCTGGTGAGTAAGGCCGGCAGGCTGGATTCATGAACCGGGGTCACCGGGTCCATCGCCATCTCTGTTTCAGACAGGGGGGTGCCATGAAGATAGTGGATCCCATGAAGCGTTGTGCGTCCCTGTGCCGGAAACGCCGGCGCCACAAAACTGGTCCGGCCGCCCCAGGCATCCATAACGGCGTCCATTTCGGTACCAATATTACCCCGCAGACAGGAATCTATTTTTTTGTACAGGGATTGAGGTTCAAAAGCATTCAGATACCGCATCGCGGATCGGACGGATTTATCGGCGCCCGATGCGGGCAGGTGCCGTGAATTCGTATATACTGACAATACACCGGGAATTTCGGAAAAACGGACCTGCTTGAGGCTTCGAATGCCCAGCAGGCAGGCCGGACCCATCGCACGGCAAAACTGGATCCCGGTATCGGCTGCACCGGTTAAATCGTCTGCAATGACGGCGACAGGTATCATGCGGTTTTCATAAAGCACCGGAAACGCCCGGTCGGCCGGTGGATTGAACGGGCAGCATTTCCGGGGCATGGGTCAAAACGGTTACCCGGGCGGAGGGGCCCTGGCGGCGAAAGGCTTCTGTCAGAGCCGATGAAATATCCGGGGCATGCGCATGTCCCAGCCGGGCTTTATCTTCAGGTGAAATCCCGGGCGACACCATGATGACCGGGGCTTTTTCCCGGACCATGGCCCATGCCACGGCCAGCGCGGCTGCCACGCCGTTAGAGAGCTTTCCCTGCTGAAAAGCCGATTTGATTTCATCGGAAGACCAGGCGGTAAAATCAAGAAGCTCGGTATGCACCGGGCTGACGCCTTCCGGGGCCGGGGTGCACACGATGATTGTCCCGCCGGGTTTGACCATTCGCTGGGCCGGATATTGGGATTTGTGCGCCTGCCAGAAATCAAGATTGCAGGGATGAGAGTTGGCCACAACGATATCCGGCGTTTCCGAATATTCAACCCCGTAAATTTCCCGGGCCAGCTTGATCCCTTCCTTAAACGCGGCCCGCGTGTCGCCGAAAAACAGCCCCACGACTCCGCCCTCACTGTTCATGACCACATTGAAAATTGTTTTCAGGCCGACTTTATCGGCCATGTCATCCATGTCGCGCCGGACCGGATTATCGGCAATGCCGAGAAATGAGTCCCCTCCGCTTTCACATGACAACATGTGAGTCTGTGCTGTTGTCGCCGCACCGCAGACCCCGGGTTGAATAATCTTTGACGCGCCGGAATATCCGGCAATATGGTGGGGAACAATGGCGCCCAGACCGATGACCACATCCGCATCCACCACGGCCCGGTTGATCTGGAGCGGGGTGCCCTGGTTAGAGCTGCCGAAATCGACCAGCATATCCGGATCCCGCCACAGGTGATTAAACACATGAATACGGCCGAAGATTTCCGGGCTCACCTTGGCCGCCATCTCCTCGTCTGTCATGTAGCGATGGGTGCCAAGAGCCATGACACATGAAATCCGGTCGTCCGGCACGCCGGCTTTGTTGAGCCGCCGCAGCAGGGCCGGTATAATGCGATCAACAGGTGTCAGCCGCGTGTTGTCATCGCTCACCAGGATCACCCGGTCCGTCGGTTTTACCCGGTCTTCCAGGAGCGCCTGGCCGATGGGCCGATCCAGGGCGTTTTCGATTTTCCCATCCAGATCGGCAACGGGACTGGATGGCGCGGGACTCAGCGTTTCAATAAAATTGTCGTCCGGGACATCAAAGGCCAGGGGGTGACCATCAAATGGAATTTCTACGGTTGTCATATTATTACTCCTGCACAGGATACGCCTGCACCGGGACATACGCATATGAATCCTGGTACCGGATACGAAATCCGTTCATTTACTTTCATCATCTCCCCGATTATCTCCCCGATCATAATCTGGGCCGGATGCAGCTATTTCGCCATTAAATCCGGGATGAACAGCACCAGGTCCGGCACATAGGTGATCAGAACGAGAATACCGATCATAATCGCCAGAAACGGCATGACATACTTTATAATTTCAGATAATTGAATCTCCGCGATATTGCAGGAGATAAACAGGCATATTCCCAGCGGGGGGGTCAACATACCGATGGCCAGTGCGGTTACCATGACCACGCCGAAATGGACCGGGTCAATACCGAATTTTTGAATGACCGGTAAAAAAACAGGGGTCAAAATGATCAGCGACGCCGAAGTTTCCATAAATGTACCGATGACAAGGAGACATAAAAGAATCAGCGCGTATAAAACATAGGGGGATGACGTCAGGGAAACCAGGTAGGCGGCCACGTTTTGGGGAACCCTTTCAGCCGTCAGAATCCAGCCGAAAATATTGGCCGTGGCAATCAGCAGCATGATCGTTGAGGTCGATATTGCGGCTTTGGCAAAAATTCGTGGAAGATCCCGAATCTTGAGTTCTCGATAAATGGCGAAACCGACCACAAGGCCGTAGAGCGCGGCGATAACAGCCGCCTCCGTGGGCGTGAAAACCCCCCCGAGAATGCCGCCTAAAATAATACCGGGCATCAATAAAGCCCAGATTGCACTGGAAAAGGTTTTAAAAATTCGACCAAATCCCTGAAAGGGCTCTTTTCCGTATCCCGCCCGTCTGGACAGGAAGTAGTTGGCCGCCATAAGCCCACCACCGATGAGGGCTCCGGGGATGAAGCCACCCATAAACAATTTGCCGATGGAAACGCCGCCAACCACCCCGAAGATAATCATGGGAATGGACGGCGGGATAATTACACCGATGGATCCGCCTGCCGCCTGCACGGCAGCGGCAAACCCCTTATCGTATCCTTTTCGGATCATGGCGGGAATGGAAACGGCGCCGACCGCGGCGGTATCCGCGGCGGCGGCACCCGAGATACCGGCAAAAAACATGGCCGCCACCACGGCCACCATGGCCAGCCCGCCAAATACAAACCCGACCAGGGCATGGGCAAAATCAAACAGCCTTCGGGAAATACCGCCCGATTCCATCAGCTCTCCCGCCAGCATGAAAAAAGGAATCGCCATGAGCGGGAAAGAGTCCGTCCCGGTAAAAAGGCGCTGGGCTGCCAGGGTCATGGGCAGATTCGAGCCGAACTGAAGCGTGGCGACGGATGCGACACCCAGCGAAAACGCAATGGGCATACCGATAATAAAGCACACCAGCAGACTGATAAAAAGAATGATTGTCACAATACCAGCTTTCGATCCAGCGGCCTGCCGGTCAGTGTTGCCCAGGAGATGCGCAGTGAATTGATAAACATAAAAAAACTCCCTACGGGAACGGCCATATAAGGATATACCATGGAAATCCCCATGGAAGGAGATGTCTGAAACCGGATCACCCCCAATATTTTAAAGCCCCAGTAAATGATAACGAGTAAGAAAACCTGGATGACCAGGTTCGCCAGCAAAACCACGAACCGGTAAACCGCCGGTGATACCAGTTTTTCAATGATATCGATACCCAGATGCATCTGGTAGCGAACGCCCGCCGCCGCCCCCATAAATGAGATCCAGACAAACAGGTAGCGTCCCATTTCTTCGGACCAGTCCAGCGGATCGTTCATGACAAATCGGTACCAGACCTGGGCAGCGATGACGACCACCATTCCCGCCATCAGCAGAAACAGCATCCAGTTGACCGCTTTGTCCAATATATTAAAAAGAACCGGGGGCCTGTGAGAATCCGCCGACATTCAAACAACTCCGTATGTCATTTGCAAAAGCCATTTTCGCTAAGAAAGTTTTGTTCTGCCAGAAAGAAGATACCGGCCTGCCGGATAATGGCAGACCGGCACGGTATCATTCAAACAGATCCTATTGGGCGGCCGTCTTGGCGGCTTCGATCAATTTTTTCCCGGCAGCCGCATCTCCCCCGCCGATCGCCTTGATTACTTTGGGGTTATCATACACACTCTGGACAGCCTTGACAAAAGGGGCTTTGTCCGGATGGGTAATGGTCATCCCCGCTTTTTTCAGCTCTGCTTCCAGGTTCTGGTCTGCTTCCATTGACAATTTACGTTCGTACTCTTTGGCTACGGTGGCAGCCGCCGTAATGATGGCCTGGTTTTCCTTGCTCAGTTTCTGCCAGGTCATCTCACTGATCAGCAGCATGGCCGGCGAATAGAAATGTCCGGTCATGGCCAGGTATTTCTGGACTTCAAAAAATCGGGAAGAATAGATAACCGCCAGCGGATTTTCCTGGGCATCCACGGTTTTCTGCTCAAGGGCCGTGTACAATTCCCCAAAAGCCATGGGCAGCGGACTGGCACCAAGGGCCTTCATGGTCAGGATAAAGACATCATCTTCCATGACCCGAATTTTGAGACCTTTGACATCTGCCGGTTTCTGGATAGCCACTCTGGAATTGGTAATATTACGGAAACCATTTTCGAACCATCCCAGAGAACGGAGGCCGACTTTCGGAAACCGGTTGGCAATACGAGTGCCGATGTCGCCATCGAGCACAGCATAACAGGATTTTCGATCTTTAAACAAAAACGGTAAGTTAAACAACTTCACCTGGGGAACAAAATTGCCCAGGGGACCGGTGGAAGTAAGCGTCATCTCCAGAGAACCGAGCTGCAGGCCCTCCACCATGTCCCGTTCGGACCCGAGCTGGGCGGCAGGAAACAACTGAACCTCAATCTCACCCTTCGTTTTTTCTTTGACGATGTCGGCAAATTTTTCAACGGCCTTGTTATAGATATGATCCGGCTGGGTTGATGTGCCGCATTTCAAGATTGTCTTGGCACCAACGGCCGGGCTCAACAGCAACATGAACGCCATGACACCGATAATCATCATTGTACATTTGTTGAATTTACGCATTTTCTCCTCCTTGGCTGGTTGTGATTAATGGGTCGTCGTTACCCGGTTTATATTCCACAGGCAACATATGCAGTCGTGGAAATAAAATCAGCAGCGTATCTCCAGAAAGGTCAGGCAGCGATCAGGAAGCAACAATCACCTGGACACCGGCTGACTCCAGGGCCTCTTTCTGCGCGGGCTTGATACCGCTGTCGGTTATCAGCACATCTATCGTGCTGAAATCGGAAACATCGCTGAAAGCGGGCGGACCAAACTTGCTGGAATCGGCCAGCACCACTGTTTTGCGGGCCGCCTGGATCATGGCCCGCTTCATGGCCGCTACCTCCAATGAGGTATCACTCAGCGTTCCGTCTGCCGCGTCTCCCGTATTCCCCATCAGATGACCGCCGATGGACTGAATTCCGAGCAGACATACATCCACATGAAGCTGATTTAGAAAACTCAGGCCGGGGTCGCCCAGCAGCGTGTAAGAACCGGGCCGCAGGGATCCCCCAATGACTTTGAGTTGAATCGAGGAGGAATTCGCCAGGGCAGCAGCAATGTTGATATCATTGGTCAATGCCAGCATGGTGAATTTCCGGTCAACAACCGCACGGGCGGCCTGGTACACAGTGGAACTGGAATCAAAAATGACACTTTGTCCCTGCTCGAGCAGATCCGTACAGGTGCGGCCGATGGCGGCCTTTTCCCCGGTAAACATTCGGGATGCGATCTTATACCCCGGCTCAAAGGTGGTCTGCTGCGCCAGGGTCAGGATCGCCCCCCCATGTGTTCGTTCAATCGTACCACGGCGCGCCAGTTCATCCAGGTCGCGCCGGATCGTCGAGATGGACGCCCCGCTTAAATCCGCCAGCTCCTGAACACTGACCGATCCCCGCTGTTGAATGAGGTTATAGATCAGCGTCCGTCGCTGTTCAGGAATAATATGATTCATGCGTTTTCCATCTTCCCAAAACGTGCATTTACATTCATTTTCTACCATAATACGTCAATATATGTCAAGCGGGGCGACAATCAGGCGATTCTATTTATAAATCCGGTGCCTTTGGATCAGCATTCATCGGCTTTATCGTTGAAAAAAAATTGAATGGGCCGGCTGGTGCTTTTCGGGGTTTTTCATTCTGTTTCAGCCGGTGGGCCGGCCGGTCTATTTTGAAACGCTGGACAGCTTTTTCCCCGCGAACTGACCGAGAAAAAATGCGCTGATGAAGTAGACGTAAGACTGCCAGCTGAATCCAACATGCGCATAAATGCGCAGCAAAACGATAAACGGAATGGGCAGATGGATGGACGCAAACCATTGCCAGCTGAATTTTTTTACTTTTGCCCGCCAGGTCCCGAAAGGGATGTTGAACAAAAATATCAGCAGCGCATAAAAAAGAAGGTAAGGCGTTGAAGCGTTCATCAAATATTTCTTGCCTGTTTAGTGATCATGTCAGGCTCTTGTCACAAGCTGCCCGATCAATCTGTTTCCGTTTCCATCTCCAGGACGCCGGATGTCGTAATTGCCGTTTCGATTGTCTTTTTGGCAGCCGTATTGAGCGGCAACAGGGGGCGTCGGGGCAACCCGCCGGCCAGGCCGGCCACATCAAGGGCGAATTTCATTCCCGCTATTCCGAAACGGACCGATATCAGCGTGTTCAGCCGGCTGAGGGTAAAATGCAATCGGCGTGCGCCCGCCCAATCACCGGAAATGGTCTTTTCAAAGAACCGGCAACAGGCTCGCGGAAATGCGTTGGCCAGGGAGGCCACACCGCCCACGGCGCCCAGGGTGACGGCGGAAAACAGGGCGCTGATCGATCCGGAAAGAAGCTGAAAATGATCATCACAGGCTTCCAGGTATTTTCCAAAATCGAAGGGGGAGCTGTCTTTCATACCGATGATATTGGGGTGGCGGGAAATCGTTCCAAGAGCCCGGGAAGAAATTTCCAGGCCGGTAAATCCGGGGGCGTTATAGACCACGACCGGCACGGAAAGGGCGTCTGCCACGTCACGATAATACCTGATGACAGCATCATCTGTCATCGCTTTTTTAAAATACGACGGGGTCAGAACCGATACCATATCGGCACCCGCGCCGGCCAGCTGCCGGCACAAAGCGATGGTCTGGCGGGTGGACTCACGGCCGCCGCCGGCCATAATCAGTTGATTTTTTCCCTTTTCAGCGGCGACCACCTCAAGAATGCCAAGCAGTTCATTTTCATCGAGGCTTTTACACTCGCCATTGCTGCCCAGGGCAAAGAAGCCAGCCAGAGGCGTCTGTTTATATACCCGCAGGTTCTCTCTCAGCCGGTCCATGGCCAGCATTTCATCTTCAAAAGGGGTGGTAATGGGGGCAAACACCCCGGACAGATCAATGGTCATGGTTGATTCTCCATTTGCCTCGAAATTAGAGTGACTGGTCCGCCGAAATCGCCAGGATACGGGGAATTCGGACATGGTCGGGCTGCTCAAGGATAAAGCGAACCAGGCGCGCAATGTCGTCCGGTCTCAACGGTGTGGGAATATCAAACATTTTTGCAGGTGGTTCCCTGGCCCAGTCCCGGAACAATTCCGTTTCCACCAGGCCCGGTTCGATACAGGCAATGCCGATTCCGGTTCTGGCCAGTTCCATGCGCAGCGATTCGGTCAGGGCCTCGATGGCATGCTTGGTGCCACAATAGGCCCCGAGGTTGGGACGCACCTTGTTACCGGCAATGCTGGAAGTATTGACCAGATAGCCGCTGCCCGCAGACATAAAATGTTTTAATGCCGTATAGGCCATGCGAAAAGCCGCTTCCACGTTAACGCGAACCATCCGGCAGATCTGATCCACATCAACGTCCTCAATGGTACCCAGCGCCATCACGCCGGCATTATTGAAAACGATGTCACAGCGGCCGAAATGCGCAACGGCCGTATCAATCAACCGGCCGGGCAGCTCCGGCTCGACAATATCACCGGCCAGGCAGACGGCATCCGTCAGTTCATCTGCCAGGGCGGCCAGCCTCTCTTTTCTTCGTCCCGTCAAAACAAATCTGACACCGGATTGATCCAGGTTGCGGGCAACGGCCTGTCCGATCCCGCTGCTCGCGCCGGTAATGATGGCGACCTTGTTTTTCAATTCCACGAATTCCCCCCGCCCCTGCTGTTGTTTTATTTGCAATTCAGTGATTTTTTTCTTATCTTTCTTACCTGATCTGCAAAATGGAAAATAGGCTTTTCTGGATTTTTCCATAGACCATTGGGTGCCGTGGATGCAAGAAAAGCGTATTTTCAATCCGCCCGGAACATCAAATATAAAGGAGCTTCCCATGGGAGTCAAAGGACATAAAAAAAACGCCCCCAAAAATATCCGGATCGGAATTGTCACCGCATCCACCACCCGATCGCTGAAAGAGGACGAAAGCGGGCTGTGGATGGCCGGACAGGCAGAAAAAGAGGGTCAAAAGGTTGTCTACCATCAGGTAGTCCCGGATCTGGCCGGTTCCATCGCCGACGCAGTTAAAGAAGCCATGGCCGCCGGGGCCCAGGTTATCCTGGTAACGGGGGGGACGGGAATTACCGCCGCGGATGTATCCATTGAGGCGGTCTCGCCCCTGTTTTCCAAAGAATTAACCGCCTTCGGCCCCCTGTTTGCCCGGCTGAGCTATGAACAGATTAATTCAGCGGCCATCATGTCCCGGGCTGCGGCCGGCGTCATCAACGGCCAGGCCGTGGTTTTTTGCATGCCCGGCAGCCTGAAGGCCTGCCAACTGGCGTGCCGGGCCCTGATTTTTCCCGAACTCGGTCACATCGCCAGGCACCTGGAAGATGGCGGGATCTCCTCGTCTCAATGCCGGGTTAACCAGAAATAACCGTTGGACCAGAATGACAACGGGGATGGAAAAAATGGGGACATGCCTGTCCCGGTTATATTTTAAGAGGGTTTTTGTCGGCAGGGGCAGGCGATGTCCGAAGGATTGCAGAGACGATGGCGCAACACAAAAACTGCCGAGGCCGTCACGGCGCTCAGCAGTTCATCGCTGGCCCTGTTATGACAGGGAGTCCAAAGCAGAAAAGATACGATCCCGAATCTCTTCCACCTTGCCCACACCTTCAATCCTAAAATATCGGGGGGCCGCGGCATCGCCTGATTTTTCCCAGTCCCTGTAATAGTCGATCAGCGGTTCGGTCTGATCGTGATAGACTTTCAGGCGTTCTTTGACGGTCTCTTCCTTATCATCATCCCGCTGGATAAGCGGCTCTCCGGTGATATCGTCTTTACCCTCTACCTTGGGTGGGTTGAAAATGATATGATAGGTTCGGCCGCTGGCCAGATGCACCCTTCGGCCACCCATGCGTTTGATAATTTCATCATCCGGCACATCAATATCCACCACGGCATCGATGGCCACGCCCTCGGCTTTCATGGCATCCGCCTGGGGAATGGTTCGCGGAAATCCGTCAAAGAGAAAGCCATTTTCACAATCCGGGTCCTTGATTCGTTCCTTGACCAACCCGATAATTACCTCATCGGTGACCAGCTGACCGGCGTCCATGAACTTTTTGGCTTCCCGGCCCAGGTCCGTCCCGGCCTTGACTGCGGCCCGAAGCATGTCTCCGGTGGAAATCTGAGGAATCTGGTATTTCTCTTTGATGTAATTCGCCTGAGTTCCTTTTCCCGCACCCGGGCCACCCAGTAAAATCAAACGCATGCCATACCTCCTTTGCCCTCTTTGAGTTGATTTCGAATCATACGATAATGAATGCAACATACCAAAACCTGAAGTGAGCGATCGCCGGCTCACTTCGCGTCTAAATACCCTGGCACATAGTCTGCCAAAAAATCAGTTAGGTAAAACGGGTAAATGGATTTACCTGAAAGGCTCTATATGTATGGCTAAAATCGGTTCGGGTGTCAATAACAATTACCCATGATGTCAGATACGCTTATACAATGGACACCCCTGATGGGGCAACAACGCAAAAACCGGCCGGACCGGCTTTATTTTACAGTCCCCAGGTAGGTGCCGGCAGCCTTTAATGCGGATACCATCTCTTCGGGTGTAATCAGGTCAGCATCATACGTCACGGTATTGATTTCCCGGGATCCATGAAACCCTTTTTTAACTTTGTGTACGCCTGCCAGCCCTGCCAGGGCGGATTGGCCCACATCGTATCATTGAACAAAAAAGGTGATCTCGGAAAAATTCGCCTTATCAGCGTCCACCGGGGCGGCCAAAACAAAGCCGATTCCCAGCAGGATGATCAGTGCACGCGTGAACACTTTCATCATATTCCCCCCCCCTTATTCTGCCTGATCTTCAAACAGCGCCCGATATTTTCCGTATCCCATCTTCTCCAGGTCCTTGACGGGAACAAACCGCAACGCCGCCGAATTGATACAATACCGCAATCCCGTGGGCTGCGGGCCATCGTTAAAAACATGCCCCAGATGTGAATTGCCATGTTTGCTGCGAACTTCGGTTCGTACCATGAAAAGACTCTTATCCGTCTTTTCCACGACATTTTCCGTAGAGAGCGGCCGGATAAAGCTCGGCCACCCTGTTCCGGAACTGAACTTATCCGTGGAGCTGAAAAGCGGCTCACCGGATACAACATCCACATAGATACCCGGCGCGTGATTGTCCCAGTATTCATTGTCAAATGGCGGTTCCGTCCCGTTTTGGCGGACCACCTTAAACTGCATGGGGGTTAATCTCTCCCGCAATTTTTCATCGCTGGGAACAACGTAATCACCATCGGATACCCTGGACGTTAACCCGCTTTTTTTCATTTTGTCCTCTTTCATTTTGTCTTGACTTTCACGTATCATATTTTCCCCCTTATCCGGCCAGGTTTTTTTCAGGAACTGATCCCGGCCGGATCCGGAACGATACCAGTGATACCGAATCTTATTTTTCTTATAATAATCCTGATGATATTCCTCGGCTGGATAAAATTTTTTCAAGGGAAGGATATCGGTCACGATCGGTTTTTTAAAATGGCCCGTGTCAGCCAGGTTTTTTTTGGATGCTTCGGCCAGATTCTTTTCGCGGTCGCTGGCATAAAAAATCACGCTGCGGTATTGCGAACCCCGATCGACGAACTGCCCGCCACTGTCTGTGGGGTCCACGTGATGCCAGAAAACATCGAGCAATTCCTCGTATGATACTTTAGCCGGGTCGTAAATCACCTTGACCGCCTCCACATGCCCGGTTCCGCCGGCGGACACCTGCCGGTAAGTCGGATTATCCACGTGCCCGCCCGTATAACCTGATATCGCCTCAATCACGCCGGCGACCTTTTCAAAATCGGATTCAGTACACCAGAAACATCCCCCGGCAAAAACAGCGGATCGGGCCATCTCAGGCTGACCGGCCACTTCCTGATCCATCTTATGGGTTGCCGGGTTTTTATTCATGGGTTTATCCGTGCTTCCTGCCTGATGGTAACCAAGTAGAATTGCAACCAATGCAACTATTGAAACGATAATCGTCTTCATGGGACACCTCCATTAACCGGGTCTGTTATTTAATCTAATACGTATTTATCCAAATGGTAGATGAACGAATCATTTTTCATCTGTCTCTGAATAAATAATAAGACCGGGATGTAAAGATGGTTTAAAGGTTTTGTAAAGATAGCGTAAAGATTAGCAAGCACCGACGGGTGGATTTAACCTGAATTAGCGATTTTTCGCTCGCTCTGCGTCAATCTATTAAGCGCCGAGACTTAATTATACTCGACATATCCAGCGGGTATGCGCCCCAAGGACACTTCTACCTGCAAGCGCCCCGTTTTTCAAACGCCTTATTATCTCAATATCTTGACACATAGCTTCCCGCATCATCAACTCAGGTTTAAATTACATTACCGGGTTGATTAACGGAAATTCTATCCAGACACAGACCTGACCATCGACTGATTCAGCCCCAACATGCCCCCCATGTGCCTCGATCAACTCTTTAACGATAGACAAACCGATACCGGCGCCGCCATGCTGGCGTGAACGGGATTTTTCACCGCGGTAAAAGCGCTCGAAAATAAAATCCAGGTCCGTTGAATTCAGTTCTTCAGAGGGGTTGGAATAAAGAATGCGAATCCTTCCGGAAACCGATTCGAAATGGATGGTAACGACCCCTTTTTCCGGCGTGTACTGCACCGCGTTTTCGGTGAGATTTCGAAAGACGCGGGTGATCCTGCTCCGGTCAATCGATACGATCAACGGGTGTTCCGGGTACGCAACATTCAGCTTAATTAATTTTTCAGCAAACCGATGCGAAAATGCCTCCAGCGTGGTCCTGATTATTGGAATCAAGTCCGTTGGCTGGAGTTCCAACCGGCCGCGGGCCGCATCCGCCCGGGCCAGTTCAAGCACCTCTTCGACCAGATCAACCAATCGCATGGTTTCATCCTGCAGCAAAGAAAAAGTCGACGTGGACGGCGGTAATACCTCGTCGGTTAACGCCTCCAGGTATCCCCGGATATTGGTCAGGGGCGTTCGCAGTTCGTGGGCCACATCGATCATCAGCGACCGCCGGAGGTACTCAATCTCTTCGAGACTTTTGGCCATTTGATTAAACGCCCGGGCCAGTTGACCGACCTCATCTTCGGTTTCCACCGGTACCCGGACAGAAAAATTACCGGAAGCGATATCCCGGGAAATCACGTTCATCTGAGTCAGGGGAAAAAGAACCCGGCGCATCATAACGAAGCTGAGAATCACGGCCAGGAAAATGGCGGCCAGACAGGCCCAGATCAGATAGCGGTGAACCGCACCTACAAACATGGCATGAGCAGGTTCTGGCGAGATATGGTATTTTTCCATCAACGTTACAAAATACCGGGCGGCCAGCGTATCAATGGCCAGCCAGACGATAACCATGACACATCCGATCACCGCCAGATTGATAGCCAACAGCTTGAGAATCAGGTAGCGTTTCATGATTTGTCCCCAAGGGCGTCCGGGTTTCGATCGGCAAACCGATACCCGATACCACGCACCGTCAGGATATGGCGGGGATCAGATGGATTCAGTTCGATCTTCTGTCGCAGTTTTCCGATATGAACATCCACGACGCGGTCAACCACTACCGTTTCGCCGCGGGGATAGATCTTGTTTAGCAATTCATCCCGTGTATACGTCCGCCCCGGTGCCGACATCAGGGTTTCAAGCAGGACGTATTCATGGGGCGTCAAGGAAACCGGGCGTCCGGCGACACTCAAGCGTCGCTTTTCAAGGTCCATTTGAATGGTATCCTGGATCAACACCCTTCCCGCACCCATACCCATGAAACCGGTCCGCCTTAAAACGGCCTTCACCCGTGCCATCAGCTCCCGGGGACTGAATGGTTTTACCACGTAGTCATCGGCGCCCAGCGTCAGCCCGGCCACCCGGTCAATTTCCTCGTCACGCGCAGTCAGCATAATGATCGGTACTTCGGATATTTTCCGCAACTGCCGGCATACTTCCCAGCCATCCAGGCCGGGAAGCATTAGATCGAGAATCACCAGAACTGGCCGGCATTGATCGGCTTTGGCCAATCCCTTCCGGCCGTTTTCGGCGATCACCGGCTTAAACCCCTCGCGTTCCAGGTAGAGGGCCACCAGGGCCGCCGTATTGGGGTCATCCTCAATGACCAGCACTCTTCTTTTATCGTTTTGATTCATCCTGATATTCGCATAAAAAAGATAACCATCCAGTATGATCCGTTGCATAATAATCCTAGCTTATTGCCGACTACATGACAAGGGCGAATAGGCCTCTCCAAACAGACCGCCCGGCAATCTGGGCAGGTACATTTCAAAACACTTGACATTTTTCATTCTCTCGAGTTAACCTGAACTATTCTTATCGGTTTCGCCAATAGCGAATGAAAAGGGAACCCTGTTCAAATCAGGGACGGGCCCGCCGCTGTAATCCTCACCCCTTGCATCTGAAGGGGAACCTTGTCGGCCGTGGATGCCACTGTTTCAAGAAACTGGAACGGGAAGGCTGCCGGCAAAGGGGGGAGAGTCAGAATACCTGCCGGTAGGAAGCGACCTGCTTTTCGTGGATAAGAAGGCATGGTCAGTAGCCGGATTCAAGGTAAAAAACGGGATATCCTGGATCGATTATTCATTAATGGGTCCGGGATTTTTTGTTTTCCGGGCCGGAAAAAAGGGAGGAAAGCATGAAAAACGCTTTGTCGACTTTGGTTCTGGCTATCAGCATGTTGTTATCAGGGGTAACATTGCCGAATCCGGCAATGGCCGCGCAGGACCCGGTTCTGGATGAGGTGGTGGTCACCGCCGGCCGGCTCGAAGAAAAGAAAAAGCACGTCACCGCCAACATCACCATCATCACCGCGGAAGATATCAAACAATCGCCGTCCCGGAACCTGGGAGACCTGTTTGCTGAAAAGGGAATCGGTCATGTTCAAAAATATCCGGGCAGCCAGACCTCCATCGGCATCCGGGGGTTTCGTACGGATTCCCACGGTAACGATCTGAAAGGGCACGTGCTGGTATTGATCAACGGCCGACGCGCGGGCACCGGTAACCTGGCCAAAATTCTGACCCGAAACGTGGAAAGGATCGAGATCCTGAGAGGACCGGGCGCGGTTCAATACGGGTCCGCCGGCATGGGAGGTGTCATCAACGTGATCACCCGGCAGGGAGCGAAGAACGGCCTTTCCCTGGGGATCGGGTATGGCCGCTTCGGGGAAAAAGAAATGACCGCCGGTGCGACGGCCAGGCGCGGCCCTTTCGATTTTTCAGGTACGGTGTCGTATACATCTACCGATGATTATAAAACCGGTGGCGGTGATCGCTTTCATAATACAGGGGTGGACAGCCGGGTCGGCTTCAACGTCAACGCCGGATATACGCTTTTCCCGGAAAACCGTGTTTCTTTCGTACTAAACGGTTTCGATGTGGACGAAGCAGGCAATCCGGGATATTTAAGCCAAAATGATCTCGACGATTATTCCAACAAGAAAAACGTCTCGGGAGATCTTATGTATCAGGGACAAGACTCCAATGGAAAATTTTCCTGGATGGCCCGATACTTTAAAGGTAAGGATGAAGATACATGGGTGGACCCCCCCGGCAGTGACCCGACCGGATGGGATGATGGAGAGGCGGCCGAGAGAAACACCGATCAACAGGGCGCCCAGCTGCAGTTAAGCACACGCTTTAAATACTTCGCATTGACAACGGGCCTGGATTGGACGGACTATGAGATTGAAGCCTCATTTACCCCCGAGCGGACCGAATACAAAAATGTCGCCGGTTTTTTACTGGCCAGGGGGTATCTCCTGGATAAGCGACTCATTCTGACTGGCGGCGCACGCTACGATACCTACGATGTAAAAGTGGTTGAACCGGCTGGGCGCAGTGAAGATGACACCCATTTCACGCCATCGGCGGGTATTGCCTGGCGGGTTACGGACGCACTGAAGCTCAGGACGCGGTATGCCGGGGCCTTTGTGATGCCGGGTGCGGATCAGTTAGCCGCCAATTATGAAAGTTTCGGTCGGCGCGTCATCGGCAATCCGGACTTAAAGCCGGAAACCAGCGACACCTGGGAACTCGGCGCTGACTACAACCGGGGTTCATTAACTTCATCGCTGACCTGGTTTTCCACCGATTTCACCGATAAGATCGAAAGTGCCGCCACCCCGCAGGGGCATTCCACATGGAAAAACACGGGTGGGGCCACGATTTCCGGATTTGAGGGGGAAGTCGCCTTTGATATCGGCCGGCAGATGGGCTGGAACTACGAGGTAAAACCGTATCTTAATTTCGTCTGGCTGACTAAATACGAAGATGACGAAACCGGAGACGACCTGAAATACATCTCCGAAAAACAAGCGTCATTCGGCATCGCGATCAGCGATTATGACGGGCTTTCCGCCCGGCTGAATATCACCTATACCGGTGAGCAGGAAGTAACGGATTGGGAATCCGGTAACTTCCCTGCGCCCATAGTGACATTGCCCGATTTTACCGTCGCGGACCTCGTGGTGAGCAAACGGGTCTTCCAAAGCGAAAAGGCCGGTGCGCTTACCGTGCGGGGAGAAGTCCGAAATCTTTTTGATGAAGATTATGCGTATATTAAAGGATATCCCATGCCGGGTATCGGTTTTTTTATCGGTTTAGAGTGGACCTATTAAAAGACGTGCGGGGCCTTTGTTCGTAGTGACGCGGACAGGGCGTTTTCGGCCACAAAGGACTGGACGATATGCGGTGATCCGGCTGGTACGCATTGTTTGATGGCGGCCAGGTCGGCCGGTGACAGCAACGGGCGGACATCGGTGGTCCGGAATAGATGATCGATGCCGCTGCGGGCGATGAGATCGATCGACCGGCGGATTTCCGCAGCAGGGAACGAAATTCCAGTCAGCTCGTTCAGACGTTCAAAGGGTGCCTTGATATCCATGGCGATAAAATCGACGAAGCCGCCGGCCAGAAGCGTTTCAATAACATCCGGCCGGCTTCCGTTGGTATCGAGTTTGACGGCAAACCCCATGGCGCTGATTTTTTCGCAGAACCGGGCAAGGTCTTTCTGGAGGCAGGGCTCTCCGCCGGTAATCACCACACCGGAGAGCCGTCCCCTACGCCGGGTCAACAGGGAGATAACCGTGTCCTCGGCCACGGGGGAAACGGATTTTTGCGGCAGCAGGCCGGTATTGTGACAAAAAGGGCACCGGAAATTGCACCCCTGGGTAAACACGATGGCCGCCATCCGCCCGGGAAAATCGCTGAACGTCACCGGCTGAAAACCGCCGATTTTCATAGCCGTCAAACCCGATAATGTGTGCGGGCGGTGAACTCGGCCTGTTTTCCCCTGTTCCACTGTTTTATCGGCCTCATATAACCGACCACCCGGGAATAGATTTCCGTGTCGGCTCCGCAGGTCGGACACACGGCAACTTCGCCGCTGAGGTAGCCGTGGGTCGGACAGATGGCAAATGACGGGGTAATCGTCAGGTAGGGCAACCGGTAATTATGACACACGGTTTTAACAAATTCCTTGACTGCCTGCGGGTCGGCCGCCGCTTCGCCGAGGAAGGTGTGCAGAACCGTTCCACCGGTATATTTTGTCTGCAACTCATCCTGGAGATCGAGCACCTCGAAGATATCGTCTGAGTAGTTGACCGGCAACTGGGTGGAATTGGTGTAGACGGCCACGCGTTTCTCCCTGTCGCAGGTCAGCGTGGTTTTCATATGGAGAAATCGATCGGCATCGAGGCGGGCCAGGCGATAGCCCGTCCCCTCGGCCGGGGTGGCTTCGAGGTTGTAGTGGTTGCCCGTTTCTTCCTGGAACCGGGTCAGGGTGGCGCGCATATGGTCGAGGATGTCGATAGCGAACGACCGTCCGGTTTTGCTGCCGATATCACAGTCCAGAAGGTTGAGGCAGGCTTCGTTGGTGCCGATGAGGCCGATGGTCGCAAAGTGGTTTTCCCAGTAACGGCCAAATCGTTTCTTGATACCGCGCAGGTAGAAGCGGGTATAGGGGTAAAGTCCCCGGTCGGTGAGACGCTCCAATACCTTGCGCTTGGTTTCCAGGCTGGTTCGGGCAATTTCCATCATCCGGTCGAGATGCCGGAAAAAATCACCGGTATCGCTGGCCCGGCAGCCGATGGCGGCCATGTTGATCGTGACCACGCCGATGGAGCCGGTCAGCGGATTCGCGCCGAAGAGTCCTCCGCCCCGCCTGGCCAGTTCGCGGGTGTCCAGCCGCAGCCGGCAACACATGGAGCGGGCATCGTCGGGGGAAAGATCGGAGTTGACGAAGTTGGAAAAGTAGGGCAGTCCGTATTTGGCCGTGACTTCCCAGAGGATACGGTAATCCGGGTCGTCCCAGTTAAAGTTTCTGGTAATGTTATAGGTGGGAATCGGGAAGGTAAACACCCGGGAACGGGCATCGCCTTCGCTCATCACTTCGAGGAAGGCCTGGTTGAGCATGTTCATTTCTGCCTGGAATTCGCCGTAGGTATCGGGCTGTGCCTTTCCGCCGATAATGACCGGTTCATCCTTTAAAAGTCCCGGCGGCCGGAGATCCATGGTCAAATTGGTAAACGGCGTCTGGAATCCGACCCGGGTGGCAACGTTAAGGTTGAAGATGAACTCCTGCAGGGCCTGTTTGACCTCCTGGAAGGAGAGCCTGTCGGCCCGGATAAACGGCGCAAGCAGCGTGTCGAAACTGGAAAAGGCCTGGGCGCCGGCGGCTTCTCCCTGGAGCGTGTAAAAAAAGTTGACCACCTGCCCCAGGGCGCTTCGAAAATGCCGGGCCGGGGCGCTTTCCGCTTTGCCGGACGCGCCTCTAAATCCGGTGAGCAGCAGATCTTTCAGATCCCAGCCCACGCAGTAAGCTGACAGTAGACCGAGGTCATGGATATGGAGGTCGCCGTCCTGATGGGCCTTGCGGACTTTTGGGGTATAGATTTTGTTGAGCCAGTACGTGGCACTGACCTGGCTCGAGATATAGTTGTTCAAACCCTGAAGAGAATAGGCCATGTTGGCGTTTTCGTCTACCCGCCAGTCGAGCCGGTCAAGATAGCTGTCGATCCGATCCAGATCGGCCTGGTCGATCATTTCCCGGTTGCGGGTATGCTGGTCGCGGTAGAGGATATACGCCTTGGCACTTTGCTTATAAGGTGAGGCCAGCAATACTTCCTCGACCAGATCCTGGATGACTTCCACGGTGGGCGTTGCCTCCAGCGCGACCTGGGCCATAGTCAGGACGCGAAGGGTCAGGCGGCGGGCGGCGGGTTGGTCAAATTCACCGGTGGCCCGACCGGCCTTTAAAATGGCCCCGGTAATTTTACCGGGATCAAAAGGTTCAGGGCGACCGTTGCGTTTTTGGATCATTTCAAAGAGGTTGTTTTGTGAAAAAGCAGGCAGCGCTGTCGGGTTGGGCATGTTTTCACTCCTTTCCGCGAAGGTTCGAAAATAATGGGGTATCGTCGGCAGGTCTTCGGGCTTACAGGCAAGGGTTAACGATGTCTACTGGCCACGGCTTCCCGGGCACCTTCTGGGCGTCCAGTGCGTTTTGTGGCGTTCGTTCCTGATTACCGCTGCGGGACAGCTCCGGATTTTCACCGGATTCCCTTTTATTTCGAAACGGACGAAAACCGACGGTTGTGCTATATATGCCATTTAATTATTTTGTCAACACAAAATATAGTATATCGAATAAAAAATGAAAGAATCATATATGAAAAAATATACGTGTTCCTGCCTGACCCTTTTATTCTTGCTGGCAGTGGTTCCGATCGCCCGGGGAAATGATAAAACCACGTACCCCCAACGGATAATCTCCCTTGGCCCCATAAATACGGAGAATATCTACCTGCTTGGCGCAGAAGACCACCTGATTGCCGATACGATCTATTGCGTCAACCCGCCGGCGGCCCGGAAGAAAGAGAAAATCGGCACCCTGCTCCAGGTAAATGTTGAAAAAATTATTGGCCTGAATCCGGACTTGGTCCTGGCCACATCGCTTACCCGCCCGCGGCAGGTGGCCCAGCTCAGGCGGCTGGGGATTTCCGTTGTCCAGTTTAAACAGCCGGCCGGCTTCGATGACATTGCCGTTCAATTTGTCGAGCTGGGACGGCTGACCGGCCGTGAAAAACGGGCCAGGCAGATCGTTGTCAAAGCCCGACGAGCCATTGATTATATCCGTCAGAAAACCATCAGGCTGCCGAAGAGAAAAGTGTTTCTGCAGGTGGGCACCCGGCCGCTTTTTTCATCAGTTGCAACGTCGTTTACCAACGAGTTTATCACGCTGGGCGGGGGTGAAAACATCGCCAAAGGGAGCCTCGAGGGTGTTTACAGCCGGGAAAAAGTGATTGCCCAGAACCCGGACCTGATCATCATTGCCATCATGGGAACCGAGGGGATTGCCGGGAAAAAGGAGAAGCAAAAGTGGATGCGCTATCCGTCCATTACCGCCGTCAAGAATGAAAATATTCATATTATCGATCCCGATCTGGTCTGCAGCCCGACCCCTTTGAGCTTCGTGGAGGCCCTGCGAACGATCACGTCTCTCATTCATCCGGAGATTGATATTAATGAGTAGGAAAACCATTTTATCCGGAAGCCGTCTCCCGTTTTTTCTGGCACTGCTGATCGTGCTTTTCGGCACCGCCGTTCTGGCCCTTTGCACGGGTGCCACCGCCATTCCCCTCAGCGAAATTATATCGGTTTTTTCCCGTGGCAGCGAGAGTACGGACTACACTATATTAATGCGTATTCGTCTGCCCCGGATCATCCTCGGTTTTGCCGTGGGCGGATCCCTGAGCCTGGCCGGTGCGCTTTTGCAGGGGATGTTTCGCAACCCGCTGGTGGAACCATATACCCTTGGTATTTCCGGTGGTGCTTCTTTAGGGGTGGCGCTCAATATCCTTTTTAAATCGTATACAGTGATCGGCCCCATCGCCTATCCGGTTTCCGGCTTTAGCGGAGCGCTGCTGGTGATGTTTTTTGTCTACGGCCTGAGCGTAAAACGACAGACCATGGGGCTGCGGGATATTCTGCTTATCGGTGTCATGGTAAGCTTTATCGCCTCGTCGGTGGTGATGCTGCTCATGGCAATCTCCAAGAGCGAGGATCTCCACGGCATTATTTTCTGGATTATGGGGTCCCTGGACGAACCCGACCTGATCCTTATTTCCATTGCCGTGGTTGTGTCCCTGGGCGGACTGATCATCAGCTATCTTTTCTGCCTGCCGCTAAATGCCCTGAGCCTGGGCGAAGAAGGGGCCCGGCACCTGGGGATCCAGGTGGAAAGTACGCGGCGGTGGCTGTTTTTTCTGGCATCGCTGCTCACGGGGCTTTCCGTTTCCGTGGCCGGAATTATCGGCTTTGTGGGCCTGGTTGTTCCCCATTTCATGCGGATGCTCGTGGGGCCCGACCACCGCGTTCTGCTGGCCGGATCCTTTCTGGGCGGTTCAGCTTTTCTGATTCTTTGCGATACGCTGGCCCGCACCCTTATCTCCCCTCTGGAATTGCCCGTGGGCGTGGTCACCGGTATCAGCGGCGGGATTGTTTTTGTTTACGCCCTGACCCGAAAGCGGGTGGTATTGTGAGCAGGGCACTGCTTGAAATAGACCGGTTAACCTGCGGATACGGGGATAAGACCATCCTTTCCGATATCAATCTGTCAGTCGATACCCGGGAAATCGTCACCATCATCGGCCCCAACGGGTCGGGCAAAACAACGCTGTTGCGTGCCGTCTCCCGGATATTAGCACCCCGCAAAGGAAACATCCGGTTGGTTGGCAAGGACATTTCCGAAATGACGCCGGAAAACCTGGCCCGGAAAATTGCGGTAGTCGGGCAGTTCCGGGAACCGGTGGCGATGACGGTACGGCAATATGTGCTCCTGGGCCGGATTCCCTTTTATAAGCGGTTTCAATTCATTGAAACCGATCGGGACCGGGCCATGGCCGATCGGTATATTCGCCTGACCGGTATTAACGATTGCAGGGATCAGTGGCTCAATGAACTCAGCGGGGGCCAGATGCAGTTGGCCGCCATTGCCCGGGCCCTGACCCAGGAGCCTGAGCTCCTGCTTCTGGACGAGCCTACCGCCCATCTCGATATTACCCATCAGGCCCGGATTCTCGACCTGATCCGGCAGTTGAACCGGGAGCTCTCGATCACCGTGCTGATGGTGCTGCACGACTTGAACCTGGCCAGTGAATATTCCCACCGGCTGATGCTCCTGAAAGACGGACGACAGGTGGCCTGCGGAAAGCCGGATCAGGTGCTGACCTGTCAAATTGTGGAGGCGGTGTACGATACCACGGTTCTGGTGGATAAAAATCCGCTCACCGGTCGCCCCCATATTTTTCTGGTGAGCAAAGAGGCGAAAACGGAGTAGATTGATGCAAACCGTATGGCAGATTTTTCAAGAAGGCGGTCCGGTCATGTGGCCGCTGCTGGCCTGTTCGATCATCACCCTGACCGTTATCCTGGAGCGGGCTCTTTTCTGGATCAGCCTGGAAAGAAAACGGGATCGCCCCCTGCTGGACGAAGTCCTTGACGTTGCCCGGTCGGGCGACTGGGAGACCATTAAAACCAAAACGGCTGGATGTAAGGATTATGTCATCCGGATGCTGGCGGTCGGGATCCTTCACCGGGATTTTTCCCTGGAAAAGGCGATGGAAGCCGAAGCGGAAGAAGCGCTGAAACGGATGCGGAAATTTATGACCGTTTTGGATACGATGATCACCGTGGCGCCCCTTCTGGGGATTTTCGGCACGGTACTCGGCATCATCACCTCTTTCCAGCTCCTGGGCACCAGTGGCATTGAAGATCCCCGGGCCGTGACCGCCGGGATTGCCCAGGCCCTGATCACCACGGCCGCGGGTCTCGGTATCGCCATTCTGGCGGTATTTCCCTATAATTATTTCAATGCCCGGATCGGGTCGGCGGCCCATGTGATGGAAAAATATGCCACTAGCCTGGAAATTGTGACGCAGACCACCGAAAACCGTGACAGGTTACCCCGGGAGCGATCATTGTGAAGCTGAAGAATAAATCCCTGCCCCGGCCCCGGATCGAGATGCTGCCGCTGATCGATATTGTTTTTCTGCTGCTGGTCTTCTTTATCTATGCCATGCTCTCCATGGCCATACACCGGGGAATGGATATCAATCTCCCCGGATCGGTCCGGGCTGTCCATACCCGGGAAGCGCCGGTATCGCTTACGGTGAAAAGCATACCGGCCGGCCTTGCCATCTACCTCAACAAAAAGCTGGTTGGGCTGGATGATCTTGAAAACCGCCTGCGTCAGGCAACACATCGAGTCAGCCAGGGGGCACCATCGGCGTTGTTACTTTTTGCCGACCGGTCGGTGACGTATCAGCAGCTTTATCAGGTGCTCGACCGAGTCAATGGTGCCGGTATTGAGAAAATATCGCTCCAGGCTGAAACGGAGAAACCGTAAATGCAACGGCTGCTGGCCGGTTTACTTATTGCTCTGGGCTGCCATGGGTTACTGTTCATGGTACCTATCCCGCTCCATCCGGTGAGTCACGTGCGTATTTTGAAATCCACCGGGATTACGGTTCGGTTTCACCGGATGACAGTAAAGGCGGCCCCTAAAAAGGACAGGCACATTTCATTGCCAAAATCGATGTTACCCCTTGAAGAAGATTTCGAAAAAACAACACCGCCAGCCCCTCGACAGAAATCACCGCCGAAATCACAACCTGCAAAAATAAAATTTCCGGCAAGGCCGATCCACAAACCCCGCCCGGTGTTACAAAAATCAGGATCGCGGCCGGCACCGGAAAATATGCCTGCCGGTTCCCAAGGGAGAGCCCCGAAAGTCAGGCTGCCCGGCCACATGTTGCCGGATCAGCTCACGCCTTCTTTGTCCATACACGCATCTGGAATGGGAAAAAAGCTGCACCTGTTACGCCGACCTGGCACGTCTATTGCCATGGGGGAAAAAACCGGCTCCGCATCTCACCGGGTCATCCGGGCTTACCCGAAAATAGACGGAAATCCACCTCCGCGGTATCCAATACTGGCCCGCCGACGAGGCTGGCAGGGAACTGTTTTGCTATCCGTACAGATTCAGAAAAATGGTCGCGCGGGTTCTATTGCAATCGAAAAAAGCAGCGGCTATTCTATCCTTGATAAAGCCGCGCTCAGGGCTGTTTCGCGCTATCAATTCGTGCCTGGACAGCAGGATGGCCGGCCGATCGCCATGCGGGTCCGGGTGCCGGTCCATTTCCGCTTGCAGGATATTGACTGAACCGGATTTTTTTGTTTTACGCTTCACCTTGAAAGTAAACTGATTTTGTATTATTTACCATTGAAGCATATTTGAGCATCTTAAAAACGGAAAGGGCCTGTCATGTCGGATAATCCCATAAAAGTGTATTCTTTAAGTACCTGCAGCCATTGCAGATCGGTTAAAAAATTAATGGATGACTGTACCGTTAAATATGAATTCGTGGATGTGGACCTGTTAAAAGGCGAGGAACGAAAGGCCATTTTAGAGGATATCAGGAAATTTAACCCCCGCTGTTCGTTTCCCACCATTATCATTGGCGAAAAGGTCATCGTCGGGTATAAGGAAGAAAAAATCAGGGAGGCGCTGGGGCTGTAATGACACCCGACAAAATGACGCCTGAAAAACTATACGCGCTGCTACGAAACATCCAGGAACCCAAGGGGTATTATTTCAACAAAGACAAAGAACGCGTATTTGAGCTTCTTGAGGCGCTATTGACCAACAAAGACCGTTACGGTTACATGGTCTGCCCCTGCCGGCTCGCCGACGGAGATCGGCAGGCTGATAATGATATTATCTGCCCGTGTGTCTACCGTAAGGAGGATGTCGAAGAATTCGGCAGCTGCTATTGCAATCTCTACGTTTCCAGGCAATGGAATGCGGGGAAGATTCCCCACGAATATGTTCCCGAAAGACGTCCGCCGGAGAAAATGGGGTTTTAGATTTATTCCACTGAGATATTTTTAGATCCGGCTATTTTTTTGCCTCCCCCTGCCGGAGCCCATCGATGATACCCGGAAGGACATTGAGTACCTGCTGAATATCATTTTCATCATTCAACCGTCCCAGTGAAAACCTGAGGCTTCCCCTGGCCAGCGCTGGAGAAAGGCCCATGGCGGTGAGGACATGTGATACATCCGCAGACCCTGACGCGCAGGCGGCGCCGGTGGACACGGCGATGTTCCGGCTGTCGAGAACATAGAGCAGGGTTTCACCGTCCATGGATTGAAAACTGATATTGGCGATATTGGGCAGCCGTTTTTCAGTATGCCCGTTGAAGCGGGCGGCCGGGATTTTTTCCCGGATTCCCGTTTCCAGCATCGTCCGTAAGTGATGCATATCGGCAGCAAACCCCTCGCGTTCCGCATCGGCCAGTTCCAGGGCTCTGGCCAGGCCGATAATCGCGGCCACGTTTTCCGTGCCGGGCCGGTATCCCCGCTCGTGATGACCGCCGAAAAAAAGCGGGGCGAACGGGGTCCCTTTCCGGATGTATAAGCACCCGATCCCCTTGGGACCGTAAATTTTATGTCCTGATATGGAAAGAAGATCCACGTTGAGGTCATCGACATTGACCGGAATTTTTCCCATGGCCTGGACGGCGTCGGCATGCAGCGGGATACCCCGGGCCCGGGTGATGACCCCGATTTCCCGGATCGGCTGAAGCGTCCCCACTTCATTGTTGGCCAGCATAATCGAAACGAGGGCGGTGTCGGGCCGGATGGCTGCTTCAACCGTTCGTGGATCGACAACACCGTCGGTGTCTACCGGCAGATAATCGACCGCTGTACCCTGTTGTTCGAGAAAACGGCAGGTGTTCAGTACCGCCGGATGCTCGATGGAGGAGGTGACGATGTGGTTTTTTTCCCTCTTTCGGGCACGGACCACGCCCTGGACGGCGAGGTTGTCCGATTCGGTGCCCCCGGAAGTAAAAATAATCTCTCCGAAACCGGAACCGATGATATCGGCAACCTGTTTGCGGGCGTCTTCCAGATCTTTCCGGGCTTGTTGACCGAATCGGTGGATATTGGAGGCATTGCCAAACCGGTGGGCAAAGTAAGGATCCATCGCGTCGATTACTTCCCGGCGGATGGGCGTGGTGGCACTATGGTCAAAATAGATGGCGGTTATCATCTTTAATACCGAGCGTAGATGGTTTACCTCATCCTACCAAAAAAAACACCATTTGGCGAGTACGCACAGAAAAAAAGAATCCCCGCCGAAGCAGGGATTCTTTTAGGACGCAATGAAAGACCACAAGACCGCTCCCGTATCAGGGAGATAAATCAGTCCGGTTTGTTTAATAGGGCGCGCTGCTCATCACCGTGCTGAGTTCCTCGATCTTGTTGTTCTTCATCCGGTAATCATAGATATTTTCCAGATCCTTGTAAACTTGCTGCATTTGGAAAAACCCATGCCAGTGCGCATAGTCAGGCGCATTCATCGCTGCACCCTGGCGCGCCCGCCGACCGGTATGATGCCAGAGATAGTACATCAATTCCTGGAATCCATCCCGCCACGGATCGCCTTTTTTCAGCAGATCCTTTTCGGCAAGTGCGTCTTTCATCTTAAGGGCGCCGGCCCATTGCTTGTTATACAGTGAAACGGCACTGTCCAAAACAGCCCGCTGGGTACTGGTATGGGTTTTGCCATGACAGTTAATGCAAACCTTTTGCATTAATTTATCACCCCGTTCGCCATTGCCCCGTTCGCCACTGCGGATAACACTTTTTTTGTGCATCAAGTCCCATTTCAGGCGGTCGTTAATATTATGGGTGGTCGACAGCTCTCCAATGCCACTCATATGACAGGTTGCGCATGTCGGGGCGGTGTAGTCGCCCGGTTCCCACGTATCGGGGGCGCTGTCGTATTTCCAGTCGTCACCGTGGGCTAAATATTGCTGACCATGTTTGCTCTCATAATAGATCTCGATATCCGGATGATCCGGCCCCAGGTGACAGGCCGCACAGGCTTCCGGTTTTCTGGCATCGGCAATTGAAAATTTATGGCGGGTATGACAGACCGTGCAGGTTCCGATGGATCCGTCCGGATACCTTGTCCCCACTCCGCCCGGCCAGGTTTCATTGATCGGTTTATTATCAGGCCCGAGTTCAACCTTGGTGCCGTGGCACATCTGGCAGCCCGATGAGCGCGACGCACGGTTATAGGCCGGCTGCCCCTTGGGTGTCATGCCGGTGGAAAGGTCGAGCTTGGCGTTATCCATGAACCCGCAGCCTTCATGCTGATAAATCAGTTTTTGCAGCCCGGCTCTTTTCGGATCGCAGACGGCCGAACTGGCCAGCTTGGCATGACCGCTTTTAAGAAATTGCTCGACTTCCTGCGGGTGACACCGGGAACAGGTTTTTGATGAAACCATGGGAGAAATGTAGGTATCCGTTCCCTTAAGGCCCTCACACTGGCTGGCCATGGGTGATGATTTCTCTACCGCATGACAATCGTAGCATGAAACACCGGCATGGCTCATGTTGCTTTCTTTCCATGCGGCAACCGTGCCCGGCATTTTTTTGGCGTGGCACTCGATGCATTGCAGCGCTTCTTTTGAAAAACCCCGTTTCAGCACCAGTTCCTTTTTATCGGCCAGGTTCGGATATTGTCCCTGTTCAGCGGCGGCGGCGACAGACATTCCGCCCACCAGCAGAACGATACATACAATTCCGATTCTGCCAAACATTTTTCTCATTGCGCCCTCCTTGGTTAAAGCCAGATTACTCAAGTACCTGAATATGATTTATTTTAAGTCGTTTTTTGTTTTTTATAAAACTTATCTACCATCTCGATCATATCTTTGTGTCCCACGTGTGAATGGCAACTCACGCATGTTTTATCTGTTTCGCCAAGTAGAAATGTTCGGTGGGCAAGAAAACCGCCGACCTTCATTCCCGGAGGTGTCAGGTCGTTATGGCAGCGCCGGCAGGCCGTTTCAAAGGTAAATTCATTTCGACGCGTTTCCGCGTTATTGGCCCAATCGTACGTAGCGCCATCAATAAAAAAGTTTTGAATGATATCACTTGCACCGCTTTTGGCTTTGGTGAAAAGATACTGAAAGAAATCGCCATGGGGAAGATGGCAATCCGTACATTGCGCGGTAAAGCCCCGGGGATTTTGTCCGCCATGAACAGCTTGCTGCCATGCGGTCCGGAAGGGCTTCATCACATGACATGTCGCGCAAAAGGTGTCTTTATTGGTCGTTTCAATCATGTACCCGGATGCAAATACCATCATGATGGTTAAAACAACACCAATTGATAGTCCGAGCCACCACCCCTTTCTGCTGCCAGATTTTTTTTGGGGACCCTCTACGGCCATATCAACGCCTCTTTTTAGGGGGAGAGGAAATCAAATTATTGGATCAGTGCCCATATAGCACATTTTATTTATAAATCAAGATATTTTATAAAAATTTTCGGCAGCAATGATATAAAATCTGCAACGATACCCTTACCAAATTGATTATAATTGAGAAGGGCGGGGTGAATACAGGTATCCCGGCGACACCTTATGATTTTTGCGTTACGGGAAAGATTTGAAAATCGTGTCAAAAATTCGATCATCTGTCCGGATGCATTTTTTCATCAAGCGCCTGTAATTTTTTAACAGTATTTTCCCCTCTGCCGTTAAATGCGTGCCCGCTTTTCTGTCCGAATGGACAACCTTTATTTTCAGATGCTTCTCAGTCGATTTGATTTTGCTCCAGACGCCTTTATACGACATCTTCATGACTTTGGCGGCCTGATTAATTGAGCCGGTCTTTTCAATATTTGCTAAAATTTCCATTCGTCCTCTTCCGAAGACGACTTCTTCTTCCTCATTCACAATCCAATAGTTGGATCTGAGTCTGAGTTTTTCAGGTGGTTTCATGGTTACCGCCTTCCGGGTGGGAGCAATTGCTTGAAGCTGATCGCCGGTTTCTGCGTCGGTGAATCGCTCCGGTGCAGGTTGCTCTGGATTCGGTTATTACCTCTACCTCGGGTGAGGAGATTATTCTGACCGATCCTTGGGGCAGCCCCTTGCCGGTCATGCTGTATTTAAGTTGTGACGCTGAAAATCTACAGGGATGTACCGGAAAAATCAAGCCAACCCGTTGCCCCGGAGAAAGCCCCTGCCATGCGATCATCGATGGCGTTTTTAAAATTTATCAAACAGTTTCGTGTTCACAAATCTGGATTATGATGATGATATGAATGGGGCCGTATATTTTTTTCTTCCCAAAGCCTGGCGGAGTTGATAGGTAAGAGGCATAACACCTGTATTTCTCAATATAAACGATAAAAAACCAGAGGAGACCGTCATGTATCTACCTAAACCTTACGAAGCTTTTTCCAAAGACCACCCGGAACTCATCAAACAGTATCAGGAACTGGGCAAAACCTGTCGCGAAGCCGGCCCGCTGGACGCCAAAGCTCAGGAACTGGTTAAACTCGGGATTGCCATCGGTGTCAATTCGCGGGGGGGCGTGATGTCCGCGGCCCGCAAGGCTCTGGCCGCAGGGGCCACCACCGATGAAATCACGCATGCCGTCATTTTGTCTATGACGACGACCGGGTTTCCCAATATGATCGCCGCCGTCAGCTGGGTCAATGAAGTGGTGAATAAACAGAAATAATTTCATTCAGTATCGGGTTAAACCCGATCTTGCCGGTCCCGGCGATTCAACAAGAGTATCTGTGCGGATGCTTTTTACAGCTCCTTTTAGAATGACGTTACGACTATCACACGCCGGACACTGAGAATTTTGTTCTCTTTTGGTAATACGAAATGTCACCTTGCCCAATTCATACGGGTTGTTGACACATAGATAGCCACAAAAACCGAAAGCATGGTCTCCTCTGCCAGAGGATATTGACAGTCTCAGCGATAGCAGGTTTTTGATAGATTCATGCCGGATGTGAACAAAAGAGGGTCCGAAGATAAAGGCTGTTAAAAAAGCGATAGAAGATCAACAGCATCGTTGATCCCGATTGATCCGGCGACAATAAAATTCACGGAGTAAAAATTCATAAAACAATCGTCTCCTTTCCAGTGGCTTTACGCGGCCGCCCCGCGAAACAGTTCCAGACGGAAAATCGAAAATTTATGCCTCTGATAAATTAATCCAGGTCCAGTTCTGCTCTACACTGGTTGCATCTTATCACACCCCGAAAAACTTTATGGCCGCATTCCGGGCAGAAATAGCGGGCTTCTTCATCGATCACCCATTTCTCGGTACCAAACTTCCTTCTGTACGGAACGGCCCGTAAAATAACTTTTTTTCCAACCGCCATCGAAAAATTTTCGATATAATGACAGGGAAATTCATCGCACTGATGACATCCGGTATACCCTTTCTTCTTCGCGCAATTCCTGATTTCACACTGGTTACAATGCATAAACCGATCATCCGACAGGCACCCCTTGCAGCGGATATCATCCGCAGTAAGGTTGTCACTATTGGGCAGAATGCCCTTGCCGGGGACACCTCCCCGGTAAAGCTTCGCCAATCCTTCCTTGAATTTCTGGTTGTTTTCACGGTGGGCAATATGAATGGCGCAAACGCCACAATACAGCCCGCAGGGAGACAAAAAATCCGGATTTATTTTCATCATATTTTTACCGAACCTCCTTTATCGGTTCAACTTTTCGAGCGTCTGTCTTCTAAAGAAATAGTATAAATGAGACATTTGTCAAACAGTATTCCGCCGGAATTACTGGATCGTGGTGCCATTTCCAAATCGCCCGGTAAACGCTGCTGCTCAATGGGTATTCTATCTGATTGAAAAATAGGGCATTACATGAGATAATTGACCAAAGCTTCCGATCTGTTGGTGATGATTACCCGGGGACAGGCTGCAGCCATATCCATTATATTCCCAGCAAACTCAATGAACCGAGCGAACCCAACAAACCCAACGAACCCAATGAACTCAATGAACCCAACAAACCCAACGAACCCAATGAACCCAACGAACCCAATGAACCCAGCAAACCCAGCACCCCCAACCCATCCATCCTGCAAAGCCCTTAAAGCGCGGATCCGCGCCCTGGAAACCCAGGTCGAGAATTTCGAGAAAGCTAAACAGTCGTTCCAGCGTCAGGGTGAATATTTATCGGCACTGCATCAAACAGCAGTGGCGCTGATTGATCGCCTGGAACGAAAGGAACTGCTTCAAACCATACTGGAACGGGTGTCTACGCTGGTCGGTACGGATCACGGATTTGTTTTCCTGATGAATTTTCCCCGGAAAGAAATGGAAATGCGCGTGGGTAAAGGCGTTTTCGCCGGCCAGTTGGGGCTTCGGGTGAAACGGGGCGAAGGGTTGGGCGGTAAGGTGTGGGTGTCTGAAAAACCGGTATTGGTAGACGACTACAGCACATGGGATGGCCGGATTGCCGAAAAAGATTTTGACAGGCTGAATCATACGATCGGTATTCCATTGAAATCCGACCGGGGGATCCAGGGCGTGATCGGGCTGGCGCACACCCACCCGGACAAACGGTTTGACGCAGAAGATATCGCCATGCTGGAGCGGTTTGCGGCTCTGGCACTTATCGCGCTGGAAAAGGCGCGGTTGTATGCCGATGTTCGGATGGAGCTCGCCGAGCGGAAGAAAGCCGAGGAACAGATCCGAAGAAGTGAGCAGCGGTATCGGGGGCTGCTGGAGTCCTCTCCGGATCCGGTAGTGGTGTATGACATGCGGGGAAATGCAACCTATGTGAACCCGGCTTTTGAGCAGACATTCGGGTTTTCCCGGGAAGAGGTAATCGGCAAAAAAGTCGAGTTTGTTCCGGAAGAAAGCTGGCCCGAAACCGAAAAAGCCATTGAAACGATGCTCAGCGGCCAGAAGATCAATCTGTTTGAAACCCGCCGGCGAACAAAAGATAACCGGGTGCTGGATGTCCAGTTAAGCTCGACTTTATACCTGGACCATAAGGGAAACACAGCGGGAAACATCGTGATCCTGCGGGATATAACCCAGCAGAAGCGGGCGGATAAAGAACTTAAAAATTATCGCGACCACCTTGAAGATCTTGTCCAGGAACGAACCCTGGAACTCGAAGTAACCAATCTTCACCTGGGCAAAGAGATAGAAGAACGCAAGCGGGTGGAGATGGCCCTGCGCAAACGTGAAAAAGAACTTGAGGCCCAGTCCGATCGCCTGAAAAATGTAAATATTGCTTTGAAAGTGTTATTGAAACAGCGTGAAGCCGATAAACTCGAGCTTGAGGAAAAGGTCACATCCAATATAAAGGAGCTTGTCAGCCCGTATCTGGAACGGTTGAAGTCCGGCCGGCTGTCAACCCGCCAGGATACCCTGGTTGATGTTCTGGAGACCAATCTCAACAATATCATCTCACCCTTTATTCGCAACCTGTCTTCGCAATTTACCCATTTTACCCCCATGGAGGTTCGTGTCGCCAATCTAGTCAAGGAGGGCAAAACCAACAAGGAAATGGCGGAGCTGTTGCTGGTTTCAAAAAATACCGTTATGTTTCACCGGTTTAACATTCGACGCAAACTCGGGATTAAAAATAAAAAAGTAAATTTGTGTACATTCTTAATGGCCCTTGATAAATAGTAGGGTTTTACCACTAATATACCACTGATTTATCAGCTTGACATTCTGGTAATGGTGTGGAGAATATTGTTGCTTCAAGATAAATCTGTTTCCCGGGCTTCTAACAGCTGTGAAAAATTTATCATTGCAATCCTGAAACGGCCATATTATAGCTTCGGCCGTTTTCGTTTTCAAATATTTCGAATGGGTTATATACAATAATGCATAAAATATGAGTAAACTACATATTTCAGATGTCACGTTGTCGTTTGGTGGTTTAAAGGCGCTCTCCGGTGTGAAGATGATTGTTGAGCCCGGATTGATTACATCGATCATCGGCCCCAACGGCGCCGGAAAAACCAGTATATTAAACTGCATATCCGGGTTTTATCATCCCACCTCCGGTGAAATCCGCTTTGGTGATCACAACCTGAGCAAGGCGTCGCCCCATCAGATATCCAAACTGGGCATCGCCCGGGCATTTCAGAATATAGAACTGTTTTCGGGGATGACGGTACTGGATAACCTGCTGCTGGCCCGACACCAGAATTTGAAATATAATTTTTTTCAGGCCTTGATTTACAGGGGAAAAGCATCCCGGATGGAAGCTGAAAACCGGGCCTATGTTGAAGATGTCATTGATTTCATGGAGCTTGAACCGTATCGGAAAAGCATGGTTGGAAATCTGGCGTACGGTATTCAGAAACGGGTTGAGGTGGCCCGTGCGCTGACCCTGGGGCCCAAGTTGATCCTGTTGGATGAGCCCATGGCAGGTATGAATGTTGAAGAAAAAGAGGACATGGTGCGCTTCATCATGGATATTCAGAGAGAGCGGTATATCACCGTTATTCTGGTGGAACATGATCTGGGTGTGGTGATGGATATTTCCGACCGGATATTTGTGCTCGATTTCGGCCAATTGATCGGATCGGGTACGCCGGATGAGGTTTCCAGGGACCCCAAGGTCATCGAAGCGTATATTGGAGAAGAATAGCCATTGGAAAACAGAGACCATTTAATAGAGATGACCATTCCGCAGCTGTTGCGCTGGCGGGTTAAGAAGTCACCCGGCAAGGTCGCCCTGCGGGAAAAGGATTTTGGCGTCTGGAATAATATCACCTGGCAGGAATACTACGATCTGGTCGCAAAGACAGCGCTGGGGCTTGAAAAAATCGGTCTCAAAAAGGACGATAAACTCGCCCTGATTTGTGACAATATCCCCGAAATGCTGATCGTTTCCATCGGTACTCATGCCGTTGGTGCCTTGTCCGCCGGTCTTTATCAGTCCAGCCTGCCTGACGAAATAGCCAAAATTCTTGATTCGATGGACGTCAGCATCGTTTTTTGTGACGATCAGGAACAGGTGGACAAACTGGTTGAAGTCCGGGACCGGATTCCCAAGGTTAAAAAAGTTTTGTACGAAGATCCCCGGGGGATGCGGGGGTATCAAAGTGATGACTGGTTTATGTTCATCGAGGATCTTTATGAAATCGGCGAAGCGGCCCTCAGGGAAAATCCAGGCCGGTTTGACGAGCTGGTAGATCAGGGCCGCCCGGATGACGGCTGCCACCTCTGTCTGACTTCGGGAACGACCGGACTGCCCAAGGGGGCGATACTCTGTCATCGCAACTATGTTAATATGGGGGTTCAGATCACCAAGGTCGACCCCCTCGAAGAGACCGACGAATACGTCTCTTTTCTGCCCTTTGCCTGGATCGGTGAACAGATGAATTCATTCGGGATCGCCATGGCCACCGGAATTACGATCAACTTTCCGGAATCAGTTGAAACCGCCATGGCCGATCTGAAGGAAATCGGGCCGCATTTTATATTCGGTGCGCCGCGTATTTACGAGACGATTCGCTCTGAAATCTGGTTGAAAATCGATGAATCGTACTGGCTCAACCGTAAAATGTACAATTATTTTATCAAAATCGGCGAACAGGCGGCCACCTATCGCATGTCAGGTCAACGTATGCCGTCGTGGCTGAAGATTCGGGACTGGCTTGGAAAAACGATGGTCCTGTCCCCCCTGGTTAACCAGATCGGGTTTTTGCGTCTTCGGCGGGCATACACCGGCGGGGCGGCTCTGGGACCCGATCTGTTTACGTTCTATCAGGCCCTGGGCGTGAACCTGAAACAGATTTACGGCCAAACCGAGATTACCGGCATTGCGTACATGCATCGTGACGGTGATGTCCGGCCGGACACGGTGGGTAAACCCCTTCCCAAAACCGAATGCAGAATATCCGAAGAAGGCGAAATTCTGTCTCGCTCACCTTCCATGATTAAAGGGTTTTACAACCAACCTGACAAAACCAGGGAGCTGATTGTGGATGGCTGGCTGCATTCCGGTGATGCCGGCTATATCGACGAAAGCGGCCATCTGGTCGTCATTGATCGGCTGGCCGATGTGATGCATAACAGTAAGGGCGAGATGTTCAGCCCGCAGTTCCTGGAAAACAAACTTAAATTCAGTCCTTACATCAAAGAGGTGGTTATCTTCGGAAACAAACAGGATTTCATTGCCGCGCTGATCAATATTGATCCGGTGGTGGTGGGTAAATGGGCTGAGGATAAGGGGATTTCCTACACGACCTATATGGATTTATCCCAAAAGCCGGAAGTGGCCGGGCTGGTCCGTGAGCAGGTGGACGCATACAACCAGAACGTCGAAAAAGATTACTATAAAATACACCGATTTGCGATTTTATACAAACTGCTTGATGTGGATGACGGCGAACTGACCAAGACAGGCAAACTTCGCCGGAAATTTCTGCTGGAAAAGTATCAGCCGCTGTACGACGGACTTTACGACGAAGGCGTCAGTGAAAAAGAAGTGGAGGCCTTTTTCCAATATCAGGATGGACAAACCACCACAGTGAAAACCAATTTGTCCTTTTATACAATGGAAGAATCATAATGAGCTATTTTTTTCAACTGGTTGTCAGCGGGATTGTGGTAGGCTCGATTTACGCCCTGTCTGCCCTCGGTTTCGTTTTGATCTATAAATCCAGCCGCGTACTCAATATTGCCCATGGGCAGATTATTGCTGCCGGGGCATTTATCACATACGCCCTCACCGTCTGGGCGGGCATTCCCATTTACATTTCATTTATATTGAGCCTGATCATTACGTTTTTTCTGGCCATGGGGGTGGAGCGGATTTTTTTACGCCGGTTGATCGGCGAGCCGATCATCTCGGTGATCATGGTGACCATCGGCCTGATGTCGATTATCGACGGTCTGGTTTATCTGACTCCGTTCGGTACAGAAAATTTTTCATTTCCCGAGTTTTTACCGGCACATCCGCTGACCGTTTACGGGGTATCCATCTCGTGGACCCAAATGGTGGGTGTCATCATCACAGCCATCATGATCGGGGGGTTTTCCTGGTTTTTTACCAAATCAACCCTGGGGATCTCCATGCGCGCGGTGTCCGATGACCAGCTGGCTTCAATGTCGGTAGGCATTTCCATTCCCCGGGTATTCGGACTGGCCTGGGCCACGGCAGGTCTCAGCGCCGCCGCCGCCGGATCGATTATCGGCAATATCACCGGCCTGAACTTTGATACCCTGCACGCGTTTGGGATTGCGGTGTTTCCCGTGGTGATCCTGGGCGGGCTCGATTCCATTGTCGGGGCCGTCGTGGCCGGTATCATTATGGGATTGATTCAGCAATTCGCTGCCGGATACCTGGATGGCAACTGGGGACTGAATGGGACGGCCAATGTTTTACCCTATATCATTTTATTAATCATATTGCTGTTTAAACCGCACGGGTTGTTCGGCACACACGAAATTGAGCGAGTGTAACGCATGGCAACAAATCGATGGGTGGCAACCGGTAATTATTTTACCTCATATAAAGACGAACAGCGTATCTTTTTAACACATTTCGATCGACTGATTTTCTGCTGCATGCTGGTACTGGTGTTTGCCTGGCCGCTTTTTATTTCCGTTTCTGACCGCACGTTGCTGGTCATTGATAATATCCTCATCGCCATTGTGGCCATCCTCGGCCTGAATCTTTTAACCGGTTTTGCCGGGTTGATTTCCATCGGCCATGCGGCTTTTGTGGGGGTGGGGGCCTATACCCTGGCCTCCTTTTCCCATCTACTGGGAGATCGTCATATATTAATTACGCATGCCTGGCCGCTGATGATTCTGATATCCGGCGGCGTGGGGGCCGGGTTCGGCGCCCTGGTCGGTTTACCGGCGTTTCGGCTCAAACATCTCTATCTGGCCATCGCGACATTATCGTTTCAAATGATCTTTGAGTGGGTGATTAACTTCATGAAATTTTTTAACCAGGGCCAGACGATCTTTGTGGGTCGGGTGTTCTGGTTTACCGGCAAAATAGCACGGAAACAGCATTACCAGTTCTGGTACTATGTTATTCTGGTGGTCGTGGTGATAGCGGGCTTTGCCGTAAGAAACCTGCTTAGAACCCGGTACGGACGCTGTCTGGTGGCTGTCCGGGACAACGACCGGGCGGCTGATGCCATGGGCATGTCCCCGGGGCTGACCAAGGTATATGCCTTTGCCCTGGCCGGGTTTTTCGCGGGTGTGGCCGGTGCCCTGCACGCATATTTATACCGGGGCGTCGGGTTCGAATCGTTTACCCTTCATCACTCCATTACCTATCTAGCCATGGCGATTGTCGGCGGTCTGGGAACACTGGTCGGGTCATTTTTTGGTCCCATCGCGATTTACATGCTGGACCTGCTGGTAGAAAATCTGGCGGAATATGTCGGTCACTTGCTACCGGCGGTAATGAATCTGTCCACGGCCCTGCGGCCATTGACTTTTGGCCTGGTAATTGTTTTATTCTTAATGTTCGAACCTCGCGGGATTGCCAACTGGTGGCGGATTGCGCGAACTTATTTCAAGCTGTGGCCGTTCCGTTATTGATGTCCCGGGGGCCTGGAAGAAAGCGGGTGGCAGTTTGATGAGCGTCGCAGGAAAGCTTATTTTTTTGCGGGCATCAATTTTTTACCCCTTAACCGAAATTAGGAGGAGACACATGAAAACAAAAAAAGCATTATTTATCCATGTTGGTCTGGCATTGCTACTGATTTTGGCCTTCGGCGCCCAGGCACAGGCGGGCAATACTTACAAGCTGGGGTTGTCTCTGGCGATCACCGGCCCCACATCCGATGCGGGCAACCCGTATTCCAAGGGTGTTGAGGATTACATCAAGTATGTCAATGACGAAAAGGTGTTGGGAGATGACAAGGTCGAATGTTTCATCCGCGACGATCAATATAAAACCGATATTACCAAGCGGAACTTCGAAGATTATCTTGACATGGGCATTGTCTTGTACCTGAACTACTCCACGGGCAGCACTCTGGGGTTAAAGCGGGATTTCGAAGAAGAGCAGATTCCGGTGATTCCGGCGTCCTTTCACGCAGGAAACCTGGTGGACTCCCACTATATTTTTCTGCCGATCGCTTCTTATTCCAGCCAGATGGTCACGCTGGCCGAGTATGTGGTGGCCAATCATAAAGGCGATACGCCCAAGGTTGCCATGTTTATCCATCCGTCTGCTTTTGGACGCGGGCCTGTCGAAGATGCCAAAAAGGCCGTTAAAGCCGGCCTAAAGATGGACATCGTCGAAGTCGTGGAGCATGGTAAGGATCTCGATAACACGGCCACGCTGAAACGGCTGCTGAATAAAAAAGTCCAGTACGTCATTTGTCACACCGTGCAGTCACCGGTGGCGACACTGCTCAAGGATGCCCAGCGACTCGGTATTGCCGCCAAAACTTTTGGCGAAAAAGGCAAAATTACCTTTCTCGGCGCCCATTACACCGGTGGAAACGACCTGATTGCCCTGGCCGGATCTGCTGCTGAAAATTATTTCTGGACCACATCTTATACGTTGACATCCGTTAAGGGTGAAGGGACTGATTTTCAACTTGCTCTGGCCAAAAAGTACGGCCGCGACGAGAAAGCGGCCAACTCCCATAACTATACCAACGGGATCATGGTTGCCCAGGTCGCCGTGGAAGCCATTAAAAGGGCCAAAGCCGATGGCAAAGAGATTACGCGAAAGTCGCTTTATGAAGAATTGCTGGCCATGCATGGTGATCGGTCCTATGATCCGAAAACCACGGTGGCACCGGTCACCTATTCCGAAACGGATAAAGAGGGCGTGGACAAACTTCAGATTTACCGGGTGGATGGCGGAACATGGAAAGCCGTTGGTGAACCGATCGAATCTGTATTTATGAAAAAGATCAAATAGATCAGGTATCAATAAAAAAAGGGCATGGGTGATAACAAGTCCCCATGCCTTTTTAAAAAAAGAAAATTCATGGCAAACAATACAACCACCAACATGTTGCTGGAAGTTAATAATATCGAAGTTGTTTACAACGATATAATCCAGGTGCTCCGGGGGGTCAGTCTTGGCGTTCGTGAAGGGGGTATCGTCTCTCTTTTGGGGACCAACGGGGCCGGAAAAACAACGACGCTTCGGGCCATCAGCGGGTTGCTGAAACCTGAAAACGGGTTTATAAAAGATGGCTATATCAAGTTTGACGGCCATGATATCACCAACCATCTGGGTACATCGGTGGTGAAAAAAGGTACGGTGATGGTCCCCGAAGGGCGCCGTGTTTTCAAGCACCTCAGTGTCAATGAAAATATCCGGGCGGGCTCGATTACCCGCAAAGACGGGGTGAAAAAAATCCGTCGGGACCTGGATTTGATGTATGAACATTTCCCCCGATTGTCGCGTGTCACCAACCGCCTGGCCGGGTATTGTTCCGGTGGCGAACAGCAGATGATCGCCATTGCCCGGGCGCTGATGGCGGCTCCCAAGATGTTGATGCTGGATGAACCCTCCCTGGGGCTGGCACCGCTTCTCGTTAAAGAAATCTTTGATAACGTTGAACGGATTAACAAGGAGCTGCATACGACGATTCTGGTGGTTGAGCAAAATGCCAAGCTGGCCCTGTCTCTATCCGATTATGCGTATATCATGGAGTCCGGCAAGATTGTGCTGGAGGGTCCCTCCAAAGAGTTAAGAGACAACCCGGATGTTAAGGAATTCTATATGGGGATCACCCGGGGCGGCGGGCGTAAATCGTTTAAAGAGGTGAAATCCTACAAACGACGAAAACGCTGGATGTGAGTCATCAGAATCATCCCCGCAGTATCACTCATCACTATATCTGACAGCTGTTTCGTATATTCATCTCCTGCCGCATCTTAGTTTCAGACTTGAGATATCCTTTATCTATTTCCAGAATTTACGGCCGCATTCATTCCGGTCAATTCAGAATAGATGGCCGAAGCAACCGGATAAAGATTGACATTTTCAATAATCTTGAGGAAAATCATCCATCACAGTCAAAGACTTTTACTGCATGGGGGGCAAATGAAATTTTTAGTCGGCTATAACGGTTCAACGGCGGCCAAATCAGCATTAACCCTGGCCAGGGATTTTGCCAAGGTTTTTGGTGCCAAGGTTTTTGTTCTGGTGTCTATGGAGGGCGGAAGTTCGGAAAAAATAGAGGAAATCAACAAAGCCCGGGCGGATCTTGAATTTGCTAAAGAATTTTTAGATCAGGAAAATGTTGAATGTGAGGCCAGAGAGATGGTCCGGGGGGTATCTCCGGCAGAAGATCTGGTTCAGTTTGCCACGGACAAGAACATTGATCAAATCTTTGTTGGTATTGAGAAAAAAACCCGTACCCGAAAAATTTTACTCGGCTCGACGGCCCAATACGTTATTTTAAAGGCACCCTGTCCCGTCATATCCGTCAAATAGATTTTTTAAACCGGATTTTGTTTTCCTTGATTTACAATATATAGGTCCTGGAAAACCATCTCGATCTATATACTGTGGTTTAAATAATGGATATATATTATTTATGAGATCGGCAAAGCAAATTTTAAAGAATTGCTTGACAATATAGAAAGAACCGTTATGATTGCGATTGTTTGGTGGGGCAGATTTTAGCCTCAGAGGTAGTTTCTAGCCGAAGGTCGTACCCATTCGTATGAAGTGGCCGCCTGAAGTCTGGAACATGAGCGTTTTTTTTGAAAGTTTAAGAGGAGGAAGTCACGATGACTAATGGGACTGTAAAATGGTTTAGCGAAAAAAAGGGCTACGGATTTATCGAGCAAGAAGACGGACCGGATGTATTTGTTCATTTTTCCGGGATCAATACGGAAGGCTTTAAAACGCTGAACGAAGGTGACCAGGTTACCTTTGATATTGAGCAGGGGCAAAAAGGGCCTTCGGCCGTGAACGTAACAGTTGTGTAATTGTAAAATTTGACAGCAATTTATGGATTTTCAGGGGCGCTCAGAGATAATTTGAGTGCCCTTTTTCATATGCATCCGTCAAAGTAAGAATCCGATCAAATTTATTATCAATATTATTGAAGATATAGCGGCAGGCGGCCGCTGGATATCCTGCGAATATTTTCGGCCACGACACGGACAATCCCCTTCATGGAGACATCCGTGGAACCGCCAATATGGGGGGTCGCCATCACATTATAGTGAAATACCGGATCATCCGGTTCCGGCGGCTCCTCCCAGAAGACATCGAGCCCGGCACCGGCAATTTGACCATCGGCCAGGGCGTTTTTCAGTGCATCGCGGTTTACCAGGCCGCCCCTGGAGAGGTTGATCAGGAAGGCATTCTTTTTCATCATCCCGAATGCCTCCGCGTTTATCATGTTCTCGCTTTCAGTCGTTACCGGCAGACAAAGCACCACATGGTCGGAGTTTTCCAGCAGGGTTTTCAGATCATCCGGTCCACCCACCCAGTCGAGCCCAAGCTCTGATCGCGCTTTTTCAGGATGGTGCTGCTTGAGGCCGAGTAACCGGACGCCAAAAGGATGCAGTCGTTTTATCAGTGCCCTGCCGATTCCGCCAAGGCCGATGATACCGATGGTCTGGCCGTTGAGCGCCCTTCCCTGGGGTTCTCCCATCCGGCATTGTTGCAGGCTGATTTCAAGCCGGCGAACATGCCTGGAAAGGCCAATGATGAAATAGATGCCAAGTTCAGCCACCGAATCGGCGTTGCCCGAAATATCCGTGGGTACATTGGCCACCCGGATGCTTTTCAATCGGGCTGCTTTAATATCCACCCCTTCGAGACCGGAACCGCATTGCTGAATCAGCCTCAGCCGCCGGCTTTGCGCCAGCATGTCTGAAGTGATGCGGCACATGGTGGGTATCAGCACATCAACATCTTTCAGGCTGGCGACCCTGAACTCACCGGTGGCTTCACACTGGTGTTCAGGAATTTCGGCCTGAAGCAGGCTTAAAAATCCACCCCAGGCGTTTTCAGGGGCGGCAAACATGATTTTCATGGATATTTATCCTCAATATCGCGTGGGTTGTTTCAATCTCGATGTTTCTTTTGCACCAGTCAGTCGTTCCACGCAGCTCAAAATCAGCTGGCTGAATTCCATGTCATTGATATGATATTTTGAAAAAAAACATGGGATCCCATGGGGAAGGTCGGCCTCTATCTTTTTTCTGAAGGCCTGCCGGGCTCGCGGATTTTCAAGGGGGCCGTTCGGGCCGTCAAAGGCGGAAAAACCGCCCATGGGAACGATGACGGTCACCTTCCCCCGGGCGCCGTGACACATCTGAGATATCCATCCGGCCAGGCAGGACAATTCCTGTCCGGTGGCCGAAACCACCGTGATGGCCGCGTTGTGTGAGTGCATGCGTCGTTCGGGGAATCGATCCGCCGCCTGTTCCTTTGGGCCGGTGACGATGAAATCCGTATTGCCGGGGATTAGGATGGTGGGAATTCCCTTTTCAAGGGCTGCCTTCCCTCTCCCCGGCCCGGCATCATATTCTCCGCCAACCTGGTGATCCATCAACTCGTGCAGGGACAGGTCCACCACCACCGCCACATCCTCTGTCCGGATCAAATCCTCCATGGCCTCTCCGCCGGAACCGTTGGTATGAAAAGTGACGACTTCCATGCCGCTACTTTCCAACGCCTGCCTGAGTCTGACAAGACACGCTTCCGTGGTACCCAATGTCGAAATTACGGCCAGGGGGCAGGTCCCGGCCGAGGCGGTTTCGCCGCCTTTAACCATACCGGCCATGGCGAGCGCCCCCTGCCGGAGAATTTTGCGGGTAATTCGGTTGAGGCCCGACAGGTCGGCCACCGAATGGAGCATGAGGATGTCCTTATTTCCCACAAACCCGCGCGTGTTTCTCGATGCCATTGTGGAAATCATGAGTTTTGGAAAACCGATGGGAAAGGCCCGCATGACACCGGTGCCAAGGGTCGTCCCCATGGACCCCCCGAGCCCCAGCAGGCCCTTTATTTTTTCCTCCTTGAACAGTTTCTTCGCGCATCGGGTTGCACCGGATGTCATCACACTCAGGGCCTTGCCTTCATGGTCCAGACAGCGGACATCATCCAAGGTGCTTCCGGCGGCATGCGCGACTTCATCCCGGCGGATATCCGGCGGAAAGGGGCTTTCTCCCCGGATGCCCGCGTCCAGAATCAATACCGGGACCCCCCGATCTATCAGACACTCCCGGAGAAACCGGGTTTCCCCGGCCTTGGTGTCCAGCGTCGATATAATCAGTACATGATCAGCTGCTGTCATCCGGTTCTTTCTCCCTTTTTTTTACCACACAATCCGTTTAATTAATTTGATAAAGACTGCCCCTGAAGCTGCCGAAGCCGTTCCACTTTCGGTTTTTCCGCCAGGCGTTGGCACGTTTCATAAAATTTTTTCAGGTCACCGTTTGAACGCCGGAGAAGATTTAGAAATGCCGGTACCTGTTCATGATAGGTCGAAACGGTATTGAGCTTGGCATTGTTAATGGGCGCCTGGACCCATCGATCATATCCGGTAAATCCGTCCCACTCTTGTTTCAGATGTTTGTATTCTCCTCTCATGGCCGCAATAATTTTAATTTTTTGATGACGCATATCATCAGCGGCCATCTCCCTGCAGTACAGCTGGTTGAGTTGATCCCGGTATTTCATGACCAGACCGGCAAACATCTCCCGGCGATGTCGGGCGGTGAGGTATTTTTCATAAATGAAATTCCTGTCCGGCATGTCAAGCGCCCAGCGCCGGACCCCCTCCTGCGCAACGGCCGTGGCAAAACTTTCATTAAAAGTGGTGTCGTTGTCAACATACAATATCTGGTGGGCCAGTTCATGAAAAATCAACGACGCCAGTTCTGCCTCGGGCCGGTCAATCACGGTACTGAGGATCGGATCGTCAAACCAGCCCAGGGTGGAAAACGCCGACACCCCGCCGATATATACGTCCATCCCGGCTGATTTTAGTTTTTCGGCATATGAACGGGCTTTTTCTTCAGAAAAATACCCCCGGTAGGCGGTGCATCCGATGATGGGAAAACACCAGGTTTTCGGGGTTAAAGAAAATTCCGGGGCGGCAAATACATTCCAGAGCACATTGGGCCGCTGAAGTTCCACATAGTTGAGAAAATTTCCGTTAACCGGTAAAAAAAGCCGGTTTTGCGCAAATTGACGGATCCGCAAAACCTGTTTCAGTTTCACCTTTAATTCTTCAGATATCCCGGGTTCGGCCAGCATCTGGTCGATGGGCTGCCGTTGGTTTAAAATCGACAGCTGGCCATGGATGGCCTGCCCGTAATAGCCGACCGATTCACAACCGGCCATGGTGAGCGCAAAGAGAACCGGAATTAGAATCTGGAGGCGAAGGGTTGATAAAGCCATACGGTTTTTCTCTAATCTATTCGGGTAAAAGGGTCGACGGTTCGGTCTCCTCACACGGCAACTGGCAGCAGGTACCCGTGCTTCATCCCAGGGCGTTAATCTGATGATACCGAAAACAGTCGACCGTGTGATCGTTGACCATGCCGATGGCCTGCATCAGGGCATAACAGATGGTCGGCCCGACAAATGAAAATCCCCTCTTTTTTAAATCCCTGCTCATTGCGGCCGACCGGGACGTGTGTGCCGGAATAAGGGATTCATTTTTCCAGGCATTCCGGATCGGCACCCCGTCGACAAATTGCCAGATATATTGGTCAAAAGAGCCGAATGCATCCTGGACTTCCAGAAAAGCCCGGGCATTGACGATGGCGGCGGTGATTTTGCGCCGATTCCGGATAATCTCCGGATTGGAGAGCAGGTCCGCTGTTTTCTTTTCAGAATACCGTGCGATTTTTTCGGCATCGAACCGGTCAAAGGCCCGGCGGTATCCATCGCGTTTATTCAGGATCGTTCGCCAGCTGAGGCCTGCCTGGGCCCCTTCAAGAATGAGAAACTCAAACAGCCGGTGATCGTCGTGCAGTGGAACGCCCCATTCCTCATCGTGGTATTTTTTTTCGATCGGCGATGCCTTGGCCCATTCACATCGGTTCATCCCGTTTTTCCTTTCATTGGCGGCTGTTTTTAAGCCAAGACCGTCGCACCTGCTTTTCAACCGCATCGCTTAGCAGATACTCTTGTGAAGCAGGCGTGTTAAAAAGTGTTACCGTTCCATCCGAACATCGATCTTTCAATATCTTCGAAGTCGATAAAAATCCGGTCGCTCGGCACGTCCAGTTCCCGATGGACGAAATCACAGATTTTTTCAGAAAACACAGCGCAGCGGTTCCCGGAAAGCCCGATGCTTTTCAGACGGACAAACGCCGCCGGATCATCTGTGCCGCCAAAGGTTATCGGTGTTTCCGGTTTGATAGATACCATTACGTATGACTCGGGTTTACCGAGAAGCCCGGCGATAAAAGCCGAAGCCTTTTTCATGAGTGCCCGGGTCGATCCGTCGTCCCGGGCCTGGTTGGTGTCGATACAAAAATAGGGCATATTTTCTCCTCATCCGCCTGGTGTCGAAAAAGCGGATAAATTGATAATTAATGACTTGTATTTCTTGTACTCCCAGGAGAGCGAGCTGTCTACCAATTTACGAATAAGATATTGTTTTGTCAAGTAATTCGGTTTAAATTAATAAACGGCACCTGAACAGATAGTGTCTTTTTCTTTGAGGAGGAGACGAAATGTGATAAATATAATCTTTCCTTTAAGGTTGCCGTATCAGCACACATGTTGATATATAAAAAAGAGATGCAGGTGGAATAAGATCTTTAATTTATCACCATATAGGGGGAGTCATGTCTGAAACCGACGCATTGACGATATTGAAAAGAGCGATCTTGCTGGAAACCCGGGGAAAGGCGTTTTATAAGCAGGCCGCCAAAACGGCCCAGAGCCCGGTGGTAACGGAATTTTTTGAAATGATGGCGGCCGAGGAAGTCAGTCATATCAAAATATTGTCCGACCAATATAAATCATTCCAGGCCGACAGTAAATTCATCCCGCGCTCGGCGGATGAATATTCGGATGATTCGGCCGATCAGGTCATCACCGAAAAGCTGAAAGAAAATATCTCTGCGGCCGGGTTTGAGTCGGCGGCAATTTCAGCAGCCATGGGGATGGAAGAAAAGGCCATTAACCTTTATTCGCAACGGGCAAAGGCGGCAGATGATCCGGACGAAAAAGCCCTTTACCAGTGGCTGGCCGAATGGGAAACACAGCATTTGGAAATGCTGGCTAAAATAGACAGGGAAGTGACCGAGACAATCTGGAACGATAACAGCTTCTGGCCGTTCTGATCGCAATTGTTTTAATTGTTTTACAGGTAAAGGTGCTACCGGGTCATTTATATCAGCGGGTTGCTGGAAAACGGATTGACAGATGATCAAGGTGTTTTATTTTAGTTGAACTCTGTTTTTTTTACTCATTAAACACGACACTAAAAGGAGGAAAATTTGAAAAAATTTACATGCACCATGTGCGGTTATACTCATGAAGGCGATGCTCCCCCGGAAAAATGCCCCCATTGCGGCGCTGCAGCCAGTAAATTCAAAGAAATGATCGCCGACAGCATGGAATGGGCGGATCAGCATCAGGTTGGCGTGGCCCAGGGCTGCGACGCAGAAATTATGGAAGGTCTGAAGGCCAATTTTGCCGGAGAATGCACAGAAGTCGGCATGTACCTGGCCATGAGCCGTATGGCGGACCGTGAGGGATATCCGGAAGTCGCCCAGGCTTACAAGCGTATTGCCTTTGAAGAGGCCGAGCACGCCGCAAAATTTGCCGAGCTGATCGGTGAGGTGGTGGAAGAAAACACCGAAGCAAACCTTAAAGCCCGTGTGGCCGCCGAAAATGGTGCCTGTACCGGTAAAAAAGCCATCGCCACCAAGGCCAAAGAGCTGGGATATGATGCCATTCACGACACCGTGCACGAAATGTGTAAAGATGAAGCCCGTCACGGTATGGCATTTGCCGGTCTGCTGAAACGGTATTTTAAGGGATAAACGTTTCCTAGGGCTTGTTGTAAACGATAAAAGGCGTTTTCCGGTAATGGGAAATGCCTTTTCTATTTGAATACAAACAAGAAGCCGGTTTTCATTTGGCGTACATTCCGCACCCCAAAACAGAGAATCCAGGCCAATTTAATTTTCTGTTAAATCAGGCACATTAAGCGCATAACAAAGAGCGTTTTATCAATTGTCCCGCCCAACAATATCCCGCGAGAATGCTTGTAACCCGGGACGATCGCTCCCTGCCCAAAAATCTGATTCCCGTAAAGCGGGATGGTCGATAAAATGTTGTTGAACCTGAGCCGCGGGTTCGAAGAAAAGGGGCTGCGCGGTCAGCATCTCCTCTCTATGGGGATTGTTTATAACTCATTGGAAAAGCAATGTAAAGACATATCTCTGTCTTTTCGGGAAGAGCGCAGAGGATGTATTTTGTCTTTGGGTGGG
>QNYZ01000092.1 GCA_003973265.1 Deltaproteobacteria bacterium | reverse complement strand
GCCGGGCGGCTGGCCCGGGCCATGCGCGTACCCCATGTCCGCGGCCGGTGGGGTGAACTGACCCTGCGCCGTACCGTGGAGCTGGCCGGGATGACGGAATATTGTGACTTCACCGAGCAAACGACCGTTCAGACTGCCGGGGGCCAGTTCCGCCCGGATATGATTGTGCGCCTGCCCGAAGGGCGTCGGATCATTATCGATGCCAAAGTGCCGCTATCTGCCTATCTCGACGCCCTGGACGCCGAAACCGACGAAAAAGCAGAGGCCTGCCTGGCAACGCATGCCAAACAGGTTCAGAACCATATCCTTCAGCTGGCCCAGAAATCGTACTGGGCCCAGTTTGATCAATCTCCCGAATTTGTCGTGCTTTTCATACCGGGTGAGAATTTTTTCTCCGCCGCCCTGACAAAAAATCCGGATCTCATTGAAATCGGCGCCCGGCATCGGGTGATCCCCGCCACACCGACGACGCTGATCTCCCTGCTGAGAACCATTGCCATGGGATGGCATCATGCCAAAGCGTCCGAAAACACCCATATCATCAGCGAATTGGGAAAAGAGTTATACGAACGCCTGCAATTGATGCTGGAACATGTCAATCACCTGGGAAAAAACCTGGAACGTTGCGTCGGCGACTACAATAAATTCGTCGGATCATTGACCCGCCGGGTCATCGTGTCGGCACGAAAATTTGAAGACATGGGCATCCCCGCAAAGGATGACCATTCGCTGCCCGATGCCGGCCCGGTCGATACAACCCCCCGTCCACCCGACATGAAAACGGAGCGTAAGATATGCGATCAAGAATGAAACGACCCGTCATTTTTGCCATGGGTATCTACCTGCTGGCAATGACCGGATGCACCTGGATCATGAAGCCGCCCCCGCCAACGGCGGAAACCGCACTGGTTCCGGTTCAGGCAGATGATTTTCCGGTATTAAATGACGACCTTAATTACGACGGGCTGGCGGCGGCGGTTTCACAAAGCCTGGTCTACCTGGCCAGAGTTTCCCCGGACAGGCGCTTCCAATACGGGCCGGATACATATACGGCGGCGCATGTTATCCGGTCACTGAACGTGTTTCTGGAAAAAATCAGGGAAAAGCCATCCGCGGCCGCTTTAACTGTTCTTCTCAGAACAAAATACCGCATCTATCGATCCCTGGGGAAAAATGAATCCGGAGAGGTCTTGTTTACCGGGTATTATGAGCCTATATTAAGGGGAAGCCGGGTTCGGCAGGGGCGATACCAATACCCGGTCTATGGACGCCCGAAAGATTTGATAACCGTTGATCTCGGCCGTTTCAAGGACACATACCAGGGAGAGCGATTAGTCGGCCGTGTCAATGGCGGCGCACTGATTCCGTATTATGATCGTCAACAAATCGATGAAAAGGATGCCCTGAAGGGCAAGGCCCCTGTCCTCGCCTGGGTGGATGATCCCGTCGCCCTCTTTTTTCTTCACATTCAGGGCTCCGGGAAAATTTATCTGGACAATGGCGATTACGTCAATGCCTATTATCACGTCACCAATGGGCAGCCCTATCGCAGCATTGGTCGCTTGTTGATCGATGAAGGGGCTATCCTTCAGAAAGACATGTCCATGCAGGCTATCCGGGCGTACGTCAACGCCCATCCCGGCCAGATGCAGCGCATTTTCAATCACAACCCCAGCTATGTCTTTTTTAAGGCCCGGGAAAATGGCCCTTTTGGCTATTTAAATGTTCCCCTCACCGCGGGGCGGTCGCTGGCCACGGACCGCCGCCTGTTTCCCCCGGCCGCCCTGGCCCTGGTTCAATGTCAAAAACCCGTAGTGGACGACAAAGGGAAAATACAACGCTGGATCCCCTTTTCACGATTTGTTTTAAACCAGGATACCGGCGGTGCAATTCGCGGCGCCGCGCGGGCGGATATCTTCTGGGGGAACGGTGCCTATGCCAGAATCGCCGCCGGACATCTGCAACATCCGGGAACGTTTTACTTTTTTGTTCTTAAAGCGGATGAATAAAAAAGATACGTATTCAAAACAGCGACAGAAAAATTTATTCGGTCTCTCCTGTTTTTCAAAACAAAAGGCTGCATCAGTCGGCAGGGGTCCGCGGTAAATTATGGGGTTTAAACATCTATTTTCAGATCTTGACAGATTCGGGTAAATAGGCGATAAAAGTGGCAATGATTTGCAGGAAATAACCATCCAAGGAGTCCAATAATGTTCGGCATCGGTATGCCCGAATTATTCGTGATCATGGCCATCGCCCTGATCGTCATCGGCCCGAAAAAATTACCCGATCTGGCACGGACCATCGGCCGGGCGTTGGGGGAATTTAAGAAGGCGACCGGTGAGCTGAAAACATCTCTCGGCGTGGATGAAGAGCTCAGTGATATCAGACACGCCTTTGATGATATCAACCAGGATATCAGGGATGCGGTCAACGTCGACCTGGCGACACCTGCAGAAAATGAACCGGCGTCGGTGGATTCACCCGAAAATCCGCTGGAGAAAGAGGATGTAACACCGGAGGACAATCCGGAAACCATGGACGACAGGGTGAGCCCCGAAAGCAAACCCGCTGACATGGAAGCGACTGCAGCCGATATCAATGACGTTGAAACCGCGAAAGCGGCTGGCAGACATAGTGACCAGGGAGAGACTGCCGGTGACAAATGATGCAGAAAAGCTCCCGTTTACGGCACATCTTGAAGAACTGAGAAGCCGGCTGATCGTCTGTTTCATCGCGATCGGAATTGGATTTGTCGCATCCTACTTTTTCAAGGAAAAAATCTTTGACATCTTACTGAGGCCGCTCAAGGCGGCGATGGGAACCGGCGACAAGGTTATCTATACCGGTCTGCCCGAAGCGTTTTTCACCTACCTGAAAGTATCATTATTGTCCGGCCTGATGATTGCCGTACCCGTTATTTTATACGAATTCTGGATGTTTGTCGCACCCGGCCTGTATGAGAAAGAAAAACGGCTGATGATGCCCATTGTTCTGTTGTCTTCTTTCTTTTTCCTGGCGGGTTCTCTTTTCGGCTACTTTATTGTTTTTCCTTTCGGGTTTAAATTCTTCCTGGGGTTTTCCAACGAGACCATCCAGGCGCTACCATCCATGCGTGAATACCTGGGCTTTTCCGCCAAACTGCTTCTCGCTTTTGGACTGGCGTTTGAGCTGCCCATGGTAATAACGTTTATGGCCAGAATCGGTATTGTTTCGGTTGATTTTCTGAAAAAAAACCGCAAATACGCTATTTTAATATTTTTTATCGGGGCCGCGATATTAACACCGCCGGACGTGATTACCCAGATCATGCTGGGCGTCCCCCTGATGGTTTTGTATGAATTGAGTATCATCGGCGCAAAAATATTTGGAAAAAAATCCCGAACGGAAGAAGAAGCCGAAGTTCCCTGAGATAATTAAATTTTTAAACCATATGAGGAGGTTACCTGTGACAAATAAATTAAAATGGAGCGCTTCAGCAATCGCTGTTACGATTGCGCTGGTTTTTATGGCATCCGGTATCTACGCTGGAGAATTTCCCGAAACCATCAAAATGGACAACCCGGCCTATGCCAAACATAAAAAAGGAATTGTCATCTTTAGCCACGCAAAACATTCAAGGGAATACAAGGCAAGCTGCGGAGAATGTCATCACGATGAAAACAACAAACCGCTGGCCAGTCTGAAGGAAGGGGACGATGTTAAAGGCTGCATCGAATGCCACAAGATACCGGGCGAAGTTCCCAAAAAGCTGAAAAAAAAGTGGAAAAAGGCCAAGCTTGATAAGGCCGAGAAAAAGAAGAAAAAACTCGCGTATCATGCCGAGGCAATGCACTATAACTGTCGGGGATGTCACAAGGCTTTCAATAAAAAGAACAAGACTAAAAAAGCGCCGACAACGTGTAAAAAATGTCATCCCAAGAAAAAATAGGGCAGCGGGGTTGAGTGGAAAATCAATATCAATGGGGCGTGGAAGGATTTAATCATTCGCGTCCCGTTTTTTCTTCTCTCCATTTCAGGGCGCAACGAACCATGGCAAAAGCCCATTGCGGTGTGCCCAGTGCATGAATATGGGTATATAACGCCAGCACATTCTTATAACGAACACCATCCCGCCGTTCGGTAAACCCCGTTCCTCTTTCCATCGAAAAGACCAGGTTTTCTGCCTGTCCCTGCCAGGTGGATACGCTTGAGTAGTGAAATTCGTGTCCTTTGATGACGGATCCCACCGGAAAGTACGGGTTTTCCCGTTCGACCCTGAGCACGGTATACCCGTGCCCCTGGGGCCTCTTTGAGAGCCCGTATTCAATGGGCAGCAAGCCCACCATGGGATAGGAAGTGCTATCTATCACAATCGCCCGGCCCAGATACATCAACCCGCCACATTCAGCATAAATGGGAAACCCCTTCTCGGCCAGCCTCCTGATCGACTGGTGAAACCCGACATTATCTGACAGTGCTTCCACATGCGTTTCGGGAAATCCCCCGCCAAGGTAAAGACCGTCCAGATCAGGGAGAGAATCCATTGACAATGGACTGAGATAGATCACCTCTGCGCCGGCATCTTCCAGGGCTTCCAGGTTGTCGGGATAGTAGAATTGAAAGGCCGAATCCCTGACAATACCGATGCGCACCGGCGATAACGGGGAACTGCGATGAACGGATTCACTTTTTCCGGATACCTGCACGGTGTCTGAACCCGGCATTACCCGGGCCATTTCCGGACCCGGCGAGGCCTGGGAAAGTAACATCTTCTCCCGGGCAATTCTCAGGACGGCATCGAGATCCACGTGCTGCTTCACGACAGCGGCGGCGGCACTTACAGATTGCTGCGCCCATTGATGCTCTGCCGTGGGAACCAGTCCCATATGACGTTCGGGGAAATCCTTTTTTTTCAGTTTACCGATGGCGCCGACCACCGGAATGCCGCAATGATGTTCAATGCTGTTTCGCAGGATCCGTTCATGCCGGGGGCCGGCCACACGATTTAAGACAACACCGGCAATGGGCACGTCGGTATCAAAATGGAGGCATCCCAATACGGTGGCCGCAACGGTCCGGGTCGACTTGGTACAATCAAGACAGAGAATCACCGGCGCATTGATCAGCTTGGCCAGTTCGGCCGTACTGGTTTCACCGGCCAGGTCGATACCGTCAAACAGACCGCGATTTCCCTCGATAACCGCGATATCATCTGATCGGGTATGACGGTGAAAAGAATCAATGACATCGGTGGAATGACAAAGGAAGGTATCAAGATTATAACAGGGCCGATCTGCCGCCAGCGCCAGCCAGCCGGCATCAATATAGTCCGGCCCTTTTTTAAAGGGCGCAATCGCGTAGCCCTGATCCTTCAGGACCGCAATGAGGCCGATGGAAAGAACCGTCTTTCCCGATCCCCCCCGCAATGCGGAAATCATAAATCGCGGTACAGCCATCTAAGAGACCTTTAAAAATTGCATCAGGAATCGGGAAAAAGACTTCGCGTCGAGATTCTAATCTTCGTGTTCAGCAGCTGCCTGTTTTCCCGTACCGGGAATTCCGTACATGGAGGTACTGCCGCTGGACCAGTATTCAAGCTCACCTTCGGTAATCATCCGGTTCACCACTTTCTTGGCTTCACGGGGCTTGGCCTCCAAAATCTTGGCCAGATCCTTGAAATAAAATTTGGTCTTCATTTTGGATTTTTTCTTTAAGCCGTCGATTAATTTTGTTTTTGATTCTTCGTAATCTAATGCCATCTGTTCGACCTCGCTGTGGAATGGACAGAGGGTGCGTCCGCCGCACCCTCTGTATGATCACCCGATAATTAGAACTTGAATTGGCTGGTCTGACGCCAGGTAAAATACGCCGGATCGCGGAAATCATCGATGAGATGATGGGTAAATTCCAGTTCACATTTCTCGAAGAACCGTTCCCATCCAATTCGCTCGGCCCATTCGCCCAGGCGCTCATATTTATTGGCACCGGCAGAATAGGCTTCCACCATTTTTTTAATGACTTCCGTTGTCTTCGGCCACAATGGCGGCTCGTTGGGAATAAACGCCACTACAACCTTGGAAAACTTCGGTGCGCTGATCCGGTTGGAAACCTTACCGCCAGCCATCAGCACGATACCGTCACCTTCCTGGTCGGCAAGCGGCATGGCCGGGCACATGGTGTAGCAGTTGCCACAGAACATGCATCGGTCATTGTTCACGGCCACGCTTTTCAGTTTCTCTCCACTGGCGCTTTCGACCTTGGCCGGTTTAATGGCGGCCGTCGGACAGGCCGCGATTGCCAGTGGTATTTCACACATTTTATCGACGTATTCATGATCCAGCATCGGCGGTTTGCGGTGATATCCGAGAATAGCGATATCCGAGCAGTGCACGGCGCCACACATGTTCAAACAGCAGGCCAATGACACCCGCAGCTGAGCCGGCAGGCGATGGTCTTTAAAATCGTCAAACAGGGCGTCCATTGTGGCCTTCACCGGACCCGACGCATCGGTCGCCGGTGTATGGCAATGGACCCATCCCTGGGTGTGAACGATATTGGTCACCCCGGCCCCGGTACCACCCACCGGAAATTTATAACTGCCACCGGGAAACTTGCGGCTTTCCAGATCCTGAACCAGCGGCTCGACTTTGCTTTCATCATCCGTCATAAACTCAATATTATTCCGGGTGGTCCAGCGGACATAGCCGTCGCAATATTTATCGGCAATATCACAGATCTCAAGAATGAGCCCCGTCGACATTAACCGGGCACCGCCGCAGCGGACGGTAAATACTTTGTCACCGGACTCGGCCACATGGACGAGAACACCGGGTTTTAAAATTTCATGATAGAGCCATTTCCCCTTGTTGCTGGCAATAACCGGAGGATAAAACTCATCGTATTTTCGCGGGCCGATATCGGAAATCCGGTCTTCCATCGGCTTGTCGACATTGTAGCCTGAAGATATAAATGCCATGGTGATACCCCCTCCTTATCTCTGATGTTTTTTCCTGAATGCGTCGACATCACGCTCCCAGCCGCCCGTTACTTCCTCTTCTTTCCAGAAAATGTACGGGTTAGAGCGTGGCTCCTGAACCATTCGTGGATCCGGGTCAAAACCGCAGACTTCAAGAAGCTTCTGGAGGCCCTGGCGTTTCATCAATTCACCGAGTCTCTCGCGATTTTTGCCTTCTTCCATCCACCAGTCCCAAATCGGTTCGATCACATTCTCCTTGATCTCCGTGTAAGGCGGTTCCGCTTTAATAAAGGGAACGATCAACGATCCCATCTGAGCGCCATCCAGAATCGGTGCCTTGGCACCGGCGAAAATCGATACACCCCGGTCATCCCCAATTCTCAAGGCTCTGGGCATTACACAGATACAATGCATACAGCGGGTACACTCTTTGTTATCAATCTTCAGCTTGCCCCCGTCCATCCACATGCAGTTTGTGGGGCAAAGATCAATGACCTCCTTTTCAATGCTGAACGGCCCCCAATCGCGGCCGGAATGGCTGCCGCCGTTGGGCGGAAACTCACCGCCGATATAGGCCTGAACGGCTTCCTGGTCAATTTTAATATCGTCTCGCCAGGTGCCGATAAACGACAGATCCGAGCGGGCAATGGAGGCCACGCAGCAATTCGGGCATCCGTCGAATTTGAATTTAAACTTATAGGGAAACGCCGGACGATGCAGCTCATCCTGATACTCATTGGTCAGGTCATAACACAATGCCTGGGTATCGTAGCAGGCCCATTCACATCTCGCCTGGCCGATGCAGTCCGAAGGCGTTCGCAAATTGGAACCGGAGCCGCCCAGGTCCTGGTTTAATTTATGGGTCATTTCATAAAAAATCTCTTCCAGCTGCGGCGTGGTGGTTCCCAGAAAAACGATATCTCCGGTAGACCCATGCATGTTGGTCAGGCCGCTGCCGCGAAAATCCCATAGCTTACAAAGATCGCGCAAAAATTCTGTCTTGTAAAACTTTCCGCCCGGTTGGTTCACCCGCATGGTATGAAAATGAGCAACGCCCGGAAATTGTTCCGGCTGATCGCAGTACCGGCCAATAACACCGCCACCGTATCCAAATACACCGACAATCCCACCATGTTTCCAGTGAGTCTCACCATCTTTAAAAGACAGCTCAAGTACCCCGAGAAGATCTTCCACCACGTCCTGGGGAATCTGGAAATCAATACCTTCCTCGTTCTTTGCCCTTTTTTCGGCCTGCTGTTTCAGATCGGACACGAAACTCGGCCATGGTCCAGCCTCAAGCTGGTCCAGCATAGGGGTCTCATGCTTCATTTTATTACCTCCATTGCATTAATAATTAGCGCTTTTCATCAAATCGTTTTGGGTCCCTCTACCCGATACGACGCTCACCTCCTCTCGTAAAGGCTTTTATTTTTAATCGAGAAACTGTCATTTGTCCATTACAAGTGATCTCAATGGGTTCTATGTAGATGGGAAAAATATTTTTAGCGGGAGCAAACCGCTATATATTCGGAATTAGACCAAGGGTACAAGGTTAGAATTTATCCGGGTAACTGTCAATAAAAAAAGGAAATTAATCACGATTATCATTTGAATATTATTCAACCGCCAGAAAGGGGAGAGCGACACCCAGTTTTAAAATGTACCCGGCTGTCTGTGAAAAGATCATCCGGCGATCAAGGGACGAAGCCCCCCGGATAAGACCTGCCTTGGACCCATTATGGGCAGTTGGCAGACGAGAAATACCGCCTTAACCCATCCAAAAGCGCCTCGGCATGACGGGTCAGATGAAACGCCATCAGGCGCCGTTCAGGTGATCGTGAAGGATAGGCGGTTAAGATACCTGATAACGCTTCGGTTATATCGGCCAGAGTTTGGCGTGAGAAATAATAAACGGCGCAACCGGCTATCGGCTCCGCCAACACGGAAGCACCGTTTTTTCGGGCCAGGCCATCGAAAAAGCCTGCAATGGTTCCTTTCACAGCGGTTTCATCCATCCAGATCAGATCACCCGTGCCCCCCACCCGGTCGATACGCATACGGAGAGAGAGATGCAGAAAAAACCGCAGCAGGGCTTCAAGAACGGCCACCGGATCGGTGGTATCCGCTTCTACCAGTGGTGTATATCTCCGCACTGAAATCAGACGCAGATCAAGATTGTCGCCCTGGATTCGAACGACAAAATCCCCGGCGCCGTGATGCCAGGGAAAAATCTGTTCAAATGTCTCCGGATTGTAATAATGGGTAAGTATTTCCGATGCCCGGCGATAGAGAAGCACTTTCCGGCCGGGCAAGTGTAACCGGCTTTGTTCCGCATCCCACACCTGTATAAACGGCGGCGCATCTTCGAAAGACGTCCCATGAAACTCGTGGTAGCCGCTTAGCCACTCACCCAGAAACATGGGAAAGCGGCGGCAATTCTTACGGGTGCCTCCCACGCCCCGGTGATACGCCAGGGGGATATAACGCCGTGGAAACGCTTTGTTTAAGCGGTTGAGGTTGTCAAACTCCCGGCTCAGCCCGGCCTGTCCCTCGGGAGAAATGGCAACGTTCACCACAAAAGCGGTGGAGACGTCTCCAGTTAAAACGTCCACCCGGGCAGGATGATAAAAAGCACCATGTTTCTGGATGCAGATGTGAATACCATCGATATCCGCCCATGCAATTTCACGGTTTAAATGCTGAGACAGGGCCCATAGCAGGCCACTGCCATTATCGGCGGTTAAGAAAGCCTGGACACTTGAAAAATAGTCACCATAGCAGGGGGAAGAATCCCCGGCAGCCGCCCCTCCCCGATTTAAAGGAAGCGGGGCGCACCAGTCTGAATCAGATTCGACCAGAGGTCGATCAAAATCGTAAAGATAATAGCTGAATGGCAAAACGTTAGTTGCGAAAGCGGTCAATTTCCCGGCAAATTTCCGACGCCACTTCGTATCCCAGGGCCAACGCCTTGTCGCAGTGCTCTATCGCTTTTCCGGTTTCCCCTTTTTCCAGGTAGGCGATGGCTAAATTGTTGTGGGCAACGGCAAAATCAGGGGCGAGCTTGATGGCCTTGAGGCCGGCTTCAATGCTTTTATCCACCTGGTTATTCATCAGGTAGGCATTTCCCAGGGTGGCAAATGCCTGTACGAACCGGAAATTAAACTGGGTTGCTTTTTTAAGGGCGGCGATGGCTTCTTCCACTTCGCCCCGCTGCAGGTGGACAAAACCGATATTCCCCCAGCCTTCTGAAAAGCCGGGTTTGGCCTTGACCGCCTGCCGATTGTAGTCTAAACAACCATCCAGGTCCCCGCGTTTCAGGCAAAGCCCCCCCAGCTGGACATAGGCCTCGGCCAGTCCCGGACTGCACGCGATGGCCATCTCGAGAGATTTTTCGGCCTCATCATATTTTTCCAGCCCCAGGAGTCCGACTGCCAGATTGTAATGAGAAGTGCCGCAATCCGGGTTGGAAGCGATCGCCGTCCGCTGGCGGGCAATATATTCGTGAACATCTTTTGCTTTATCCATGATGGTTTCCTTATTTACCCGGTTAAATCAAATCAGTTGAATCAGGTGTCAGGATTGATCATTTCAGCAAAACAATCACCTGAAACCGGATATCAGGCATCATCCTGCCATATTCCATAAACCTATTATCGCCTTCGCGTATTTGTCAAGAAAAAGCGCCGCGGACATTGTCATACATCTTTTTTCTTGACATAAGTATCCTGTTTTTTTACCTTTCGCATTCATTGAATAGATTCATCATGTTATTGAGGAGGAGAAAATGCTATCGGGATGTTTTACCGCACTGATAACGCCGTTTAAAAACGATGCCGTTGACGAAGAAGGTTTATCGCAACTGGTAACGTTTCAGATCGACAACGGTATCGACGGTATTCTGGCCGTGGGTACCACCGGAGAAAGCCCGGTGCTTCATTGGGAAGAACACAACCTGGTAACCGAAAAGGTTGCCGCGGCCACAAAAGATAAGTGTATCTGTATTGCCGGCACGGGAAGCAACAACACGGCCGAGGCGCTGGAAGGTTCCCGGCATGCGGTCGCTGCCGGCGTACATGCATTGTTGCTGGTCGATCCCTATTACAACGGCCCCAGCTCCCTGGAAATCCGCCGGGAATACGTGGCGCCCATTGCGGCCGCCTTTCCCGACACCCAGATTATCCCTTACGTGATTCCCGGACGAACCGGTGCCCAGCTGCTGCCCGAGGACCTGGCTCTGTTAAGCCGGAAATACCCAAATGTGGGCACGGTCAAAGAGGCCACCGGAGATCTGGCCAATATGCGCCATACCCGGAAATGCTGCGGCCCGGACTTTACGATTCTGTCCGGAGACGACGGTCTGACATTTGAGATGATGTCGACCCCGGATATCGGTGCCGCCGGGGTCATTTCCGTGGCAACCAATATTGCCCCTAAGGCCGTATCTCAGATGGTGGCGCACCTTGCCGCAGGTGAAACAGATGCGGCCACACAGCTTAACACGGCCCTGGCCCCCCTGTTCAGCCTGGTGACGGTAAAAACCACCGAAAAAACGGCGTACGGAGACGTGGTATGTCGGGCACGAAATCCCCTGGCGCTTAAAACGCTCATGAGCATTCTCGGAATGCCTTCCGGGGGATGTCGTCAGCCCCTGGGAAAAATGACCCGAAACGGGCTCAATACGGTCCTGGCCGCCGCCCGAAAAATCCAGACGGATCATCCGGAAATTTTTCAGCCCGCAGCCGATTTTTTCAATGTGGACATCCCGGCCCGGCTGGCAAACCCTGCAAGCTGGGAAGGACTCAGCTACAAAGATTATGCGTAACCATTATTGATTGCCATTACCCGGGCAGGGTGCGATACGGTTTAAAGAGGCCTCACAGGCGGCGGCTGCAGAAAAGAGTATCCGGGAAGCGTTTCTGACAGCGGCCGCCCAAAAAGGAAATCGAGCATTGCAGGGTCGATGCCGCTTTTTTCAACGGTGAGGGACCGAAGGTGGCGGTCATAGGCGACCATTTCATTCAATTCGGCCCGGGCATCCGCATGCGCACCCTCTTTTAGCCGAGCCGCCAATTTTTCAATATCCCGATAGGCACATCTCTGTTCGTGTGCCTGGACCACCTCCCACAACCCGCTGATCGTGCCCAGAAGATCCTGGCGCTTCAAGCGATCCTTTGCATACATCCTTTCGATATCGGCCGTATTCCAGCAGGCAAGCACCCGGCATTCCACGGGGCGGGCATCGTAAATCCCGCAGGTATGCGCGATCGGATCGTAAAAACAGCAGGCCCACGACCTGCCCTGACCTTTTATTTTTATAATTTCGGCCTCAAGCGGCGCCGCATACCCGCGGACATTATCAACGGCCATTTCACCTTTCCGGAGGGTAAAAAGATTTTTAGTAAGAATGGCACCCTGTTCGATTAACGGCGCATCTTCTTTGTGAAGGGCCGGCCCCCCCTTCTGGCAACACGTGCCGCATCGCTGGCATTGATTAATGAAAGCGGACCGGGGCTCTGGTATAAGCCGACTGGCCGGGGCTTTCTTTTTTGTTTCAGAATGGTTCATCGGTTTTAGCTAAACGGTTGTTATTCTAAATACAATTTACCAAGTATAACACATCGGGCCCGCTTCATGATCTCAAACAATATACGAGAAGATGACGTTTTTTTCAACAGCCCGGGCTTCGAAGATATCCAAACTTTGCAAGTGGCTTTGCCCAGAGGCAAGACGACTTCCATGGATGACCCCGGCCCCGGAAATGAAATAATCCGGTCATTCATCACTGCCGGCTGATCAACACACCTTTACTCACGTCGACGGGACTCGCCCCTTAAGTCCGCACACTCCTGGATTCACTGTTCCACCATTTCAATGGTTTTCGATCCCTGACTGCTACCCTGCGTGGCCGATCACAGCATCTTCTTTTGTGCATCCCCGGAAAAATTTTCTGACAGCCCCGCAATCAAGTTGCCGCGTAACCCTTTTTTCGAAGAAGATGCGTCAGATGGTTTTTTTAACTCTCATTGGGTTGTTTGCTCACTTTTTTTCATTGACAATTTACGATCCAATATGTATTTTTCAAAACCCCTGTTTTTGGGGAAAACAGCCGATGGGGCCATTGATCTGTCTTTGATGGTTGCATCCGCTCATATGCAAAGGCAAAGAAGTCTGCCTGAACCGCTTTTCGACCGTTTCGCAGAAATAGCCGCCAGAACTCATTTTCAACTTTATTTGAGGCTGGCCCATGGCTTTTCCGAATTGGTTTAAATAAGCTGATGACTTCTATCTTACGGGTAGGGTCATCGCAAAAGGATAAATCGCTTTTATTTCTACGAGGCGTTATTTCCTTTTTGCACACACTTTTATCACCTCGCCCGGTATTATCGGACGGGGTTTTTTTGTTTTAAGATTAGGAGCTGACACATGGCCATAAGTCTTGCAGTGATTATCGTACTCGGTCTGGGCGCGGATTATATATTCCGGAAAATGAAAATTCCCGGGCTCGTGGGCATGCTGCTTGTTGGCATTCTCTCGGGCCCCTATGTGTTCGGATTCATGCGGCCCGAGATGATGCACGTATCCGGCGATTTTCGAAAAATAGCGCTGATCGTCATTCTGCTTCGGGCCGGTTTTGAGCTTCACCGGGACACATTAAACCGGGTCGGCAAGGCTGCCCTTACGATGAGCGCCATTCCTGCGATTTTTGAAATCGTAGGGGTTATGCTGGTGGCCCCTTATTTCCTCCACATGACCTACCTTGAAGCCGCTATTCTCGGAACCATCCTCGGCGCTGTTTCGCCCGCGGTTGTCGTTCCGCTCATGATTAATTTCATGGACAGGGGAAGAGGATCGAAAAAAGGAATTCCCACCCTTATACTTGGCGCTTCATCAGTCGACGATGTATTTGTAATCGTTATTTTTTCCATTCTCATGGGAATGTACGGCGGCGAGAAGGTCAATATTCTTTTGAAACTTGCAGAAATACCTGTTTCAATAACGCTTGGCATAATTGTCGGGACTATTCCCGGCATGATCTTATACTGGCTGTTTAAAAAATACGATTGGATACCGCCCAAACGGACCATGCTTGTTATGGGAGTGGCAATATTTCTTACCTGGATTGAAGAGGCGGTAAAACCGATTCCCGTTGCGAGTCTTCTTGGCGTCATGGCCATCGGTTTCATCATTCTGGAAAAATCAGAACCTATCGCCCATATCATCTCACAGAAACTGAAAAAACTCTGGGTCTTCGCAGAACTCCTTCTCTTTGTCCTTGTTGGCGCTCAGGTAAATATTCACGTTGCACTTAAGGCCGGGCTGGCTGGAACCGCCGTCATCTTAACAGGGCTTATCTTCAGAAGCGTCGGCACCTACCTTTCCCTTTTGGGAACACCCTACACTTTTAAAGAAAGGATGTATTGCGTGGTGGCATATATTCCCAAGGCAACGGTACAGGCGGCAATAGGAGCCGTTCCCCTTGCAGCAGGCGTTGCTTCCGGCGATGTGATCCTTGCTGTTGCCGTTCTTTCAATCCTCATCACGGCTCCCATAGGGGCGTTCGGGATCATGTTTTTTGGTGAACGCATTCTTGATCACGGCGAAAAATCAAGTTTTAGGTTCAGGGAACTGCGTGATAAGCTCGGTCTCCCCCACGTAGGAGAAAGGATCCGAGACAAAGATTTAGACATAGTCTATAAAGTGATCGAAGAAAAAGAGGAGTGGCTTAACGATCCCACGGCAGCGGACAAACCTGGTGAGAAAAATCCCGTTCCTTCCATCCTTGTCCGGTTATGGCAAGAAGACACTGGCGCCGGGCTTGGAAAAGGCAAGACAAAAACGGTTAGGTATACTGGAAAAGGTGAAAGCTTTAACGATCATTTTGAAATCGTCTATAACTGGTAGACGGGTAACCTTGATTCCCTTCTACCCGGCCCTGTTAAATTACCTGAGACATCCTGTTGGCAGACCACCGACCCCGCTTCTTGCTGGTCAGTGATTCGAAAACCGATGCTATGGGTTCATTTCAAAAGCATTCTTTCACCATTTTTCCTAAATCCAGAAAGAGGCATAATGACTCGCACGGGTTCTGAATATCATCGGAAAACCAGCTATGACCGGCAGCAGATGGCAGGACATTTTCTTAACTGGGAAAACCAGCCAAACCTGTATAAACTGTATACCGGTATCCAACCGATCCCGCTGACACCTGTCTCGTGCTTTCCGGATGAATCTATCTGGAACCTTGTATCACCGGCGGCAAACAAGACTTCGGCCGGAACACTGGATAAAAATCGGCTCTCGCAAATCCTCTACCTGGCAGGAGGGGTGACGGCCAGGCGCCGGCAGGGCGGCAAGGATTTTTATTTCCGGTCGGTGGCGTCGGCCGGTGCCCTTTACCCCACGGAGATCTATGTGGGATTACACAGCGGCATCGACCTTGAACCGGGGCTGTATCATTTCAGCGTCGATCATTTCGCCTTAACCCCTTTAAGGCTTGGCGATTTCAGCAGATACTCAGATGAAATGATCGACGCTTCCAGTACAGAGCGGCAACCATTCGCATCATTTTTCCTGACCGGAATTTTTTTCAGAAGCGCGTGGAAATACAGGGCACGCGCGTTTCGATATGTCCTTCTCGACACCGGCCATCTTCTGGAAAACCTGACGCTGGCCCTGGCTGCCGGGGAGCTTAACTTCAGTTGTCATTATGATTTTAACGATAAAAATATGGCCCGGCTGATCGGTCTGGACACCCAGCGGGAAGTGGGCCTCGTCTGTGTCAATGTTTATGGCCGGCCAGTGTCTGCAACTCAAGAAACTGTCGTTGCGGAAATCCCGACCGTTAATCCGTTGCCGGCTGAAATCATTAGGAGCAGCCAGGTAGCGCAACGTGAAGTGGTCTATGGCGACATGGTTCGTATTTACCAGGCCGGGGCCACAAACTCAACACAGCCCCAATCCGGGAAAATCAACAACGTCGGGGTAACCGCCTCAGAATGGAACCCTGTTGGAAAAACAAACCCGGCTGATGAAGAACACGCCTATGCCCCATCTGTTCTTTTCCGCCGCTCCAGAAGAAATTATATCAACCGCCCCCTGTCTGAAAACAAATTCCGACACCTGCTCAACCTGCTGTGCCGGGCAGGCCGGCCCGATGAAGCGTGTCACGCATTTGCCGGTCTCACCATTGGTTTTCTCTCTGGAAGTATCGACGGGTTCGACCCCGGTTTTTACCTTCTCGACCCGGACAAAGAACAAACCGGGAAGGTCATCGACGGTCACCTGATTCATCCCATGGCTTCAATCTGCCTGGATCAGAAATGGCTGGCCAATGCGGCCGTCCATTTTCTGTTTATGGCCAATTTAGAAGCAATCGATCACCAAATGGGTGCCAGGGGATATCGATACGCCATGCTGAACGCCGGCCGTCTCGGCCAGTTGATCTATCTCGGCGCCACGGCACTGGGGCTGGGATGTTGCGGTATCGGTGCACTGTACGATGGTGAGGCCCGGAAGCTTCTCGGCTTGAATATCGACTCCGCCCTGCTCTACCTGGTTGCAGCCGGGCCGGTGAAACATATTTAGACTCAATTTGGCGATTGTCAGATTACTCTGCACCCATCTATTGAGTGCTAAGAATCTTAAAAATACGCGACATATCCAACGGGTATAACCCCCGAGAGCACTTCCTTCGCGCGTCTATCGTTTTTTGAAATCCCTGTCATCTAAATATTCCGGCACATAGTTTCTCAAAAAATCGATTAGTTTTGGTTCTATTTTTAAAGCACTTTGGGCAATAAGGTAAATGAATCGGAAATCGTCCCATCTTCCAGGTCTTGCCGGTATATTTATTCTTCGACCAATATAGAGATGGTCGCCGTATTGGAATTCGTGGTGCCGTCATTTGCCCTGAAGGTAAACTCATCCGATCCAGTAAAATCGGTGTCAGGTGAATAGGTAATATCCGGCGGCGTCCCCGATATCCTTCCATTGGCCGGCGAGTTTACGATGCGATAGCTCAGTGTATCATTGTCGGCATCCGTGGCGGTCAGAATAATATCAATGTCCGAGTTCACTTTAGTGGAAACGGTCTGGTTTCGTGCAACCGGCGGCGAATTATTCGGGTTGCCGCCGCCACCGCCTCCGCCGCCACTGGCAGTAATCGTGATATCAATGGTGGCAACATTCGAATCTCTTTTCCCGTCGTTGGCCCTGAACTGGAAACTGTCTTTTCCGATGAAATCCGTATGGGGCTGATAGGTTAACGCCGGGGCAGCCCCGTTTAAATTTCCATGGGTCGGGTTGTTGATGACCTCGTAAATGATGGGATCGCTCTCCGCATCCGTGGCTTCCAGGGTGATCGTGATCGATTGATTGACCTGGGTAAATATGCTTTGACCCAGCGCCACCGGAGCGGTGTTTCCGGAAGTGGAGAATGTTTCGTCGCAACACCGCTCTGTGTTTTTCCCCCATACAAACGAATGAACGTAGCCATCTGAATAATATCGGTAGGTTAATGTGTGAATACCGTTTTCAATCTTTTGCTCTTTTTCATCGGGCTTTCCACGGCTGTCTTCCAGGTCACTGATTTCTTTGTCGCAATCGCAGCCGGTTAAATCAACACCATCACAGGCCACTAAAAACCAGAGCGTTACAAAAATTATGACGAAAAATAAAGAAAATGATTTTATCTTAATCATGATTTTTACACTCTCAATCAATTGAAGAAAATGGGTAATCCATATAGATACCATATATAAAATACAGGCATTTTGTCAAGATTTCCCGTTCTGGCAGGACAACATGTTCAAATTACATTAAATTCGAACCAACCCGTCCAGCCGTTTTATTCGGAGTCTGAAACAATACCCAGATATGATTTCGGAATCCGCGGCTGGGCCAGAAGACCCATATTCGGCACCGGAAATTTGTAAGATCCCTGCTTGCGAATATATTTCAGGCCATCAATCAGCGAATTGATCCGGGAATAGGGCACGGCAAACGACACTTCATGATCCTGGGTGCCGGCAAAGACGCGTTCGCCCGGACCGGGGATCATGTAAGTGCACTCACCGGTCTGAACAACGCCGGCCAGCCACTGGGAACAACCGTAGCGGCCACTGCTGATCGATTGGATGCCGGGTCCGTGTCCGAAGTTGGCCGCCTGGATCAGGGCCAGTATCTGGGCCGGCATGCCATACATGACCACCAGGTCCGGAACAAATTCACACGCCTTGAGCGGTGCCAGCCAGACCGCTTCATATTTTCCTGCCGGCCATCTCGGGTAAGAGGCTTCCATTTTTTTCATACAGTCCGGATCGTCCTGATAGAACCGGGCGATATCGCCATTGAGAAATTTATCCGGATGGGCGTGTCCCATAAATATCAGGGGAAGCGGACAGGCATGATCGTCTTTTTTAAAGGCCATGCGCCAGCCGAAGCTCCGGGCCAGTGTCATTCCCTGGCACACGGCCAGGGGATTGCCCAGATGGTCTGCCGGGTATTTCGTTTTATCCGGAACGGTTTCTCCTTTTTCAGCCAGCTTAACACCCACCGGCCGGGTGTGGAGACGGCAATGGGATTCCAATGTCTCAAAGAGGGTGTCGAGTGTTGTATTCATGGTCATTTACCTGATTTATATTGAAATAAAAAACCGTTGCGGTCATTCACCCTGAAACGTTAACCATTCTCTTCGGAAAGCTTTATCCGCTTGAATACCAGGTCGTTCATCCGCTGGGGGGTAACGACCCGCTGAGAGATTAGTTCCCGGACACCGGTTTTAAAAGCATTTTCGTCGTGAAAAGGATGGGTCCCCTCCACCACGCTTAAATCCGGATGGTCTTTTTGAATGGTCTCGATAAATTGATCTTTAAATGGACACAACTGAATCATGCAGGAACTCAGATGGAGCGCATCGATCCCGTAGTCGGTCAGGGCCCGGACTTTTTGCCAGATTCGGTCTGCACCGACAGCGGTGGGGCATCCGCCGCAACCAATCACGCCTACCAGCTGGAGGGGCTCATCTTTTGGATAAGCTTCAAATTTTCCCCGGCGGTTGTTCACGTTCCCCAGGCATCCGATCATAACGCAATTCATCTCATTGGTAACGGCCTGGCAGCCGAGTATGCCGACTTTGGTCACTGGTATCCTCCCTATGACAACCACCGTTTCCGGCGCTTATAAAATTTCGCATCCCGGTAACTTCGTTTGGCACCCATTTCGCTCAGCCCCAGGTAGAACATCTTGATATCCTCGTTTTCTTTTAATTTCTCCACGGTATCATCAAGCACGATTTTCCCGTTCTCCATCACATACCCATGAGAAGCGATGGACAAGGCCAGGTGGGCATTCTGCTCCACCAGTAAAATGGTGATATTCTGTTCTTCGTTGAGCCGCTTGATGATATTGAATATCTCGGAAACGAGAATGGGGCTCAGGCCCAGGGACGGTTCGTCGAGCATCATCAACCGGGTGCTGGCCATCAGGGCCCGGCCGATAACCAGCATCTGTTGTTCGCCACCGGAAAGATATCCGGCCAGCCGGTTTTGAAAGCGCTGCAGATGGGGAAAGTAGTGAAGTACCATGTCGTACCGTTCCCTGATCATTTTCCGGCTGCGACAGGTACGCGTGGCCGCCATCAGGTTTTCGTAAACCGTCAGGTTTTCAAACACGTAGCGGCCCTCCATGACCTGAAAGATTCCGAGTTCAACAATCTGTTCGGCCGCCATCTTATCGATCCGACGGTCCATGAATTCAATTGTCCCGTCGGTTACTTCCCCGTTTTCAACCTTGAGGAGGCCGGAGATGGCCTTTAGGGTAGTGGTCTTTCCGGCACCGTTGGCGCCTAGAATGGCCACGATTTTTCCCTCCGGTACGGTAAGGGAGAGCCCCTTCAGAACCAGGATGACATCATCGTAAATGACTTCGATGTTGTTGACTTTCAGCATATCAATGCGACACCTTTGGTTTAAGTTCGAACCGTTTGATACGGCCCCCGGTTGTTTTGGGAAGTGAGGTGACAAACGCAATTCGGCGCGGATATTTATAGGGGGCAATCCGATCCTTGACAAAGGCTTTGATGTCGTCGCCCAGTGGTTCCGAGGGGGTATTTCCCGGCAACAGAACAATGAAGGCATACGGTGTCTGGAGGCCTTTTTCGTCCCGGTAGCCGACCACGGCGCTTTCCGCCACCGTGGGGTGGGCATTCAACGCGGTCTCAACTTCCACAGGAGAAAGCCATTTGCCGCCCACGCGTAACATGTCATCGCTGCGGCCCTTGAAGTAGTAGTATCCATCAGTATCCATCATATACCGGTCTCCGGTGACAAACCAGTCGCCCCGCATGTTCTCTTTGGTGGCCCGGCGCCGATTCCAATAGGCGGATGCAATACTGCCGCCCCTGACCCGCAGGTTGCCGATTTCACCCGGGCCGACCGGCTGTCCGTCATCGTCGAGCAGTTTCATGTCAAATCCGGGCACCGGTTTTCCCGTGCTTCCCGGCTTGACATCGCCCATCCGGTTGGACAAAAAGATGTGGCAGATCTCCGTGGACCCGGTTCCATCCAGGATATCCACTCCGAATTCCGATTTAAAGCGATGGTACACATCAGAAGAGAGCAGTTCGGCCGAAGAGATAGTGGCCCGAAGACTGTCGGCAGGGGGAAGTTCTTTTCCCTCGGCCCGACTTTTCTGCTTGTAGTCAGACAACGCTTCCAGCAGGGTCGGCACCGAAAAAAAGAGGGTCGGACGATAGTCGACCAGATCCTGGTAAATCAGTTCGGGCAAGGGCCGCTTTCGGCTCAGGACCGTTGAAGCGCCGACTGAAAAAGGAAGGTAGACCGAGTTTCCCAGGCCATAGGCGAAAAACAGAAATACCCCCATGACCCGGTCTTTCGCCGTCATGCCGAGAACCTGCTTGCCGTAGCCCTCGGCGCAATAGACCATGTGGCTGTGATGATGAACGGCGGCCATGAGTGTTTCCGGGTTCCGGCCGCTGTAGAGCCAGAAAGCAACATCATCCGGCGTTGTTCGGGCGGCAGGAAAGAAGACCGCGGCCTGCGCCATCAAATCGTTGTAATCAAGATGCCGATGGTCTGGCACATCGCCGACGACAACAATTTTTTTCAGAAATTCGGTCTGATCGAGGATTTTTTCCACTTCCGGAAGCAGCAGGGCATCAACAATCAGCACCTTGGCACGGCTGTCGTTTAACACGTGCAGAAAATCCGGTGCCTTCATCAGAATGTTCGTGGGAACCGGCACGGCACCCAGCTTAATGGCACCAAAAAAGGAAAAGATCACCGCCGGCGAATCCCGCAGGAGGATGATGACGCGATTTTCCATCTCCAGGCCCAGGTTGCTGAGCATATGAGCGGCCCGGTTGACGTTTTCCTGAACCTGCCGATAGGTATATGTCCGGTTTTCAAACAGGATCGCCGGATCGTCTCCCCGGCCTTTTTCCACGTTGCGGTCGACAAAATATTCGGCGGCGTTGAAACGGCGGGGTAAATTCAATGACAGCATGGGGTCTCCCGGTAAATAAAAAGCAGGCCCTCCGATCCCCGCGGGCAGGCGGGGGATCGGGGAGACTGGGTATTGATGCGTGAGAAGCAGAATCGGTCTTTATTTACCGAAATATTTTTTATCCCGGGGCAGTTCGATCCAGCCGCTGACATCGACAAATTTAGCTCCTTTGACCTCATAGATCTTGGCGGCCATGCTGGCCCGGTGATCCGTAGGCGTCCAGGTCAGCGGCGGCGCCAGATCGCCGGTATCAAAATCTTTGAACTTTTCCAAAGCATTGCGAATCCCGTCCGGCGTCAGGTTTCCGGCTTTATCCGCTCGTTTGAGTGCTTCAGAGATCACCAGGATGTTCACCCACCCTTCAACATACACGTTGGTACCGGTCTCGCCTTTGTGCCATTTTTCATGAGACGCGACGACTTTCTTCATGCCGGGTACGTCCGCACCGTAGGGAGCAAAAGGGTGCACGCCATACGTACCCTCTGCCGCACCGCCACTCAGGGAAATCAGGGTTTCCTCAAAATTCCGGATATTGGAGATAAACTTGGTCCGCAGGCCCAGTGCCCTGGCATTTTTTAGAATCACGGCGCCATTCATGGCGGTAGAGGTAATATACGCAAAATCCGGATCGTACCGCTTCATGTTGGTGAGCTGTACCGTGGCGTCCTTGGTGGGCCAGTTGATGACCTGGTCCGGGCCTACATCCACACCAATTTCCCTGGCATAGGCCTTACAGGTGTTGAGAATGTCCCGACCATATTTATTGTCCGGATACAAAAAGCAGATTCGGGGGTTGCGGCTGGTATCCTTCCAGTTATCCTTGATCCATTTCAGCGAAATGCGCCCCATGGTGGCATAGGACGGTGATACGAAGAAACTGAACGGAGTTTTGGCCGGATTCTGAAATTTCGAAGTAAAAGAGGCGGCGATGGTGGCCACGCCATCGGCCACAATTTTTTTGATCAGGGTCATCGTGGTTCCCGTGGATTGCATGTACAGACCCACCACCTTTTCCGACTGGACCAGTCGATTGTATCCGGCCACACCCCGGGGGACTTTGTAGCCATCATCAATCACAATCAGCTTGAGTTCCTTGCCGTTGATGCCGCCATTTTCATTAATCCACCTGGCCGCGTCGAGCTGTCCCTTAACCTGGTTTTTTCCCCAATCCGACGTCGGACCGGAAAGGTCGATCAAAACCCCCCATTTGACCACATCGGCCGCGGCCACATTATTTACGGCCACGCCTGAAAAAAGTAACAGCAACGCTGTTGCCAGTATCAATCCAGTTGTCAGTGTTTTCCGCATGGTATCCTCCCTTATTGCGGTTAATAGAAACGTGATGTGGCAAATTCCCTCCCCGCGATGGCGATGGGAAAAGTCTTAATACGAAAACGGCCACAATTTCCAATATGCACGAATGGTTCGCCATCGGGCCGATAACCCGTCCGGCTCAAAAATTAAAAAAAGAATGATCACCGACCCGAACACAATCTCCCGTAGAGAAACAAACCAGGTGATATGATCGGGAAAAGCGGATCCGAGGCCCGTCGACACCACTTCGAGTATCCGTTCCAGAATAAACCAGAACGCCACGCCAAAAAAAGCACAGGTGATGTGGCCCAGTCCGCCGATAATACACATGGCCAGATAGTCAACGGACCGATGAATGGTAAAGGATTCATGGGTGATCACTTCCAGATGCTGGGCCAGCAACGCACCGGCAATCCCGGCCAGAAAGGACGAGATGGCAAATGACATCAACCGGTACTTGAACAGATTGACCCCGATCACTTCCGCCGCCAGATACCGGTCACGAATGGCGACAAATGCCCGCCCGGACCGGGACCGTATAATATTTTTTGTCATCAGGGTAGCGCCCGCCACGATCAGAAAGGTTAAATAGTAGAGGTGAACACGATCGTTGAAGTGAAACGGACCCAGGGTCCCCGGATCCACGAACAGGCCGTCGACACCACCGGTCAGGCTGTCCCAGCGCCGGATGGTAAAGACAATAATAAACTGCGCTGCAATGGTGGCGATGGCCAGATAAAGCCCCCGCAGCCGCAGAGACGGAATGCCGAACACCATCCCCACCATGGCGGTAATCAGGCCCGACATCGGCAGGGCAACGATAAACGGCAGATGGGCCCGGCCGATTAAAATCGTGCAGGCATAGGCCCCAACCCCGATAAAAGCGGAATGTCCCAGAGAAATCTGCCCCGTATAGCCGGTGAGCAGGTTCAACCCATGACAGGCGATAATGGCAATACCCGCCTCGATTAAGATAGAAATCATATAGTTTGAAACCATAAACGGAAGGGCGGCCATGACGAGTAACAAAAGAATCAGCCAGATTTTGACAAACCAGGTCTGAAATATTCGTTCATCACTGGCATAGCTTTCGTGAAATACACCGGACGGCATCGATTACACCCTTTCGATTTCTTCAGTTCCAAACAGGCCGTATGGTTTGATCATTAAAACCAGGACCATTACAATAAAGGGAAATACCTCGTTAATGGCCGGGATATACGGGTCGAGATAGCCGGCGGAGAGAAATTCCAGAACGCCGACAACCAACCCCCCGATAATGGCCCCCAGGATTGAGTCCAGGCCTCCCAAAATAACGGCGGGAAGGACTTTCAGGCCGATATAGCTTAAATCGACACCCACCCCGGCGATATTGCCCACGAGAATCCCCCCGATGGAAGAGACGACCGCGGCAATGCACCAGCTGATGGCAAATACCCGTTTCACCGATATCCCCATGCTTTGTGCGGCCGTCTGGTGGTCGGCCACGGCCCGCATGTAGATTCCCGTACGGGCGTATTTAAAATAAAAAGCAAAAAACACGAGTAACAGGAGCGATATACCCATGCTCCAAAGGTAAAGCTGGGATAGTTTGATACCCCAGAAATCAATCGGTTCCAGGGGAAATATATTGAACTGGCGGATATCGTTTCCCCAGATCATGATGACCAGTCCCCGGAATACATAGGTCAACCCCAGGGTCACCATGATGACGGAAATGATCGGTTCCCCGATCAACGGCCGCAATACCACCCGTTCCACGGCCAGGCCCAACAGCACGGAAGCACCCATGGTAATGATGAATGAGACAAAAAAGTTCAGTTTAAAATCGATGGTCAAAGACAGGCAGATATAAGCACCGACCATGAGAAATTCGCCCTGGGCCAGGTTCAAGATTGACGTCGATTTATAGATGAGTACAAACCCCAAAGCGATTAAGGCATAAATAGAGCCCATGGCCAGGCCCGACAGAAAAAACTGCATGAAATAGAGAAATTCACCGGTCACGTCAGGCGCCTCCCTTTAAGCGGTTCCAGAAACGTTTCTTTTTGACCGGGTTTTTCCCCGTATCGATTGATCCGGTCCTGCGTATTCTCAAATCGCAGGTCAACGTGGCGGTCCGCCCGTCCTGGTACAGGATACACGAATCGATAGACAGCATCTCCGAATCCCCGTAAAGCCCGTCAATTTCCTCAGCATATTTTTTATTGATAAAGGCCCGCCGGATTTTTCGGGTGCGGGTCAGTTCTTCATCATCGGCATCCAATTCTTTATAGAGCAAAAGAAATTTTTGGATGCGGGCTTTTTCGGGCAGGGTGGCATTCACCCGTGACACTTCCCGTTCCACCAGGTCATACACCGCCTCGTTGGCGGCCAGATCCGTATAGGTTGTATAGTTGATACGGTGATCTTCGGCCCATTTGCCTACATGTTTATAGTCGATGCAGATCATGGCCGTGACATAGTCGCGTTCATGGCCCAGAACGACCGATTCGACGATATAGGGGCAGAATTTAAGCTTGTTTTCGATAAACATCGGCGAAAAGCGTGCCCCGCTCTTCAGGTGCATCAGGTCTTTGATGCGGTCGATGATCACCAGATGGCCGTCCTCGGTAAAGTAGCCGGCATCCCCGGTCTGAAACCACCCGTCGACAATCGATCTGCGGGTGGCCTCTTCGTTATTCAGATAGCCCTGAAATAGACCCGCTCCCCTCGAAATAATCTCACCCACGCCCTCTTCATCCGGATCTTTAATCTGAATTTCGGCATTGGATACGGGAATGCCGACGGAATCGAAGTTGACGTCGCCATCACGGTGAATGGTCGAGTATCCGGCCACTTCGGTCTGGCCGTAGATCTGTTTCAGGTTGATGCCCAGGGCATGGAAAAATCGGAACACATCCGGCCCCAACGCCGCGCCACCCGTCAGGGCAGAGCGCACCTTAGGAAACCCCAGGCGGTCTCGCAGGGCCCGGAACATGGCCGCATAGGCGATCCAGTACTTGATTTTCCATCCCAGCGGGGGTGTCTCTTTGGCAAATTTGAAATCCGCCCAGCGATACCCAATGGGCAGGCACCAGTTGTAGACGACGCGTTTGACAAAAGAAGCGTCCAGGTGCTTGACCATCACCTGGCGGGAAATCCCTTCCCACATGGCCGGGGAGGCCACCACCAGGCTGGGGGCAATTTCAAACAGATCCGCGGTGGCGGTCTCCAGAGATTCGGGAAAATTGACGGTATATCCGCAATACAGCGCCGAAAAGACACTCATGGTCTGTTCGACGATCCAGGGCAAGGGAATGAAAGACAGAAACTGGTCATCCGGGTTTTTAGGGTCGGCTTCATTTAAGGCGGCCACCATGCTGACGATGTTTTTATGGGTCAGCAGGGTCCCCTTGGGGTTGCCGGTGGTACCGGACGTATAACAGATAATGGCCAGATCCTGCTCATCCAGGGCATTGACCTTTTCTTCGAACCGGTCCGGTTGTTCCCGGTGCCGTTCCCGCCCCCGCTTTTCCACGTCGCAAAATTCGACCAGATTATCCTCTTTATAATTCCATAACCCTTTCGGGTCGGTATAGATAATTTTATTTATCCGGGGAAGCTGGTCGGCCAGATCAAGGATTTTGTCCACCTGTTCCTGATCTTCGGCGACGATCATTTTAGCCTGCGAATGATTGATGATGTACGCAATTTCATTCAAAATGGCATCCTGAAAAATGCCGAAAGGAATCCCGCCGGCGGCCTGGACGGCGAGCTCGGCATAGACCCATTCGGGCCGGTTGTTGCCGATAATCCCGACCGTATCGCCAGGTTGTAATCCCAGATCAACCAGGCCCAGGGAAAAATCGCGTACGTGGGTCAGATACCCGCGCCAGGTGACCGGTTGCCAGATGCCGTATTCTTTTTCCCGCAATGCCACGCGATGATCGCCGAATTGCCGGGCGTTTTTTACCAATAACGCGGGCAGGGTGGCAGCTTTTTTAGAGGGCGTTGATTTCATAACATTTATAAACGTGAATACGCCTTTTCATCATGCCCCAGGTAGGCCTTGATGACCTGGGGGTCTTTTTGAACCTCGCCGGGCGTGCCATCGGCGATTTTCCGGCCGAATTCCAGCACACAGACATGATCCGAGATATCCATCACCACGCCCATATCGTGCTCTACCAGGATGATGCTGACGTTCCACATGCGACTGACATTGAGGATAAAGCGGGCCATGTCCTCGGTTTCTTCCAGGTTCATTCCCGCCATCGGCTCATCAAGAAGCAGCGCTTTGGGCCGCATGGCCAGGGCCCGGGCCATTTCCACCCGTTTCTGGAGGCCGTAGGGAAGCGTTCCCACCACCTTTTTACGGATTGATTCAATTTCCAGCAAATCGATAATCGTTTCCTCGATCTCCCGGCGAAGGGCCAGCTCCTCCCGCCGGGTCTTCCCGAAATAGATAATATCGGAAAAAATATTCGATTTTAAAAAAGCATGCCGTCCCAACTTGATATTATCCAGAACGGTCATTCCTTTGAACAGCTCCACATTCTGAAATGTCCGGGCAATCCCCAGCCTGGCAATTCCATGGGTGGCAATTTGTGTAATTTCGGTATCTTCGAAAAAGATCCGCCCCTTTTGGGGGGTGTAGAACCGGCTGATACAGTTGAGCAGGCAGGTTTTGCCGGCACCATTGGGGCCGATAACGGCTGTAATCTCCCCTTTTTTGATGTCAAGACTGACATCGTTGAGCGCCTGAACACCGCCAAAGGCCAGAGAAAGGTGGTCGATTCTGATGACAGGCGTATTCGGCAAATAGGGTTCCTGCATGGATTTATGGTATATTTTCGTCTAAAATCCGGCCGGGAAAACAAAATTCATTTTTTGGGTTAATGCTCGTTTTCCAGGTGGATAGCAGATACGGTTAAAGTCGAGCGGCAATTTTTATCACCCGGGAGCAGAGGTGTCAAGCAAAATGAATTACGTTTAGTGAATATAGAATGATTTAGAAAACGATATCTTTCTAAGGATTTTGTACAGGACCCGATCAATTTTATCGTTTTTCATGGGGACACTTTCTTTTCATTGATCGCAGCTTCAATGGCTCTTTCTAAATCAAAGCGTGGCGGAATGGCATCAAAAACCAGCGTACCATCGATAAATAGAGATGGGACGGGCGCAAGTCTTAATTTTTTATAAACGCCATCTTCTCCGAAAAGTGTGCAGGAAAGATCTAAAAACCGTTTTTTCCCCTCGCCCTTCATATAATCGATTCGCCGGTATTCCACCCGGCCTTTGTATTTCGAAAGGATTCCCCGAACCGTTTCGTCCATATACACGCAGGGCAAACAATAATGAGCCTTGTAGATAACTTCAATGCGTACTTTTTTATAATCGGTCATTTTTCCCTTTAATATCGGCGACAAAGAGGCAGAAAACCATTAGTCTGCCGGGTGGATGACGAACCGGGTACCGGATAAATTTTTTTTGAGGTTGACGATGGAATCAGGCGGACCAATAAAAACAATCGTGTTTTGATGCCTGATTTTTTCGAAGGCGATACCGGCCCTTTCGATTGACCAGTCCCCCATCACGAAATTGAAAAGAAAGCAATCACCACCTGTGACAATAAATCCCTTGGCCCTGACAATTGCGGAGGGAAGGCGGCCGGCCATTTTTTTAATTTCACCGAGATCGCCGCCTGTCCAGCGATAGACGACGGATTCGAGCAGATCCGGCGGGCTGAGTTGAAGCCCGGGGTCGTCAAACAATTGATCTAAAAAGACATCAAGCGCATCGGCAGACAGAATCGACGGCGATCCCGCAACCGGGCTTTCCGCCGGGGTACGAGGTGGCGGGGCGTCGAATTCAAAGAACCCGGCGATGGGGATATCGGCATAAGTTGTTTCAAAAAAGAACGGGTCCGGATGAAATTGACGGATCACTTTTTTGGTTGCGGCAATTTTTTCAGGCGGGGCCAGATCGGTTTTATTGATAATAAAAACACTGGAAGAAGCAATCTGTTTTTCTATGGATGAATAGACTTCATAGGCGTCGAGAAAATGAACGGCATCAATCATACAGAACTGAGTCATGAACCGGAAGCGGTTGTTAAAAATCGGCAGCACGAGATCTTTTTTTAAGTCTGATGGATTGGCGACACCGGTGGATTCGATGATCATGATATGCGGTTGAACCGTGGTGCTGAGTGTATACAACCCCTTGATAAAATCCGTCTTGACACAAACGCAAAAGATGGACCCTTTGCTGATCTCCATCAGCTCATAATCTTCAGCTTCAAGCAGGGTGCCGTCGATCCCGATCTCGCCGAATTCGTTGACCAGCAGGGCCAGTTTTTTATCACGGGGAAATCGGTCGAGGATGCGGTTTAATAATGTTGTTTTACCGCTCCCTAAAAATCCGGTAATCAGGTAAACTCGTGTTACGGCAGACATTAATGCGATGTTCTCCCTTTCTAGATTTTCGGAGACAGGGTGCCGGATTGCTATTTCCGAACTTTTGAATTCGTACGCGTCGCCATCCCGGACCCGGCTTTGGCAAGGTTTTCCTCGATTTTGTCAAATTGAAACCCGACATCTCTAAGGGATGCAATTCTCTTCTTCATGGCATCATTGGGTGCCCGCCTGGCCATTTCATCGATGAGTTCTTCGTATTGAGGAATAATGCTTGGAAAGACAACGTCTTTTTCAATGCATATTGACGGCAGGACCTGAACACCAAGTTCCTTGAACCTGGCAATGCCGTCCTCGCTCTTGATCGACCATTCGGTATATTCGATCATCTCCTGGACATCATCGGGCAGGGCGGCAATGGATTCCATCATGTATCCACAGGCCGCACACTGTACGCTGTCCAGGGTCACCACATCGATGGTTAATTTGTCTGCCATAATGCGCCTCTCCTTTATTCAGGCGGTTTACCAGGGTTCGGGGTATTTGGGGTAGTACTGCTCAAACCAGTCACGCGCTTCGATAGCCTGATCGATATGTTCCACCGGAACATCGTAAGGCATGTCTCAGCCGGGCGAGAAAGTATACCCCTGCTGGCCGCCGGCCGCCAGACTTACAATGGCATCCTCCCGGGGGGAAATAAGGCCCAGGCTCAAGGCCAGCGTTAATTTCAGGTTGCCGCCGAAACCAACCTTATGTTTCAGGGCCATGTCGCGAATAAAATTCATATTCATCTGCTCGTCAATGGCAAAACTGTGGGTCCCGATGGTGCAGACGTTTTCCATGACCCTGGTCGCGTTCCCGCAGATGAAAAAGGAAGATGTCAGGCCGGCGTCATGGATCGTTTTGATCGTTTCCTGGCAATGGGGAGTCACATATTTTTTGAAGGTTTCCGGTTTGATCTGCGATGCCACCGGATCGACGATGGCAATGATCTCACAACCCATTTCAGCGTAAAACCCGGCGGCAACGGTTCCCAGCTCGCCGGCAAACTGACACACTTCGGAAGCGAATTCCGGGTGTTTATACACATCTGTAAAGATCCGTACGCCGGCTAAATGAGAGGCCAGTGTCAGCGGGCCGCAGCAAAGCCCCATCAATACGCAGTCGAGCTCGTCCAGCTGAGGCCGGGCGATTCTGGCCGCTTCAAAGAGCACCGGCCAGCGTCCTGAATTTTTGTCCGGCAGTTGAAGGCCTGCTTCAGCAGGCGTTTTATTCGAGCAGGGGTGGCTTTTAACGGAGGGCACATTATCTTTCCACCACTTCAGTTCGCATCCCACGGAATGGGCCTCCATCGACAAATCAAAAACGAGAGGAATCCCATCCGCCTGGTATCGTCTGGCGGTATGAACGATGCCTTTTGCCAGCAGCTCAGGGTCCTGAAGCATCTTGTCAGCCGGTTCATTGATTAAAAAAGCACAATGCACACCCGCGTATGGCACCCATGGCGCCCTGATTGTCTTTTTCCCGTGGTAGGCATCCAGCAACATCTTTTTAGCCATTTTTAACCTCCCTTTGGGGGGATTTCCCCTTGGTTTTATCGTTCCCCGGCAATGAATTTATTGATTCAGGATATCATCGGGGACAATCCCCTCAAGATGGGGGAATTCGTCCGTCATGTGCGGCAATTGCAGAGATTCCATGAATTCCTGCTGAAAATTTTCTTCCACGGTCAGTTCAATATACTCTACATTGCGGGCGCACCAGTTGGCTTCTACCCGTTTCTGAATATTCAGCAGCGCCGTCCGGCAGCCGTCACCGGCAGCATTGCCCACACCATGGATTTTCTCGATATCACAATCGGGAAAGAGTCCCATGATCAGGGCTTTTTCCCGATCGATATGGGTCCCGAAAGCTCCGGCGATTTTGACCGTATCGACTTTATGAAGGCCCATCCGCTGAATCATCAACTTGCATCCGGCATACAGCGCGCCCTTGGCCAGCTGAATCTGGCGGATATCTTTCTGGGTGATCACGATATCCTTATCAATACTGGATTCCTTTGCCCAGGCAATTACAAATTCCAGATGCCCGGTGTCCGGGTTTTTCCTGAACCGGGGATGGCCTTCAAGGTCTGCTTTATTGAAGGCACCACTTTTTAAAACTACCTTGGACCGGTACAGCTCGGCCAGCAGGTCGAGGATGCCTGAGCCGCAAATCCCCTTGGCCTTCATGTCCCCGGGTGCTGAAAATTTACGCCAGGCTTCCCGGGCAATGACTTTGTAATTCACATCTTTTGTTTCCGGATCGATTTCAATCCGTTCAATGGCGCCGGGCGCGGCCCGCATACCGAATGTAATCTGGGCCCCTTCCAGAGCCGGACCGGTCGCGCAGGATGAAGAGATCAGCTTGTGGCGATTGCCCAGCACCAGCTCGCCGTTGGTGCCGATATCGATGATCAGCTGGTTTTCTTCCTGTTTGTAAGGTTCTTCCGCAATTAAGACGCCCACATTGTCGGCACCGACGAACCCGGCCTCCACAGGCAGAACAAACAGATAGCTGGAAGGATTGATATGGATCCCCAGATCCCGGGCCCGGATATCCATGCTGTGGTGGATGGCCGGCGGGAACGGGGCTACGCCGATGTACTCCGGATTCAAAGACAGGAAAATATGGTGCATGGCCGTGTTGAAACCGATGGTGATATCTTCAATATCTTCGCGTGTCAGGCACCGATAGACCTTGCCGTCTTCCTGAATATTCCCGGATTCGGCTGTTTTCCCGGGCCTTTTTGATTCTTTTTCCGACGGATGCGTCCCGGCCACGGCTTTTTCGATCAACTCGTTGATACCTTTAATGATATCGTCGTTCATACGCTGCAGACCGTCTTCATTCGTCATCTGGTAGGTGATGCGTGCCATGACGTCTTCGCCGTATTTACACTGCGGATTCATCATGGATACGGTTTCCAGCACTTCCATGGTTTGCAAATCACACAGGTAACCGGCAACGGTAGTGGTCCCCACATCTATGGCGATGCCATAAGCCTGCTCAACCCGGCCTGGTCGTACCCGGATCACTTCCCGGTCGTTCCAGACACTGACGGTAACGGCCCACCTGCCTTTTCGCAATGCTCCGGAAAGCTGCCTGAGGGCAAATATATCGATGGTCAGGTTCTCAAGGCCATGGTCCCTTTCCAGCCCGCGGCAAATTCTTTCAAAATCCCCGGTGGGTTCTTCAAAGGTCGGCGGGTCTACCTGGACATAGTACACCCGCACGGCCGGATTATGATCAATGTGAATATCCCGGGCAGCCTTACTCACCACCTGTTTACCGGCCCTCGAGGCTTCGGGGACAAAGACCAGAATATCGCCTTCTACTTTGGCGACACACCCCAGGCGGTACCCTTCTGCCTTGCGGTCCGCGGAAATAAACTTGCCCTCCTCTTCCTGCCAGGGGCTGACATGGCCGGGGCCGGAAGTAATTCCGAATTTTTCAAACCGGCCCTCCTCAATGCGCACAATACATTTGCCGCAGATTTTTTTTTCGCCGCACAAGGCCTCGATATCGACACCGATCCGGCGGGATGCCTCGATGAGGCTCGTTCCCTTTGGAACCTCACCGCGCCGGCCTGACGGCTGAAAAATAACCATTGCCCTGTTTTTATCCATTTGTTGAATTCCCTCTCATATCATCGTTCAGCGGATACGGTTAAAACTCGATCCCTTTCTGGGCCATGATTCCTTTGCGATACGGATGCTTGATTTCTTTCATCTCCGTGACAAGATCGGCGATCTCGATCAACTCTTTTCTGGCATTTCGTCCCGTCAGGATCAGATGAAGTTCGGGCGTTTTTTGCTCAATGGCCGCCATGACATCGTCAAGCAAAAGCAGATCAAAATCAATGGCCATGTTGATCTCATCGAGGATGATCAGGTCAAACCGGCCGCTGGCCACCGCTTCGCCAAAATCTTTCAGGCCGGCCCGGGCCAGTTCACAGTCGATGGTTCTGTCCGCCTTGTTGCGGATAAATCCCTTACGGCCGTATTGCCGGATGGTAATGGGAAGATCGGTTTTTGACAGCGCGTTTAATTCGCCGACATCTTTCTGTCCTTTCATGAACTGAAGGATCAGGACCTTTAATCCCTGACCTGCAGCCCGGATGGCCGTACCGATTGCTGCGGTGGTTTTTCCCTTTCCGTTTCCCGTGTTGATGCAAATCAATCCTGTTCGCTTCATTGCTTCCTCATGTATCAGGTATATTCCAGTCCGGTGACCACGCCGTGACACCGGCAGGCCGTACTGACCAGATATTTCTTCCCGCACTTCTCAAGCCCGTGAAGCAGGTCAAACAGTTGCCGGGGCCGATAGCCACCCACGCCCGGGGCGAGCTGGTAACTTCTCACCACCAGAGACAGAAATCCGGATATCCGGATGCGTTCCAGGAGGTCGAACATATCCATCTTTCGTTTTTTCCGGGTGACCGTGCAGATAACGGCCGGTTCGACGCAATCATCCGGGCAGATAAAATCGGCATGGCTGACATATACCTGGCCGGGCAAATCTCGCACCGGGTGAGGGACAAGGCTATCGATTTCTGCGGGAATACCGATCTGTCTAAGTCCGTGTTTTCCCAACCGGGCAAGACACCACTGGGCGGCCAGATGAACCGGAAGCGCCGGTACGATCCAGTCGGGGGCTTTTTCCGGGTTCAATCGTTGATCCAGAAAAGAAACCCCGTCCTCCTGCTCAAGGGTTCGACGCACGGCCTTGCCCTGCCGCAGGTGCTCGCCGTCAGGATCCACCAGAATCAGATGGTGCCGGGGGTGTATCCTGGCCAGCCTGTCGGCAGCCAGCTGACCGAACCGGCCAAGACCGATAATCCAGATCTCTTTCATTTCAACACGGATACCCGTTTATGTCCATGCCTTGTCGACATACCATCGGCCAATAGGTATCTCAACCTATTTCCGGCTGACTTTGAACACCCGCCGCGGTACCAAGAGCCTGTGACTTGCCTTTGGCCCATACTTGTGCTTACCTATCCGATGATACATTAAAAAAAGACCGCATAGAAGGTTTTAATTTCAAGAGAAACGCCGAATCGCTCCCATCATTGAACGCCCGTGCCAGGTGTGCACAAATACAACCTGGGCAGATGACGACCTGAACCCATGACGATTGAACTTTTCTTCAGCAACCGACTTGAATACCTGGCCGAAAAACTCGCCGGGATTGCAGCCGAAAAAAGCCGCCGGACCGATGATCCATTTCTTCCCCTGAAAATCGTTGTCCCCAATAACAACCTGGCCAAATGGCTGACCCTGGCGGTGACCCGACGAGAATCTATTATGATGAACGTCGATTTCCAGTTTCTTGAAACCGGGCTCTGGGAGATGATCGCTGCCCTGGACCCGGACCCTGATGGCGCCAGTATGCTGGATAGAACCAGGGCACAGCTCCTCATCCTCTCCGTACTCTCCGGTCTTGCCAGAGACAATCCGGCGGCCGCGCCGATTGCAGGCTATCTATTTGATTCGGATGGGAAGAAATATCCGGATTATTCGATCCGGCTCTGGCAGTTGTCGGAAAAGCTGGGCCACCTGTTTCAGGAATATGAATATCACCGGACGGACATGATCCAGGATTGGATCCGCCGCGGAATGACCGGGGCCAATGCCGCTGGAGCCGCTCCGGACGACCTGGCCCGGTGCGAGCGGTGGATCTATCTGGCAGCCGCTCATCTCCGGGATGAAAGCAAATCATTTTTCGAAAACCCGGTCTTATCCCTCATGGAATATGCGGATCACGTACTCGGTGGCCCCGGGGCCCATGGCCGTAAAAATATTCCGACCCGACCGATTCATTTTTTCGGTCTGTCCCAGGTGTCTGCCTTTCATCTGGCCCTGATCGACCGGCTGAAACCATTTTACGATATTTTCATCTACGCCCTCAATCCGTCCAGTGAATTCTGGGAAGACGTACGCACCCCGGGGGAAACCCGGTGGATGAAACGAAAAAACCGCGTATTACGCATCCGGAATACGGAAATGGACGACGGCGAGTTATCCGGCGGCCCGGATCATCCCCTCCTGTCCGCCTGGGGCAAGCCGGGCCGTGAAAGTGTCCGCCTGCTGTGCCAGTTGACCGACTATACATTCAACGCCGGTTTTGTACCGGTTGGCCGAACGGATACGGTTTTAAAGCAGGTTCAGCATGATATATTGACGCTGGGTACGTCTTCTTCAGAACACCGGTTGCACCCGGATCGTTCGCTCCAGATATTCGGATGCCCCGGTATCTACCGGGAAGTGGAAACCGTTTACCAGAATATCATCTTCAACCTGGAAGCAGACGAAAACCTGAACCTGACAGATATCGCCGTGCTGGTTCCCAACATCTCCGTTTATAAACCGGTTTTCGGCGATGTCTTTAACAGGATGCCCCGGCGGATTTCCTATAATTTAATCGATTCACGGGCCGATATTGAAAGCGTTTACGGCCAGGCGATGTTGGGCCTATTGTCTATGGCCACCGGCCGGTTTACCCGCAAGGCCGTATTCGACCTGATGTTAAACCCCTGTTTTCTGGCCAGATGGCATCTGTCGACTGACGATATCCGGGTATGGGCCGCCTGGGCCGACGCATTGAATATTTTCCACTCTTATGAAGATACCGATTCACCGGCCGAAAATGCCCCGGACAGCGGCCGCTACACCTGGAAACAGGGGCTGCAGCGCCTCCGCCTGGCCCGCATTTTTTCAGGAAACCCGGATGGGGGGACCGATGCCGGGCATTTTGAAAATCGGGTCCCCTACAGCGACACGGAAACCGGGGACACGGCCATGGTCGAAAAATTCGGCCTGGTGATAACGGCCCTGGCCCATGCCGCAGACACGTTGCGCCTGGACCGGGCATCTGCCGCACAGTGGCGCGCGGCGTTGAAGGCTGCGGCTGAAAACCTGTTCTCCATTCCCCCCGATTATCCCGGAGAAACGGTGATCCGGCAACACCTGTTCCAGGCCCTGGACGAATTGATCTTTTACGACCACCTGCAGTCGGATTCAAATCAGACGCCGACACCGGATCATTCCCCCTTTCTGGATGCCACCCTGATCGCCGAGTATATCCGCTTCCGCCTGGGGGCCATCTCCGGAGGGCATGGCGATTATCTTACCCACGGCGTCACGATTGCCGAACTGCAGCCCATGCGGCCGATTCCTTTTAAAATCGTCTATGTCATGGGCATGGAAGAAGGCAGCTTTCCCGGCCGGGCGGAAACATCGCCCCTGGACCTGCGGTTGAAAAAACGTCGGATCGGAGACATCAATCTTGCGGAACGAAACCGGTATTTATTTCTGGAAACACTGCTGGCGGTCAGAGATAAATTTTATATCAGCTATATCTCCCGGGATCTTCAAAAAGATCGTGAACTGCCGCCGTGCAACGTCGTCAACCAGTTGAAGCGCTTTATCGAAGACCGGGTACTGCCGGCGAAAACGTCGTTTCAGGTGACCTGCATCCCCTTGAAGGGAAGCAGCCCCCGATATCTGGAACCGGACGCCGTCACGGCCGGGTCGGATGTGATGGTCAACAATGACCTGGCCGACCGGGTCGCCTGTTATCGCGCCACTGGCCGTTGGACCGACGTTAAGCCAAAGCTGGAAGAAAGCGAATATCAGCGCGTGGCCGCCCTGAACCCGGATCTATCCGTTCCGGCCGGAATAATCGCTGATACCGGCATGGATGAGCCCGTTCAATTAAGCCGGCTAAAACGATTTTTAATCGCCCCGATTAATGAAAGCGTCCTGTGTCACCTGGGAATTGCCAAAGACGTAGCCGCGCCAGAAGACCGGGTTCAGGTGGAGGACGAGCCGTTTTTTTCTGAATACCCGTTTGACTGGCAACTGGTACACCTTCCGTTGTATCAATGGCTGGACACCCGCATCGACCGGCCCGGGATCGCTGATCCGCATCGGTTGCTCGATCAAATATTTGATCATTTCTATGCGGATTTCCATCGACGCAGCATCACCCCGGCGGGCCTGTTCGCCGCAGTGGATAAGGCGTCCATAAAGGAAAAGCTGTTCGAGTTCGAAAAAGTGATATCGCCCCTGGCCGACCGAATGGTATCGGCCGGTGAGGCCTGGGCCGCAACGGTTATCGGTACACCCGGTGAAGCGGCAGACATGGCAGGCCTTACCCGCGTCCTCCGGTTCGATCCCATCGACATTCGCGCGCCCATCGATAGAGGAGATCGCCCGGAACCGGGCCCTGTCCGGCTCAACGGACTGATCCGATGGTGCTGGCACGAAAAAGAAACCGGATGGCATGTGCTGGTTCCTGCCGGTGGTGGCCCTCTGAACCGAAAACCGAATAAATATATGCTGGCACCGATCTTGTTTTATCTTTGCGCCCGGGCGTCCACCCAGGCACAAGGCGGGATCGGAAAATCATCTCTGATCATCCACATGGTGGGGACGAAAGCTGCGTCAGAATTTATTTTTGAAGTCGATCCGGAAACGGCTGAAAACTATCTGACCGACCTGGTTGCCGAATACCTGGATCGGCATCTTCGTTACTGGCTGCCGTTTGAAACCGTGATTCAATGTTCGGTCAATCCGCTCGCCCAGGACCCGGCCGCCATCGACGACACCCTCCGCCGCCAGTTTAGAGACGACATGCGCGATGCATTTGCCGAGACCGCCGATGAATTTGACCGGCTGGTTCAACCCGCGTTTCCCGCTGACCTGCTCGACCGGGCCGTAGGTCGGTTTGGCATTTTCGGCAGGTACCGGCCGGTCACCGGCGGCTAACAAAAAAATCGTGTGCCTGCCGTTTCCGCTTTCACCCGGCAGTCGAACCGTCCCGTCGCTGGGTGCTGTTTTTTTGTCGAATATTTTCAACAGGGCTGTGTTTTCCCTATGATATTTGTAAAACCGAATCTTTCGTAAAGCTGGCTGCGAAGCGCCAGGTTTTCGTTTTTCAACCGCTTGTTTTCCAGGTATTGCCCTTCCAAAAAAAATCTCTTTCAAAAATAACCGTTTTCTCTCGTGGCCGCATTAAACGGCCATTTTTTTGTGCCGATTACCAACAACTTGAATAAAGCGCTTCACCCGTGGTATTTATTTTCGGTTGTCTAACTTTGCCCTTTACCCCAAAAATATTTATCATTCATGCCCACACACCAGCCCCTCATCATCCATGATATTCACCAGATCGATCTGGACCGCCACGGCCTGATCGAGGCCTCGGCCGGCACAGGTAAGACGTATACCATTGAAAACCTGGTGGTGCGGCTGCTGGTAGAAAAGCCCGGCCTGCTGCTCGAAAATATCCTTCTGGTGACGTATACAGAAAAAGCCACCAGCGAACTTAAAATCCGTATTCGTGAAAAGCTTGAGCAGACACGCTCCTCGCCTGACATAACAGAAAAAACCGCCCATCGGCTGGGTGCGGCTCTGGATGCTTTTGATACCGCGCCGATCCATACGATTCATGGATTCTGTCACGCGTTGTTAAAAGATTTTGCCTTTGAAAACGATACCCTCTTTCAAACCGAGCTGGTGGATGACCGGCCCCTGTTCGAAAAAGCGCTCAGGGAACAGATGCGATCTGTCTGGCCGCAGCGATACGGCCGCTGGTTGCCGCAATTGCTGGCCATATCCGGCTTTCCTGAAAAACAATCCGCCTATCTTGACATCCTTATCCGGATTACCGCCGGTGGGTTTAACCCGGCGGCCGGTGATACATTGTTCCCCGATTCCGAAGACGTGGATTTATCCGACCGGATCGATCACTTTGGCACCGCCCTGGACACGCTCAAGTCCCTGGCCGGGCCGGGTACCGGTTTTATGGATGCATATCAACAATTAAACTTTCATGCCCGAAGCCGAACGGCCATTGTCAATAAGGTGATTCGCCCCCTTGAACAGTGGCTGGGGACGGTTGATCCCCGCCACCCGGACCTGACCGGTTTTAACCGGCTGCTCGATACGATGGAAGGGTATCAAAAACTGAAGAAGGACGGTCCGGATGTGATCGTGCCCGAAAAATATAATGGCGGCCATGATAACTCCGGCGATGTCTGCCCCCGCCTGGGTGACGTTGTCGTTGCCCTGAAGGAGACAATTCGTACTTTCAGCCACCTTAAGCACATCGTGGCCGTAGAAAGTATTCGCCGACTGGGAAAAGACGTTCGGATCGCCAAGCAGTCACAGGGGTGGATCAGTTATGATGATATGCTCAAACAGGTGCATGCCACCCTGACCGGCCCTGATGCCGGCCGGTTACTGGCCCCTCTTAGAAAACAATACCACTATGCCTTCGTCGACGAGTTTCAGGATACAGACCCGATCCAGTGGCAGATCTTTGCACGGATTTTCATTGAAAGTGATACCAGCCGGTTGTTTCTTATCGGCGATCCCAAGCAGGCGATCTATTCTTTTCGGGGCGCCGATGTGTTTACCTACCTGTCGGCCCGGTATCAACTGGAGAAACTGGCAGGTAAGGGCCGGGCTTCCATCTACTTTCTCAACATCAACTGGCGATCCGACCCGACCCTGGTGGCCGGCTTTAACCGGGTTTTTTCCGCGTCTCCGTGGTTCGGTCCCCCCCGGGCCGCAAAATGGCACGAAATTACCTACCTTCCCGCCACCAGCCCGGAAAAAAAAGATTTACCGGAAAAGATTGCCCGGGACACATCCAATCGCAGGGCGCTGAACATTATCGACCGGCGGGGCCCCCGGCAGCCCGGCCGGGCGGCGGCTGATCTGGCGGGGTTCATCGCCCGGGAAATCCGGTTTCTGACCACCGGTGATAAGCTTGTTATTGCCGGAAAAAACAGCCCGTGCCGACCGCTGGACCCAGGCGATATCTCTATTCTGGTCCGCGGCCGCAAAGATGCCCTTTTGATGGAAACCGAGTTGAGCGACCAGCAGATTCCCTGTTCCTACTATCGCAAGCCCGGCCTGTTTGAATCTGACGAAGCGTACTACCTCAGCCTGGTTTTTCGTGCCATTTTGTCCCCATCGGATGGTATTTATGTTAAAAAAGCGCTGCTGACCCCATTTTTTCGATTCCGGGCCGACGACCTGTATACCTATGACGACCTGCCGGTTTCCCATCCGGTTCGGCTCCTTTTTTTGAAATGGCATCAACTGGCTCAAAATCGTTACTGGGGAGAGCTGTTCCAGTCGATTCAAGCGGATACCGGTCTGATCTTCCGGGAATCCGCCACCTCAAGATGGGATCGCACGGAAACGAATTATCACCAGATATTTGCCTCTCTTTGTGATATCGCGTATCGGAAAAATCTTGATTTTGAACAGCTGTGTTCCCATCTCGACGGTTACCGCCATCAGGCTATTCCGGCTGAAAGCGATGCTGATATTCATGAAATCGAAACGGAACAGCGCAAGGTCCAGATCATGACCATGCACCGGGCCAAAGGGTTACAATTTCCCGTTGTCTTTATTGCCGGCGGCCTGACCCAGGGCCGACATACGCAGTATCACACCTTTCACCGGATCGAAGCCGATCATCCCGGCAACATCGATAAGGTGATTGACCTGACACAAAAATCCGATCCGGCCCGTTACCGGCAGGAGGCGGAAGATGAAGATAAGCGGCTGCTGTACGTGGCCCTGACCCGGGCGCAGTTTAAGCTGTATGTGCCGTTTTTTCCCGCTTTGACCCGGCAGCCGCATTTCGGGCCGGTCTGCCGCTTCATGGCCCGGGCAATTGACGAGGCTTTTTCCGGAGCCGAAGCATCGGCGGAAGTAACATGGTTAAGGCCGGACGTTCATTCTTCTGAGCACATCCAGCCCGCTTTGGCGGACGGCCATCTACCTGGCCTGACGCTGCCACGGCACCTGCTGCCACCGGATACCTACTTCGGCCATCGCACCACGAAGGTTGCCTCGTTTTCGAGTATCCATGCCAGAAAGGTGGCCATGAATGCCGATACCGATCCGCTGCCGGCAACATTCGGTAATGATTCCACCATTTCCCGTGAAGATGATGAAAGCGGGGCCGCGCTCGATATACGGCCTCCCCGGGCGCTTCGGCCGGCAGACGAGATTCCCGGCGGACCGGACGTTGGATCGATGTTTCATGACATTTTAGAGCATATTGATTTTAATGATGTTGTCTCCCATGCCCGGCAATTACTGGAAGCAGACGGCCCCGGCAATCTCATCCGCCGATACATGGCCCAATATAGCGTGGATCGCCAGTTTGAGCCCCATGTGGCCCGGGTGATTGCAGACACGTTGACCACACCGATCCCCCGGGTGGGGGACCGTTTTACCCTGGGGTCGCTGGCACCCGAAGACCGTCGGCACGAAATCGCGTTTTATTATACCGTTCCGTCGTCACCGGACCGGTTGATCCGTGGTGTCGTCGACCTTGTCTTTCGATACGAAGGCACCTATTATATTGCCGACTGGAAATCGAACTATCTGGCCGACGGCTATGCCATTCCCGCCCTTTCCGCCAGCATGGATGCGGCCGACTATCGTCTGCAATACCGGTTGTATACCGTAGCCGTACTCCGGTGGTTGCGACAGGCATCGGGAAAACACTTTGACCCCCGGCGCCACTTTGGCGGTGTCTTCTATTTCTATCTGCGGGGGATGGGGATTTCGCCCGATCATGGTATCTATTTTGTACCGCCCGACGAGATCGGTTCGTTAACTTCGCTTGAAAAGACCCTTTTCGATCATGAATAACACCACTCCGTCATCGACTGCGAATTCCGGTTTTTCCTCGTGGCTGGCCCGCCGCTTCGGCCCGCTGATCGCCGAAGACCGCCTTCTCTTTCAATCTCTCGATCTGAGCCCCGTCGACTGGATGACGATTGATGACCTGATAATGTCGGACGGTACGGCCGATGACCCGTCATTGATAACGGTTCTGGCCCTGATGTTCGCCGCCATGCGGGAGGGAAGCCTCTGCCTGGAATTAACCCGTGCCCACATCGGCCGCCTGGCCGCCGGTAAGGTCGTTCCCGAACAGATTTTCAACCGGATTGACCGATTTCTCGCCCGGCAGAAGCAAGGTCGATATGCCCGCCTGGTCGCCGCCGGAAAATCGAACCGGCACCCACTGATTTTCGAGACGGCTTCCGGGATTCCACGGATCTATTTTCAGAAATATCACCGTCATGAAAAACGTCTTCATCGGCAGATTGAGGCCTTTTTATCCGCGGATGATCCCCATGGCTTAACCGGTTCGATCGCCGACAAAATCATGGATACACTTTTTTCCGAAGAACAGTCCCTGCGCCTGGGAAAAGGGGGGCAGCCCATTTACCGGGACGCCGAACAGGTGGCGGCAATTCGCCAGGCTCTCGTATCGCCATTTACGATCATTTCCGGCGGCCCGGGTACGGGCAAAACATCGGTGATGGTCAATATCGTGCGGGGACTTGCCCGTGCGGGCATACCGGCGACGCGAATGGCCCTGGTTGCTCCGACCGGCCGGGCGGCCCAGCGAATGACCGAAGCGGTGTCCAGCCTCGTCCCCACTATCCGCTCACTCAGCGATACGGATCGGGATCTGCTGACCCTGAAGGGAAGCACCCTGCACAAACTGCTTCGATACCGCCGCCATCAAAACGATTTTTATTTTCGCCGGGGAAACCCCCTTCCGGCCGAGGTGGTCATTATCGATGAAGTATCCATGGTGGATGTGGTTATGCTGTCGAAATTTCTCGAGGCGCTGGACCCGTCCCGGACCCGGTTAATCCTGATGGGGGACCAGAACCAGCTTCCTTCAGTGGAAGCCGGCGCGGTATTTGCCGAAATGATCCCGGCGGATGATGATTTCGGCATTTTTAAGAACCACCTGGTGGTTTTACAAAATAATTACCGTGCCGGCACCCGGATCAATCAGCTGGCAACTGCCATCAACCGGGGTCGCTGTCCGGCCTGCACCCCGATCTCCTTTCAAACCGCCCTAAACGGTAAAATCGACCAGTGGGCTGTGGTGGCACCCATGGAATCCGGGCAGTGGCAGGCGTGTCTCCGCCTGTGGGCCAGGCACTATTTTTTATCACCGGATACCGATACTTCTGTCAGTTATCCGAATCTGGTCAGAACCGCCGGTGAACAGACCCGGCAGGATCTTATGGATACCGATGCCGGGCGGCGGCTGTTGGAAGAAATATTTGAATGGGCGGGCCGGTCCCGAATCCTGACCCTGTTGCGGTATGGTCCCTTCGGATGCGATGAGATCAACCGGGTAATCGAACACGACCTGACAACCCACATGGACGCCCGTATCGATACCGTGCCGGATACCAGGAGAGATACCGCCTCGGGCCTGTTTAACGGCGCTGTGATCATGGTCACGCGCAACGATTACAGCCGGGGCCTGTTTAACGGCGACACCGGCGTGGTGATCCGAAACAGGACCGGTCATTTTCGGGTCTATTTTCAGGGGGCGAATCAGTACCAGGCCTTTGCCCTGGACCAGCTCCCCGCCTGGGAGCTCTCCTTTGCCGTGACCGTCCACAAAAGCCAGGGGTCTGAATTTAACGACGTATTGCTCGTGCTGCCCGACGATTCCACCCATCGCCAGCTCACCCGGGAAATCCTTTATACCGGCATTACCCGGGCCCGAAAACGGGTCATCATTTATGGCAGCCGGCCGGCCATTGAAACAGCGGTGTCACGGACCATTTCCCGTCAGTCGGGCCTGATCTGGAGCAACCGGACGACAGCGCAACGTGACACGGTTGGAGGCGGCAGATGCGATTTGGAATGATCTTTGCGGCCATTCTTTTTCGTGCAGAAAGCCTTTTTCGACCGGGCCGCGGGCTTACCTTTATATTATCTGGGACCGTTTTTCCTTGCTTTTTCCGTGGGCCGGATTCGATAATATTGTTTGGAATGTATGCCTTGACGCAATCGCAAGACAGGCGTTATGGTGTGCCGCATAAAACTATCAGGAGGATATGAATATGAACGTAACGTCTTATGGAGCGGCCCGGGAAGTGACCGGTTCGATGCATCTTTTGGACTGTGGCGACGACCGGATCGTGTTTGACTGCGGGATGTTTCAGGGCCGCAGAAAAGAGAGCGCAGAGAAAAACCGGGTGCTGCCCATCGATCCGAAACTCATCACCAATATCATATTATCCCATGCGCATATCGACCACTCGGGCCGGATTCCCATGGTGACCAGCAGAGATTTCCACGGCCAGGTAATCTGTACCCGGCCGACAGCCGATTCGTGCCAATATTTATTGAACGACTCGGCCCGGATTCAAGAATCCGACGCGCTTTATTTGAACTATAAGACCGTCCGGTCTTCCATTTCAAAAATTCGTTCGGACTACACCGGGAAAAAACTGAGCCACAAAGAGCAAAAAGAAATCCGGGCAAAGTTAAAAATCAACCACCGGATCAACCCCGAGGCCATCGATCAACTGATTCACAAATATCATCTAAACGCGGTCTCTCCCCTCTATACGGTTGAAGATGCCGAAAAGGCCCTGGCCTGTTTCAGGGGGCAGCCCTATCGGCAGCCGATAACTGTCGGAAAAAATATGACCTGCACCTTTTACGATGCCGGCCACATTATGGGGTCCGCGATTTCCATAGTGAGGGTCAAAAAGGCCGGACGTGTCATCACTGTCGGATACACGGGCGATCTTGGAAGGTATGATTCCGCGATTTTACGAAACCCCACTGCCGAGTTTGATGAAGCGGATCGTCACCTTGATTTACTCATCATGGAAAGCACCTACGGCGACCGTCTCCATGAACCGGTTGTCGATATGGGGCCGATGCTGAAGAAAGTCATTAACGATACCTATAACCGGGGCGGGTCTGTTTTAATTCCGTCTTTTGCCTTCGGGCGAACCCAGGAACTGATCTACCGTCTTCACGAACTATACGATAACGGAGAAGTACCGCGTATCCCGATCTATGTGGACAGCCCTCTGGCCACCCGCCTGACAAGGGTTTATGGCGAACATCCCGAAGTATACGATGCTGAGACCAAAGAAACCTTTTTGGCTGACGGCGATAACCCCTTTTCATTTAAACAGATCAATTTCGTCAAATCCGTGGAAGAATCGATGGCGTTAAACCGCGAACAAAAGCCCCACATCGTTTTGTCCGCTTCGGGAATGTGTGAAGGGGGACGTATTCTGCACCACTTGCGGTACAAAATTCACGATAGAAAGAATACCATCCTGATTGTGGGCTTCATGGCCGCCCACACACTGGGCCGGCGGATTTTGGACCAGGGGCTCCAATGGGCGAAAGAAGGACGAAAACACAACCCGCCCCTTGTAAAAATATTAGGCAAGGAATACCCGCTGAAGGCCGAAGTCGTCAAGCTTGGCGGTTTCAGTGCCCATGGCGACCGATCAGAACTTCTTCGATTTCTTGATGATTCCAACCTGGAAATTAAACGGGTCGCCGTGGTACACGGGGAAGAAAGCCAATCCAAGGCATTTGCCGATACACTGAGAAAGAAGGGATATACCGCTTATGTTCCCCGTGCCGGGGAAACCGTCAGGGTATAAGGCCGCGGCGACAGGATAAGCGTGGAAATCAAAAATGGCACCAGCGCCGCATTTTTTGTTGATTGAACCGTATTACGGCGGTTCACATCGTGCGTTTATCGACGGGCTGCAACAGCACCTTGATTTCAAATTTACCCTGCTGAGTCTACCGGCCAGGAAGTGGAAGATGCGCATGCAGCTTGCCGCTCTTTGGGTGTGTGATAAGATAATATCGCTGGCTGCCGAGGGAAAACAATATGACGGCATGTTATGTTCTACCTTCATTGATATTGCCGTCCTCCGCAGTCAGCTTTTTCGCGCCGGAATCGAACTTCCGGCAGCCGTCTATTTTCACGAAAATCAGTTCGGTTATCCCGGACAGGTTACCGATCCGGGTCAACATCAGTTTACGGCAATTAATTTTACATCCGCGCTGACGGCAGATTATCTTGCTTTTAACAGCCGCTATAACCTGGATACCTTTATATCCGGCATCCGGGATTACCTGAAAAAAGCAGCGGACATGAAACTTCGGCACCTGGTCGATACCGTGATTGATAAAACCTCCGTTTTATATCCAGGTGTCGACTTTTCCGCCTTTGACCAGGTAACGGCTTCCCCTGGCACGAATAAAAAGCCGGTGATCATCTGGAATCATCGCTGGGAACACGATAAAAATCCGCATCAATTTTTTACATCCCTGGTAAATTTATCGGAAAAAGGGCTAGCCTTTGAACTGATCATTCTGGGGCAGCGTTTTAAACATCAACCGGATATTTTTTCATGGGCGCAAGAAAAGCTGAAGGCCCATATTATTCATTTCGGATATGCTGAAAATCGACAAGAATACGCAAATCTACTGGCGCGCGGCGATATCATTGTTTCCACAGCGCTTCATGAATTTTTCGGCATGGCCATCCTGGAGGGCGTTCGAAGCGGATGCCGGCCGCTGGTCCCGGACAGGCTTGCCTACATGGAGCTTTTTCCCGACGTATTCCGCTACCCGGATGGAGAATTCACCCGGCGACTCGAACAATTGATTGAAAACTTCGTTCCCCTCGGCAAAAAAGAATCCCTGCAATTAACCGAGCGATTTTCGTGGCCGGCTGTGGCCGGAGCCTACATGAAATGGCTGGGAAAAATGGCTGCCTGATGGTCCATTGGAATCGCGCGGTTTAAGCGGACCTCCAGATGCCCTCGATAACATCGAAAAGGCGAAATTGAATAGATGGCCACAATAACATGGTTTGTGTATCTGGTCCGGTGCCATGACCAGACACTGTATACCGGGATCACCCGGGATTTGAAACGACGGGTTGCCGAACATAATTCGGAAAAAGGCGGGGCCAAATACACACGGTCCCGGCAACCGGTCCAGCTGGTTTATGCTGAATCTGTCAAATCCCGATCCGAGGCATCGAAACGGGAGTATCAGCTGAAAAAAATGTCGCGCGCCCGGAAACAGGCACTGATTGGTACCACAAACCCCATCGAATTACCCGGCCCGGTAAATACCGATTCAGGATAGAAAAACCGCACCGACCCGGGTCCAATCCAGGTCCGGGTCCAATCCAGCTCCGGTTCCAATCCAGGTCCGGGTCCGAGCTGAAGCCGATCTGAACCCGATTGAAAACAGAAAACCCGGCTGTTTTCAATCAAAAAAGCCCCGCTTCGTTTAAGAAGAGGGGCTTTTTATCCGGTCTGGAATCAATCTGAAAAATAGATATCGGACGGCTACAGTTCCAGCCAGGAGTCCGAATACAGGCTTTTGCCCAGAATCACGTCTGTTGTCTTGGCGTAATCCTGCAATTCTTTCGACAGGCTTCCCATATCCGGCTCATTTCCATCCATGATACCGTAAATAACATCCACAATATCCTGGCGCTCACCTCTTGCAATGGAGATAAGCTGGTCATCCCTGGGATCGGCAATCACGGAAAACATCCCATATTTCTGGAGCATTACCATGTAGGTCTGGTTGAGAATCGGCCGCAGATGGTCGGGCGGGCCGTTGGAAATATTGGACAATCCGCAGGTACTTTTCGCACCCGGTGATATATCTTCGATCATCCCCTGGAACTTCATCAGGCTGATGGCCTGGGGCTGCTGGATATTAACCGGCGTGACAATGCCATCCACCCATATTTTTTCATTGGGAATGCCCGCTTCATTGGCAAAATAGAGCAGCTCGACACACAGGGCCGCCCGTTCGTTTTCATCCCGGGGCAGTCCTTCCGGTCCCCACATCAGGGCAATAAAATCAGCATTATACTCGGCTGCCAGGGGCACCATTTTTTCGTACCGTTCGGGGCGAACCATAATGGAATTGATAATATGAGCTTTTCCCGGAACTTCCTTGATTACCTTGAGCGATTCTTCGATGGCGCTGATATTGGACGTATCCAGTGCCAACGGGATATCCGGCACCACTTCCTGAACCGTTTGAACGACCCAGGGCATCAGTTCATGACCATTTTTTTTGGCCGGGCCCAGATTGATGTCGATGACATCCATCCCTTTTTCTTTTTGAAAAAGCGCTTCTTCCTGAATCGGCTTGGGGTCTTTTTCTTTGAATGCCCGGCCGATCTTGGTGGAAATAACATTTAAACTTTCACCGATAAGTAACATATACCCTCCTTATTTATCCTTCAGAAAAGCCGGAATATGCGGTGCTTCTCTCGGCCCGACCGTAATCGTCCAATCCGGCAACTCTTCTTCCACTTCGCCGACAATGGCCGCCGCGTATCCGGGGATGACCACCTCCCGGGTTTTGGCCTTGTCCGCAATACCGGATTTTTTTACGAACATTCCGACATCGTCCCCGGCGAATTTCCCTGCCGCCCAGGCAGTTAATACACTCAACCCTTCTGAATCCTTGATTAACAGCCAGGTCGGGACCCGGCTCCCCTCGATCTCACCGGAGACGATAAAATAGGTCAATGCGAAGTTGGTGGTGACGAGAATCGGGGAATTCTCATCCGGATTATTGATTTCGTAAATCCCCTCGGTAACGGTCATGGGTCGCTGGGGATCGGTGAAGATATTCAACCGGCTGACCAGCAGCGGGAACAGACTTTCACCGGCAAAATCAGAGAGAATCACAATTCCCCCGTATTTGGCAATGTGCATCCCGGCAATCATCGATTCCACATCCAGGTTGGATGCCATTTCACAGGGGAAGGTAATGGTGGGAAACCCGACGTCGCGGTTGGCATCTTTCAAGGCGGCCCGACGGATGGCAATCTGATCTTCATGGGACTGCTTGATTTCACGGGATCCGGGATCAAGCACCAGATCCTTTAAGCCCATCCCGGTCAGTTTTTTACTCAAAGGGACCAATGCCTCTACCGAATCGGCTTTGATGGCCAAAGGAAGATCGTTTTCCTTGGCCAGAGCGCCAAAATCATCCGCATTGGCTTCAGTTGCGGCATACATCAGAGGCCGTTTGAATCCACATGCTTCTACGCCGGACTTCATGACGTCAAGGTCTTCGGTCATCAGGACCAGATTAAATTCCGATGTGTCTGCGATGAATTTGGCAGTGGCGGCAAAAGCTGCGGCATCGCCATTGACATCCTTGACTGCCACCAGTTCCGGACGAAGATTAAAACCCACCCGTTCAAACTGAAATGCATTCCAAGCTTTCAGTTTGGCTTCGAGGTCCGCCTCGGCAATGTCGGACCCAACCAGGGCACCGATTACCGTGGGGTTATAAAAAGTTTTCTCGTGGCGATACTGAACCGTCTCTCCACCGGTGATTCTCTCCCGAACACCCCGGCCAATTTTAACCGGCCGGATGGGGGGAGCCGAGGCCTCGGCCAGTTGGTCCCGGGCTTCATCGGATACATACGGGCAGCTGTCAAGCTCCGCCTTACCCGATGCCAGATTCATGGCAAAGGCCAGACAGGTCGGCACGCCACATTCCTTGCAATTGGTTTTCGGCAGGAGTTTAAAAATTTGTATACCTGTTAATGCCATGTCTATCTCCTTCGTTTACAATATGACTGAAATCCCGCCAGGTAGAATGAATTTTATCTTCTTACCCGGCAGGATATTCTGATTTTCACAGATCACCCAATCAGGGGATCCATTTCAAGGGCCGGATGCTGCTTTTCCTGGAGAAAGGGTAAAATTTCTTCTTCCGTGATCCCGATCGTATCATCGGCAATCCGGTCGATCAGGTCCGGCACCCCCATCCGCTCGCCGGCCTGTTCAAGCCGTTCCCGAATCTCTTCCTTCAGGATTTTAGGCATCCATACCATACGGAGCAAGCCGCCATCACCCTTAATGAATTTACCCTGGGTAATATTGAACTTGGAGTGACCCACGAATCCCGGCGAGGAAGCCCCGCCGCCCATCACACCGGCCAGCGTGGTGAATTTCATACCGCAGGGCGTTTCACCGGTATATTCCCGATTTACGGTCATCACGCCGTTACAGGCCGGCAGCATGGCTGCAATACATTCGCAGCACCCGCAAGTGGTCATGGGATCGACCACCAAAGAGTAAAAATTGTAATGATCAATGGCGCCCCTGGATGCTTTGGCAACAAACTCGTTGACCCCTTTCCACTGACCCAGGACCGGATCGATACATTCGCCCTTTTCAATGGGCTGGTTCGGGCCGGTGGGGTTAATTTCATACGAGGCCTTGCAGTCCATCCAGTTGTAGGCACCGCACAATCCGGTTCGTTCGGGGCTGACCGAGCATACATGGCTGGGAGCAAATGACTGGCACAAGGTGCAGGAGTAGAACAATTCCACATCCTCGTCGGTCATATTTTCGACCCGTTCGTCCCGGAGCTTATATTCGGCCCGTGCCCGTTCGGTCATTTTGTCCACATCTTTTTTATTGGTGTAAAGCGTAATCTCGACTTTATCAAGGATCTGGCCAAAATCCTGATGGAACTTGGCATGCAGAACCACACCGATATCCTTGAGTGTGAAGCCTTTTTCCATGGCCGCCTTGCTAATCCGAATCCAGGATATATCCCGCTGGCCAATATGCATCACTCCCTGAATGTAGTTAATCAGATGATGCATCTGCCGCTCGATAATCGGCTCAAAATCTGTCTGGAATTCGCGTCCGGCAATTTGTGCAAATATGGCCAGGGGAAAGGTGTCGCCCTCTTTCAGGTCAACGATATCCGGACCGACTATATTTACCTTGCCATCTTCAATATCGTGCATTTCAGCGCTCTTCACCAGCTCGGTACATTGGGTCTTGCCGCCACCGCACTGGCAATACAGATCGGCACCTCTGACGCGCTCACCTTCGTAAGCCGGGCCAAAAGCACAGGGGATATCAACGTCGGAAACCAGGGTTTTAAGACCGCGGACTTCCACCGATCTGGCACAGATTTCATCGTAGGCCACGGGAGAAACGACATGTTCGTAGGTACAAATACCTGACGGAAGGATCTGAGTGATGTCGGTATCTGCCAGGGTGGGAAAACCCCAGTTAACACATCCGGCGGCAGCCACGGCCCATTCAGTGCCCACATCACCCAACGCGTTGATAAAGGCAAACACGCGCTCTTTGTTATATTTGAGGATCTTTTTGTAATCGCCCGGTTCAACACCGCCAAAGGCCATGGCCACCCGGTTGGCAAATCCAAGCGCGAATACCGCTGATGAGATATCCGGACCAAAACAGGCAATTCGGGTTCCCCACCCGACCTGGACGCCGGCTTCGATCAATTGTTCAACCATCGTGGTTCCGTTGTGGCTGGCCGCCATGAACATGTACAGACCCCGTTGCTGGTAATCTTCGATGATCATTTTGGCTATTTCCGGATTCGGCGCCGCACCGACCATCGCCACAAACCCGGGCGCCGTACCGTCTACAAACTCGACTCCCCGTTTTCTGAAAATCGTATCATCGGGCGCGCCGGTCCAGAGCTTGCCCGCATCGATATCCGGATCTTCGGCAAAAAGATAGAAATCCGGGTCATTCAGATATCTCAACGCCTCAATAATCTCATAAGCGATAATACCGGCCATCCCCGCATCCAGAAGCGGTCCCAGATAAGGAAGCCAGTTTTTACCTCTAATATGGGGCGGCAAAAGATTTCGGGCAATCTCCAGGGGTTCTTTCATATCTTCAAGAGTTTCGACCTTAATGCCAAAAAGTGAGTAGATAACCGGTAGAAAATAGCCGGTATTGGGAAAACCTACTTTGGTGCTCGCATCGTAGGTATCAAGGGCTTTCTGATACGCTCCTTCGGCCTTCGAAACAACCTTATAGCCGCCTTGGATGGCTGCAAATGCGATTAATCGTGACATGTTATGACTCCTTCAGTAAGAATTATATGTTTGGATAACTAAATATCGAAATACCGCTCGTCATTCATTCCAGTTACTTACAGCGCCTGGCGTGCGGCAAAATCCATCATGACCCGTTCCCGGGCCTTGTCAATGCCCAGCGCTTTCCGCTTTTTATCGATATGGGCGATAATCGCGTGGGCATGGGCGATGGGATCGTCCACCATGTCCCACATTCCCCCAAACTTATTTTCAAACTCTTTGAATAGATAATCCTGAAACACCGGTGCACCCGTTGTCGGTAGCATACCGCCAAATACGGTATAGACTCCGGAAACTACAAAATAATGTCCGATGGATATCGCTTTTTCACTCATCCATTCCGGCGCGCTGCCAGCCGCCGGCAATTCCGAGATGTCATTGCCCAGGCCGCCGGCTTTAACCATCTCCGTCAGGGCCAGCAAAATTCGGCTGTTGTCGACACAGGAACCCAGGTGCAATACCGGCGGAATACCCACCGTATCGCAGACCTCGGCCAGACCGGCGCCACAATGAACCGCCGCAGATTCCGGCGTCAGCAGTCCTTCCGTACTGCAGGCAATGGCATTGCACCCGGTCGTCAGAACAATCACATCGTTTTTAATCAATTCCTTGATCATGGCGATACAGCCATTGTTATGCTGCTGACGGGCATTGTTACATCCGACCACCCCGGCGCCGCCGCGAATCCGGCCGTTGATGATATTATCGTTCAGCGTATAATAATCACCGCGGAAGGTGCCTCCCAGGTGATACTTGATCGACTCAACGCCAAAACCTGCAATCTGAGTGCTTTTGTGTTTCGGGATCATTATCTCGGCGTCACGATTTTGAAAGTTGTCGATGGCCAGTTTAAGGATCCGCTTGGCATCTTCGAGCGCATGGTGTTCATCAAATTCAATATGAATCACATTCTCCTGTTCCATTTTGGCAATCGGATGGGTAGTAATCAGCTTGGTATGAAAACACTTGGCCACGTTGGCCAGGTTCTGCATGACACACTGAACATCCACCACCATGGCATCACAGGCACCGGTGACAATGACGAGTTCCTGCTGCAGGAAATTACCCGCCGGGGGTATCCCATGACGCTGCAGTATCTCATTGGCCGTACAGCAGAGACCGCTCAGCTGAATGCCGTTGGCCCCCTTTGACTTGGCATAGTTAATCATCTCATCCGTCTGGGCGGCTGCCACAATCATTTCGGAAAGAACCGGTTCGTGACCGTGAATGACCACATTCACATGATCTTCCTTCATGACGCCGATATTGGCTTCGGCATGGAGGGGATACGGTGTTCCAAACATGATATCCTGCTGATCCGTCGCCAGCATGGACCCTCCCCAGCCGTCACCGATAGCGGCACGGGTCCCCTGTTTCATCAGGTTTTTGTAATCCTGATCAACGCCCATATGGGTACGATGCATCAATTCCACGATCTCCCGGTCAATATTTCGGGGAACCACACCGGCCTCTTTCCATTTTTTATACAGCGCTTCGGGCGCCCGCTTGGCATAGAGCAGTTCACCTTCCGGCTTGCCCCACTCCGCCAGGGCTTTTTCGGCAAATTCAAGGGCGATTTCATCGATATCCCTGTCCAGGACTTCACCGTCTACTTCAACCGTGGTGGCAACCCCCAGATGCGGCGCGACAGCCAAAAGTTTTTCGACATCCTTGATTTGGTAGTCATCTGTCTCTTTTCTGGCAGCGGACAGGAAGACCTCGGCTACGCTACGCCCATGATCCGAATGGGCCGCCGCACCAGCGGCAATCATGCGGACAAAGTTACGGGCCGCAATGGTATTGGCCGTGGCACCGCAAAGGCCTTTCCGGGTGTCTTCACCTTCGATGCCGCCCTTGGGGAGCGGGAGCCGGCAGGGACCCATCGAACAATTTTTACAGCAGATTCCCTGAACACCAATATTACACGGTTTCATGTTCATGGCGCGGTCGAAAATGGTTTCAACGCCCAATGTCTGTGCCCGGGCAATCATTTCCTGAGATGCAATATCGATACTGGCTGCGATCGGATCCGCCAGCTTCTTGGCCTTCGCCGGCCTGACTGCCTTTATTTTTTCTTCTGCCATTTGAGGTTCCTCCTCATATATTTTAATATTTCAATCGGTAATGATTACACAACATAAGCATCGTTTAAGATATGATGAATACCGGTTGTTATCTTCTGATATTTCTAAATCGATCCAGAGGCGATCTCTGAACCTTGGCCGGCGTCATCGGTACCTTCTGCATTGATGCAGGGGCTTTAGCCATTCTTTGTTCTCTCTCTTTAGCTCTCTTTTGACGGATGGCCTCTTCTTCGGCTTCGCGCCTGGCAAGTTCTGCAGCCTTTGCCTCTGCGGCCGCATCCGCTTTGGCTTTCGCTTCGGCTTCGGCTTTGGCCCTGGCCTCCGCTTCTGCCCTGGCCTGCGCTTCTTTCTCTTCCCGGGCTTTGGCCGCTGCTTCGGCCTCGGCTTTTACCTTGGCATCTGCTGCGGCTTTGGCCTCGGCTTCCTTAGCCGCCGCTTCATCCACCACCGCCTTTGCTTCCGGTTTGGCCGCTGCTTTTTTCGGTTTGGCCGCGGCTTTTTTCGGTTTCGCCGCTGTCTTGGCTTTCGGCTTGGCAGCGGCCTTGGCCTTGGGTTTGGCTGCCGCTTCGGCCTTGGGCTTGGCCGCGGCTTTTTTAGCAGGTGCGGCTTTTTTGCCGTCTTCGATGGTCAGATCCGGTTTGGGTGCCAGCGCAGCATAATCAATCTCCACATCATCCAGTCTTTTCTCAATACCCGGGACATCTGCGGCAGATCCGCCGTCAGCGATCAGATCGATAAAAGATCGAACCATCCGGACGGCTTCAGGATGCCGCATAATCAGGATATCAGAACCGGCCATCAGGTAGGTGACAGCTCCTACCGCTTCCATGAGGATACCGCGTCTTTCGGGATCTCCCAGGGTCGGTGCCTCTTCCGCTGTCTGCTTGACTTCTTTGCATTTCCAGATTTCATTGGCCAGGTTGTTAATAATCGGTAGCTGGAGTTTATCATCTCCCTGCTGCAGGGCAGCCATGCGGAGGCGCTCCATCACTGAATAGGAGTATTCCATGCCATACCCCAGACCGCCCGTCGTCGGATCAATTATGATCTTGTCCATGGGCATGCCGAGGTTTTCCAGCAGGATATTGACCTGTTTGGCCAGATTGACATCGATCGGCGAGGACGAAATGATGGTATGCCCATATCCCATGGCCGCTGCCCCGATTCCCTTGTGGTTCTTGTCTTCCACGGGCCCGAGAACCAGATTCATGCCCTGACATTCCTCGGCGATCTTTTTCAGTACGGCTTCGTCTTTTTCAATATTGGCAGTTCCCCAGACAACCAGGGGAACATCAATGGCTTCCGCCACTTTTTTGACCATCGCAGCGGCATCCTCGGGGGACGCATCCTCGCTGTTCGGATCCGTGCTTTTAAGCTGGATTACAATTATGTCTGCACCGAAATCGGTAACGCATTTTTTAGCCCATGCAGGCGGATCTGAAGCCACGTCCTTAAATGGGGCCATCGCTGCCTCCGGCCAGTCTTCAGGTGTCGTGTCCCAGATCTCCATGGCGATTTTGGGTTTATTCGGCATGTTTCCTTCAAACTGGTAGAATGGATAACACGATTCCCCGCCAACCGTTACGGCGTTATCACCTGAGCCAAGGGTGATTTCCTTGACTGTGCCAGAATAAGCTTCGTGAAAAAACTGGAAACTCAAGGTAGCCTCCTTTTAAATAAATGATTAGTAATAAAAATAACCGGTTTCCATCATCCTGATCGTATCTCGAACATATCCGGGCCGCATCAGGTGTCCGTTAAAAGCCCGATGCTTTTGCAGATATTTCTACGCACGGATTTAAAAGGCAATTGCTTGTCTAGTGTGCAGTACTGACAATATTCCAGATATGAATCGTTTTTCTCTAATGGACCATTCGTTTCATACGTGTAATGATACCATCCCAAGTGAGAAAGATTATATGAAAACAGGGTGATGTGTCAATGGGTTTGCCGTGTGAATTTTGTTTATTTTGTTAGCAAGGTTCAAACCCGACACGCATACAATATATTGCGGTTATCTATCCGGACAAACCCAATACAGAGCTGAAAGCGCCCACGCGGAACCCGAATTATTCACCAGAAGATGGTTTCGTTAATCGTCCGGCCGCTTTCCGTTTTTCAAAGCGGGCCTTGACAGACGGAAAGAGATTCATATCCGTGTGCGGTAAGAATAATGCGGCGATGTAATTATCCATATAAGAGGGTGTTTCCGATAGCTCAAAGCTAGTCATATTACGAGTCAGCTTGACAACATCCCGTCGAATTCGGTTGGTCAGAGCGCTCATGCGCGCACCGGAAAGCGAACCGTTGCCGATAAATGTGACACGATCCGGCTCGATCTCAGGCAGCAGACCGATCGTCATGGCTTTTTCCAGGTCCACATAACTGCCGAAACCTCCGGCCAGAATAATCCGGTCCAGATCCTGAATCCCCATGCCGACTTCCTCGAGTAACGTCATGCACCCGCTGTAGATAGCGCCTTTGGCGCGAATAAAATTTTCGATATCAATTTCATTCAAGGAGATATCCCGGTCAATTTGTGTCTGATCGGCCCAGGCGAGCACATACTCCCAGACACCGTTACTTTTCCGCACCCGGGGGTTATCATTATCGCGATCAAATTTACCCAGGTTGTTGATGAGCCCGATTTCAAACATCTCCCCGATCATGATAATCAGTCCGGAGCCGCAAATCCCCTTGGGACGTTTATTACCGATCGTCAGCAGCATCGGTTCAAAGGTCACCGGGTCGATGGAAATATCCTCAATGGCGCCCTTGGCGGCCCGCATGCCAAACTCGATGCCGCCTCCCTCAAATGCCGGCCCCGCCGAGCAGGCGGCGCACGCCATCCAGTCCTTGTTTCCAATCACAATTTCAGCATTGGTACCAATATCCATAAACAGCGTCAGCGCCTCGTCCCGGTACATACCGCATCCCATGACACCGGCGACAATATCGCCGCCCACATAACTGGAGACAGCCGGGTAAACCAGGGCAGACACATGTTCTTCGAGATCAAGACCGAGCTCAGACGCCTTCACCGGCGGGTACAAAGTGGCCGCCGGCACATAGGGCGCCCGCCGAATATATCGGGGATTCACCTTGAGAAACAACTGGGTCATGGTGGTATTTCCGGACAGGGTAATCGAGGAAATACATCCTGGTTCGACACCTGCCCGCCGGGTGATCCGGCCGATAATTTTATTGATCGTGGCAATCACCTGATCGTGAAGCTTATCAAGCCCCCCCGGTTTTTCAGCATAGACGATCCGGGTGATCACATCCTCGCCGTAGCTGATCTGCCCATTGAATTCACCGTGTTCGGCCAGAACCTCACCGGTCACAAGATCGATCAGCTGGCCAAAAACCGTTGTGGTGCCGATATCAACAGCAATAGCCAGATTGCATCCGCTGGTATCTCCCGGTTCAACATTGACAATCCGGGTTTTACCTACTTTACGTACCGGTCGTGCCAGGGTGGCGGTTACTTTGAAATCATTTTCCCGCAATACATCGGGAATTTTCCGGATTACGGCCAGATCCACACCCAGCCGATGCTCGTTATTGGCCATGGTCAGGTGGCTGACCAGCCGGGTCACATCGGGCAGATGATCCTGGGGATTGGGAGGCGGAAGCTCAAGATAAATTTTTTCCAGCGGCGGAATAAACAGCCCCTGTTCTTTCAATTCATCAAAATTGGGGGTGGTAATACGCGCGGTCTGACGAGGGGTGCTTATCTTATTGAGAACACCGGCGTCCACTTCGGATTCGACGGGAACACGAATCGTGACATCAGAGGTTACGGTCGCCTGGCAGGCCAGCCGATAGCCCTTTTTAACATCATCGTCCCGGAGCCGCTTGGAAATACCGCCGGACAGTTCACCGGATTCGGTCAACACCCGGCATTTTCCGCACGCCCCCTCACCGCCACAGGATGCATTTATATGAACGCCGGCCGCCATGGCAGCTCGAATCAACGTTTCGCCGTCTGCCACCTTGACTTCTTTATTATGGGGAAGAAATGTCACTTTATATTCGGTCATGGTTTCTCTTCTTTCGGTTGATTGAATCGACAGGTTAGTAACAGAACATTATCTTCAAATTGAACGGTGACTTTATAGGGCAAGGATTTAAACAGGGCCACCATGGCCTGGTTATCGGGTGCGGTGTAGGCAGTCAATCCATCAATTCCATTTTCCAGGGCGGCTTCGGCCAGCTTGCGTATTAATATATGGCCCAAGCCCCTGCCCTGCCATTGCCGGATCACCGAAAAAGCCACCTCGGCCATGTTATCTTTTTCATCTAAGAGATACTCGCCCACGGCAATCACTTTTTCAAAACCAAATTCGCCGGTGACACCGACGAGTGTCAGGTTGTGGATATAGTCGATTTGGGAAATCCCTTCAATATCACTTCGCAGAAATCGAGTTTTTTCATGGAAAAAGCGGGAAATGACATCATCTTTATCCAAATTATAATAATGCTCCTGCAGGCGCCGCTCATCGACCAGCTGGATGGGCCGGATGGTCACTTTTTCGCCTTTGATAACCAGGTTTTCTTCGTATTTAAGCGGGTATACCCCCCGAATGGATTCCTTCAAGCTTCGGCCGGCACTGAACAGCTCCATCTCCTTGGCTTCGTGAAACAACTCGTCCCGGAAGTCCGGGTGGGCGATACTGATCATGGCCAGCGCCCGTTCCTGGAGATTCCTACCGTTTAGGTTGACCACCCCATATTCAGAGGCCACGTAATGCACATCCCCCCGGGGTACCACGACAGCTGTATCGGCAAGACGGGGGACAATCCGGCTGATGGTACCTTTCCGGCCGGTAGAAGGAAGCAAAAGGATCGATTTACCGCCTTCTGCCAGTGTTGTTCCCCGTATAAAATCGGGCATACCGGAAACGCCGGAAAAATGATTCTGGGGCAGGGCGTCGGCCGCGACCTGACCGGTCAGGTCCATGGCCATGGCCACGTTCATTGAAACCATCTTGTGATGACGGGCAATCACCGTTGGATTATTGACATAATCGCACGGATGAAATTCGATGGATGGATTATCGTGAATGAACTCGTATAATAATTCATCGCCGATGGCCGCCGAGGCGACCAGTTTGCCGACATTAATCGTTTTCTTCTGGTTGGTCACAACACCCTGCGCAACAAGATGCATGATTTCCCGGGTTAAATACTGGGTATGAATTCCCAGGTCGTTTTTCTCGGCCAGGGCCAGAAGGACTGCCTGGGTCGTCGTTCCCGGGCTGATCTGAATCGTGGAGCCATCGTCAATCAATCGGGCAATCATCCGGCCGATATCATTGGCGGCCGCCATTTCAGGCAACTCACTGACGGTGAGCAGGGGTTCGTCGTATTCCACGAATACATCCACATCGTCTACGTGCAGGAAGCTGCGGCCCAGCACCCGCGGCATCCGGGAGTTTACCTGGGCAATAACCAGGTCGGCAGATTGTGCCGCCGCCAGGGTGATATCCACGGATACGCCCAGACTCAACCAACCGAAATCATCGGGTAAACTCACCTGAATCAAGGCCACCTGGATCGGAAGCTGCCCGGTTTTAAACAACCTTGGAATATCGGACAGGTTCATCGGCGTCAGAAATCGAGAATCTTTCGCCAGTCGATGCGACTTGGCCGATCCCAGGTAAAATGACCGGATATTCAAATTCCGGTCTTCGGTTTCTTGGGCAACGAGGGTCAGGGGCGCGCTCTCCAGAGACATCAATCGAACGATCTCCACATCCGAATACCAGTCAGCCGCCTTGGAAAGCGCCCGAACCAGGTGCTGAGGTTCTCCGCAGGAAGAGCCGATAAACACCCGCTGGCCCGGGCGAATCAGCTGAATCGCTTCTTCGGCAGTGCGGCGGTCTTCAGAATAATGATCCGCCCAGTAATCAGCCATCGTATTTCCCTTCTCCTGCGACCATTAAAAATAATAAAATTACGCCCGATTGCCATTTTTTATAACCTGCCTTGTGGAAATGATCAAGAAAGACTTAATGCGTAGCACTGGTGTCCGGCCCATCGGCCATGGCCGGAATATTTTCCTTTATTCAGTAATATAATCCCTTGACTCTTTTTTTTGCGTTCCTTATTGTTCCTTATCTTCATATCCGTTGCTTTCCTGGAGTCGCCCATGAATTATTTAAAAAAATATATCCAGATCGTTGACTGGATAAATGAAAAAACCGGTTTGATAGCTGCCTGGCTGACGACGGTACTGGTCCTTAATGTGTTTTACGATACGATTATGCGATACATTTTTAATGAGGGAAATATCGGCATCCAGGAATTGGAATGGCATATTTTTTCCGTGATCTTTCTCCTCGGTGCGGCCTACACGCTTAAACACGACGGCCACGTAAGGGTCGATATCGTTTACACCCGGCTGAGCCGTCGCACCCGGGCCTGGATTGACCTGATCGGCTCCTTTACCATGCTGATTCCTTTTTGTCTGATCGTCATTTACGCCACTAAAATATTTGTATTAAATTCCTGGGCCGTGCGGGAAATGTCGCCGGACCCGGGGGGGCTTCCGGCCCGCTATATCATCAAGGCGATGATCCCCGCCGGCTTTTTCCTTCTGCTTTTACAGGGCATTTCCCAGGCCTTTAAAAACCTGCTTTTTTTACTGGGGCATCAAACGCCGGAGGGGGGGGCGAGCGAATAATGGAATTTATACATGAATTCATGCCCTTGATTATGTTTTCGTTTGTCTTTGCCCTGTTATTGTTCGGTTATCCAGTGGCCTTTACCATCGGGGGCGTTTCTCTCATTTTCGGTCTCATCGGTTTCGGGCCCGGGTTTTTCAACCTGCTGCCGTTACGAATCTGGGGCAGAATGACGGCGTTTACGCTGCTGGCGGTGCCCTTGTTTATTTATATGGGGGTGATGCTCGAAAAGTCGGGTATCGCCGAGGAACTACTGGAAACCATGGCCCTGGTATTTGCCAAAGTCCGGGGAGGGCTGGCCATGTCAGTCATTTTTGTGGGGGCCCTGATGGGCGCTTCCACCGGTATCGTGGGGGCAACGGTGGTGACCATGGGCCTGCTGTCGGTGCCCACATTATTGCGGCGCAACTACAGTAAAGCGCTGGCGACCGGTACCGTGGCCGCTTCCGGTACCCTGGGACAAATCATTCCGCCCAGCATCGTACTGGTCCTGCTGGGGGACATCATCAACGTTCCCATCGGCGACCTGTTTATCGGCGCCGTCATTCCCGGGCTAATTCTGGTCGTACTTTATATGCTCTATATTTTTATCGTGGCGCTTGTTCGGCCGGAATGGGCACCGCGCATTCCGAGGGAAGAACTGGCTGCCATCTCAAGAAGTGAACTTTATCGGCGCGTATTAAAAGCCCTTCTCCCGCCGCTGGTATTGATGCTGGCCGTTCTGGGGTCCATCTTTGCCGGTGTCGCTTCGCCCACGGAAGCCGCTTCGGTCGGAGCCGTGGGCGCGACGGTGCTGACAGTGATGTATAAAAAATTCAATTACGTGGTATTTATGGATGTCATGAAACAGACCATGAGCCTCACCTGCATGGTCTTTATCATCCTGATCGGCGCCACCACACTGGGGCTGGTTTTCAGAGGGCTGGACGGCGACCGACTGGTCCGGGGCCTGATCACTTCATTACCCTTTGGAAAATGGGGAATCCTGTTTATTGTGATGGGCATCATTTTTATCGCAGGATTTTTCCTCGATTTCATCGAGATTACCTTCATCCATGTGCCCGTCCTGGCGCCGATTATGGTCAGCATGGGGGTAAACCCGCTCTGGCTGGCTGTTTTAATCGCCGTCAACCTGCAGACATCATTTTTAACACCGCCGTTCGGGTTTTCGCTTTTTTATCTCAAGGGCGTTACTCCGCCCGAAGTATCAACCATGGATATTTACAAGGGAATTATCCCTTTTGTCATCATCCAGATTATCGGCCTGCTCATCATCTGCCTGGTTCCGGAATCAATCACCTGGCTGCCAGGAGTGCTGCTGGGCGACTAATTCCGTATCAGCGGCCAAGCTCAACGGTCAGCCATGAAAACTCTGCCTGACCTGACAACATCATCCGGCAAAAAAAGAGCGGAACCTTTTCGGCTCCGCTCTTTATTCAACATCGTCGTTGATTCGAGATTAGAGGTGCTTGAATGTCT
>QNYZ01000093.1 GCA_003973265.1 Deltaproteobacteria bacterium | reverse complement strand
ATCATCTGTCTCTTTAACATAAGAGCCAAGGATTTTTATTTCATCTTGGTGTGCTGTTAAAATAGGTTTAATTTTTTCATCATCTTTATGTCCATGAAATTCTATAAAGAAGATAGACTCCCCTCCAACAATATGTGATTTAATTTTAGTTAAATTCACATTTGCTTCCTCAAAATCGTTAAGAAAATTGACCAGTGCACCCGGTTTATTTGAGAGTCTTACCAATATAGACGTTTTATCATTTCCCGATGGCAAGTTTTCAAAATTACTAATAATAAAAAAACGTGTACGGTTATTCGTATTGTCTTCTATATTTTCAAAACGAATGGGTAGATTATAAAGCTTTGCTGCTATGGCGGGGCAAAGTGCTGCTGTACTTTCATCTTGGGCTGCTATTTTGGCTGCTTTTGCTGTAGACTCTACAGGAACCAACTCTACATCATCTAAACCTAAATCTTGTAAAAAAAGACGACACTGACCAAAAGCGATATCTTTTGAATAAATCTTTTTAATCTGCTTAATATCTTCAGACAATGTTGCAAAGGCAAAATGCACATCTATCATTACTTCAGCAATAATTTTAAGATTGTATTCATCCAAACAATTAATGGTATCACTCACGATACCATTAGAAGAATTTTCTATAGGAATCACACCAAATTTTGCTGTACCCTTATCTACCTCACGGAAAATGCCTTGTATAGACCCCATAGGTAAATATGCTGACATCGCACCAAACTTACTCTCTGCATTGGCAATATGATGGGCGACCCGCTTGAACATATGCTCGGGGGTTTCAATGAGTTTACCGTCACTGTCTCTTTTTAAATACCGCCGTTCCAGAACGGTAAGGGCGTTATCGGACAGATTAAGACTGCCGTTGACAAATAGAGACTTATCCAGTCGTACCGGGGCTGTTTTGGTAATGCCGTATTCCATGAGCTTGGCTTCAATCATTTTTTCGATCACCGGCAGCGTGATGGTTCCAAACTCCATCTTATCAATCTGGGCCCGCATGAATCGGCTGATATCCATGGCCTGGTCCATACCGATGGGGTTTTCCCGGATGAGCAATTCGGAAAACCGGTTGTCATCCCATAAAATCGTGTTCAGATCATACGATCCCTCATCCGTGATCAGGATTTTTGCCTTGCTCCCCATTGAATTTGCTCCTGATTAAATTTGTTCCTGTTTTCGAAAGCGCCGGTAAGAATTGAGCAGACCGACTGGTATCGTGGTATTATGTGGGTTGAAACTCAGTGCTCTGTGTGTGTTTCATACAACATATAGTATGTCAAGAAAAAAATAACGCTATATACAAAGAAAAACGATGCGGCGTGATAACTGTTTGAAAGCACGGCAAATGATGGTTCACCACTCATTTTAGCCGGAACTAAGGTATCCGTAATACTTATTTTCCGACTTCAACTGCGTATTGTTCAAGGGGGACCGTCGTTTTCAGCATCCCCTGGTTTTTTAAAAACCTGGCGAATCGCCGGTACCGGTGCTGATCCAGCGCACCGGGCCGCAGGGCAAATCGCGGCAGGGTATCTTTCCAGGCCCTCCGGTTTAATTCATCGTTCAGATCCTTGTGGCCGCGAACAAACAGTTTCCAGCTCTCGTCCGGATGATTGACCAGGAACTGGACCCCTGCTTCCAGCGCATCCACGAACCGTCGAACCATCGGGCCGCCGGCCCGGTCGCGACGACTGATCAAGATCAATTCGTCATAGGCGGGAATCCCGTGTTCCTCCACAAAAAAGGCCCGCCCGGGACGGCCTTCAATGTCCATCTGGTTCAGTTCGAAATTACGGAACGCGCCGATGACCGCGGCGGTTTTACCGGATAAAAGCGAGGGAGACAGGGAAAAGTTCACGTTCACCAGGCGAACATCATCCAGGGTCAGTCCACTTTTCGCCAGCATTACCTTGAGCAGGACCGTCTCAAAACCACCCACGGAATAGCCAATGGTTTTCCCCCTGAGATCGGCCAGTGAATGGATATTGCTGTCTGCCATGACGACCAGACAATTTAAAGGCGTGGCCACCAGTGTGGCCACCCGCACCAAAGGCAGCCCCTGGTCCACCTGGAGATGATGTTGATACTGGTAAGAGACGGCCAGATCGGCTTTTCCGGCCGCCACCAGCCTGGGGGGATCATTGGGATTGGATGGCGCAATAAATGTGACATCCAGGCCCCGTTCTTTAAAGAACCCTTTTTCCAGCGCCACAAACAGGGGCGCATGATCCGGGTTGACAAACCAGTCAAGCAGAACGGTCACAGGCGTCTGCGCGGCAGCGGCCTGACCGCTCCATGCCATCGTCGATACAGAGCTGACAAGTAGAAGAACCATCCCGGCCGTTATCATTATCCGTTTCATTATTTACGTCTCCTTTTCTGCTTCATTTTGCCAGTAAACCAGTCGAATCATGATCCGATCCACTGAAGCGTACAAAAACAATGCCAGGGCCGCCAGCACCATTAACGCCGCAAACATCCGGTCCGTCTGCATGCGTGCATTGGCATGCAGCATATAAAATCCCAGCCCCCTGCTGGCCCCCACCCATTCTCCGACAACCGCCCCGATGGGTGCCACGGCCGTGGCCACGCGCAGGCCCGAGGCAAAGGCCGGGAGTGCCGCCGGAATCCGGATGTATCTCAATATCGCCAGTGGCGATGCATCCATCACCCGGGCCAGCTCCAGCCACTCGGAATCGGTCTGACGCAGCCCGTCGTAAAAAGCGGCGGTTACCGGAAAAAAAATTATCAAAACCGCCATGACGATCTTGGACCCGATACCGTACCCGAACCAGAGGACCAGCAACGGTGCCAGCGCAAACACCGGGATCGCCTGGCTGATTACCAGCACCGGGAACAACCAGCGTTTGACCGGCTTAAAGGCCATCATCACCAGGGCACTGACCGCACCGAACACTGTGCCGATAAGCAGCCCCGCTACAATTTCCATCCCCGTAACCAGCGTATGCCTGAAGATAGTTCCCGAATGAGAGACAAGGGCCCGCACCACCCGGACCGGACCGGGCAGGATATAGGCCGGGACACCGGATATCATCACCACCACCTGCCAGACCAGCAGCAGCCCCGCCGCCAATATGACCATGCGGCCCCATCGCATTACTGCGGTTTCCCCGTCAGGCGATCGAGAAGTGATGCGTAAAGTCCTGCAATCGCCGGGTCATCCGGCCTTCTTGGCGGCTGAGATGCCGGAACCAGGGCCTCGTCAATGGTGGCCGGCCGGCCGGTCATCACATGAATACGATGCCCCAGCCGCAGGGCTTCCAGGGGATCATGGGTCACCAGCAATACGGTGGCTCCCGCCACCAGGTCTGCGGCCAGATCCTGCAGCTTCAGCCGGGTCAGGGCATCCAGCGCCGAAAAGGGCTCATCCATTAAAATCACCGGACAATCTTCCATCAAAGTCCGCAACAATGCCACCCGCTGACGCATCCCGCCGGAAAGCGCCGCCGGCAGGCGATTTTCGTACCCGGCCAAGCCGGCCGCCTCGATCAACGATCCGGCCCGTGAATGGACGCGCCCGGTGATCTCTCCCCGCAGGCGGGCACCGAGCAGGACATTTTCCGCCACAGTCAGCCAGGGCAGCAACAGGTCTTTCTGGGCCATCCAGGCCGTGCCCCGTTTATTTCGGCGTTCCCCGTCAAAATTCACGGTTCCGGCAACCGGCCCCAGACTGCCGGAAATAATGCGCAGCAGCGTCGATTTTCCTGACCCGCTGGGCCCCAGCAGACAGGTCCACTGACCGCCTGGAACCGTAAAGCTCAAGTTCTTAAATATCCGGGTTCCCGAAAAGGAAAAGGATATTTTGTCCATCACCACTGCGGGGGCCGGTTTCCTCCCCGCGTGATTTCCGGCAGGTCCAGGCTGGCTGATAGTGGCATTCATAATTCAATTGTCGCGATCGCTTTGTCCATCACGCATCCCAGAGCCGATAGTAGTGGTGAACAGGGCCGTGCCCGTGGCCGAGCCGGTAAGAGGCGGCGGATTTCAAGGCCCCCTCGATGTAGTCCCGGGCCTTTCGCACCGCCATTTCAATCGACTCCCCCCGGGCCAGGTACGCCGCAATGGCCGAAGAAAGGGTGCAGCCGGTCCCGTGATTATTAACGGTATCAATTCGCGGGCCGCTGATTTCCACCATCCGGTTGTCTTTCGGCAGGTAGAGCACATCCGTGCTTTGCGTGCCGTCCAGGTGACCCGCCTTGATCAGAACGGCACGGCAGCCGTGCCGGGCCAGGGTTCGGGCGCACGCACGCATGTCAATCTCGGCATCTGCCGCTTTTTCCGTTAACACTGCGGCCTCGGGAATATTGGGCGTCACCACCGTGGCCAGCGGGACCAGGTGAACTTTAATGGCTTCAATGGCATCTTCCTGAAGAAGTGTATCACCGCTCTGGGCCACCATTACCGGATCCAGAACGATTTTCCGGACGTTGAATGCCTTTAACCCTTCGGCCACGGCTTGTATGATATCTGCGGAAAAAAGCATGCCGATCTTCACCGCATCGGCGCCGATATCAGACAGAACGGCACGGATCTGTTCGAGGACAAACGCCGGCGTCATCGCCTCTATGGCGCTGACGCCGGTGGTATTTTGAGCGGTCAGGGCGGTAATGGCGGTCATCCCGTAACATCCCAGCGCACCGAACGTTTTCAAGTCCGCCTGAATCCCGGCGCCGCCGCTGCTGTCCGATCCGGCAATTGTCAGGCACCGATAGTAAGTATGCGTATGAAGGCCGGTCTCTTTTCTATTCTCCATCGGTCAACTCCTTCTTAAAATGATTCCATCCTTTGGGAGAGACGATTCGTGTGTCTCCCGCTTCGGCGGTCAATTTGAACCGGCTGCCGGCCACAATCTCACCGATCTGGTGCAGCGGCCGGCCAAATGTCGCTTCAAACCCGGTGGATACGCCTGAGACGGCATCAGGAGAAACGGTACAGAGCAAAACATAGTCTTCCCCGCCGTCCAGTATATAATCGATGGGATCGCATTCGAACCGGTCACAAAACGTCTGCAGGAAAGTCGATACCGGCAGGCACCCGGCATCGATGCGGACACCGACCCCGCTTTGACGGATCACATGCCCCAGATCCGAGCTGAGCCCGTCGCTGATATCAATGGCGGCATGAACTGCACCACTGCCGGCCAGCCACTGTCCTTCTTTCAAATGCGGACGGGGACGATGATGCCGGCGCAGCAGGTGATCGAAAAAGTCGGCCGCTCCATCGACCGGGTTCAGGATGAGGTACAACCCGGCAGCACTTTCACCCGGATAGCCGGTCAGGCAGACCACATCGCCCACCCGGGCCTGATCCCGGCGAAGAATCCTGTTTTTTGCAACACTTCCCGTGACCGTGATGCTGATCACCAGATCTGACCGCGACCCCGTGGTGTCACCACCGATAATATTGACGTGATACCGGGCCGCCAGTGATTTCATCCCGCGGTACATCGCTTCGATGAAACCCGCACCGCAATCTTCAGGCACGGCGATACTGACCAGCGCTTCCCGGGCCATGCCGCCCATGGCGGCAATATCACTGAGGTTAACGGCCAGGGCCTTGCAGCCGAGATCCTCACCGGATACCGCCCGCCTTAAAAAGTGAATCCCCTCCACCAGCATATCGGTGGACAACAGAAGCGTTTCATCCGCCGTTGTGGTGACGGCGGCCGCATCGTCACCAATACCGCGAATAACCCTTTCCGGCCGGAAAAGACACCCGCTGGAAATCCGTTCAATGAGTCCGAACTCGCCGATCCGCTTAAGTGTCATTGTCATCCTCATTATCAGAGTGAATGGATGCGCCCTGTTGAACAATCACCGGTGTCAGGGTATCAAGCGCATCGAGCATCGCCATCTTGAAACGCCCGTATGATGGTGCCGTTTCGGCCGCCATCTCGCCGGCAAGATTGAAACAGGCCATGGCCGAAAGCGTGGCGGTTAATGGATCGGGATCGATGGCCAGAAACGCCCCGACAAGCGCCCCGGCGGCACACCCGGTCCCTGACACCCGCCCCATTAACGGGTGCCCGTTGGCGCTACGATAATCCCGGCCGTCGGCGACAACCAAATCCTCAGTACCGGTGACCACGGCGGTCAACCCGAATCGCCCGGCCATCTCACCGGCCGCAGTCCGGGCAGCCTCAACCGGATACGCGGTGTCCACCCCCCTGGACCGGATCGTTTGGCCGGACAGGGCCAGCATCTCCGATGCATTGGCGCGAATCACGCTGACCGGCAAGGAGTCTAAAATTTTCAGCGCCGCATCCGTTCGGGCGGATAAGGCGCCGGCGCCCACCGGATCAAGCACAACGGGTTTTTCCAGAACGGCCGCCTGACGCCCGGCGTTCAGCATATTCTCCAGCCGGGCAGGGTTAAGCGTCCCGATATTGATCACCAGTGCATCGGCAAGGGCGACGACTTCCTCGACTTCGCCGGGCGCATCCGCCATGATGGGCGATGCACCCACAGCCGACAATACATCGGCCACCCATCCCATGGTTACGTAATTGGTAATGACATGAACCAGAGGCACGGCATCTTTAACCGCCGCCAGGTCTTGTGCCGCGATATTTGAAAAACGGATCATCATCCCAGCCATAAACTCTTTTTTAGTTATTCCATCCGGTGCACACAAAAAAGCCGCTTCCGGATGGAAACGGCAACTGAGATCATGATAGCGGCTTGTTCGGCCCATTCCCTACGCTGGCATTACCCAGATCAGGTTCAGCGGGTATGATCTCAGACCGGTCATTCCGGCCACCCCAGAATTCGATATTTCGAGATATCGTCTATTTCATTTATACGTGTTTTTCGACGGTTGTCAAGGTGACCGAACCGGCAAAATACTATCAAAAAGCCGAAATACCGGCACCGATACCCTTTTCAGCTACCGGTTGTCCTGGGCCAGCCGGTTGAGAATCAGGCCGGTAAACCGGCTGCCGGCAGATACAAACAACCAGCCCAGATGCGTCAGGCATCCGGCACACACGGCTATTTTCCACTGATACCCGGCAAACCAGGTAAATTCAGCAGTCAGCGCGCCGCTATATCCGCAACCGGCCGCCGTCCGAAAACACCCGATTTCGAAAACCCGCCCGTGGGGGTTGGCAAATGTGTGCAGGTGGCTGCCCTGGACCATCATCCGTTCCCGCTCGTGGGTGATGGCCCGGCCGCAGGCCCGGCATAAAATCAGGCTGCGGTTTCGGCCCGGCTTTTCACGGAGATGCGTCCCGGTATCCGGCCGGCTGCCCTGCCCTTCCGGGCGGGCCGCGCCTTTGATATGTAAAGCTATAGCATTCAGTTCCATCGTCAGTACTGTATCTATTTGTAATTTTACCGTTTTCAAATATATTACGCGAATTTAAGACCCGCCGCCGATGGTCGGATTCAAAAGACCTATTTAATTTTTTTTGAAATTACAAATGGTTATTTTTTTACATTTGACATTATCATCGTTTTTCCCTATAGCCGACAGGTCATTGAGGTTATGCACACCAACCGGTTAAACAAAAAGAGCATATGAACCCGAAAGAGAAAAAAATCATGGGCCTGGCCGTAAGTGCCCATGGTCTGATCCACCTTTTCGAGGGCGTCCTGCCGCCCCTGATTCCGTTGCTGATTGTTAAATTCAACACGGATTACTTCCACATCGGACTGGTTGTGGCCGCCTTTTCATACGCATTCGGCTTCGGCGCTTTGCCCGCCGGTATCCTGGCCGACAGGGTCGGGCCCCGACGGCTGATCTCTCTTTTCCTTTTTGGCACAGGGATACTGAGTATCGCCGTCTGGCCGGTTTACACTGTCTGGAGCTCGCTGTGGAGCTATGGCATCATCATGGGGTTCATCGGCCTGTTCTGCAGTATTTACCACCCTGCCGCCAATACACTGCTCTCGTTAACCATGACCCAGAAGGGCAATGCGTTTGGTATCCACGGTATTGCCGGCAGCATCGGCGTGGCCCTGGCACCGATCTTGTCCGCCCTGCTCGGATCGATGCTCGGCTGGCGAACGCCTCATGTCATCTTCGGAATGATGGGGGTTGCACTGGCTTTCTATTCCTTGACACTCCCGGGTCAGGTGACTACTACGCCCGCTGAAAAAGAACGCCCCCCGGATACGCCGGATGAAGGCCACACCGTCGACTGGATTAAAATTGTTCTGTTTTTGTTGTCGGCCACATCTTTGGGCTTAACTTACAAGGGCATTATGACATTTTTGCCCACCTACATGGGCCAGCGGGTTCAACTCGTTTTTTTTTCCACCAACCCGGTGGCACTGGGCGGCACTGTGGCCACCATTGCCCTTATGGCCGGCGCCTGGGGACAATATATTGCCGGGCGGCTGGTGGACCGCTTTGATGCTGAAAAACTCTACCTGGCGACCATCCTGACCGGCATGGTCTTCGTCTTCGCCATGGCGTTCAGCAACGGACTCATCCTGGTGGGCGCAACGGTCATTTACGCTTTTTTCTTTTTTGCCACCCAGCCAGTTCAAAATTTTCTCATTTCCAGCTACTTTCCCAAACACCGTCACGGCCTGGGCTATGGCATCCATTTTTTCCTGACCTTCGGTGTCGGGTCCACGGCAGCGGCCGTAGCCGGTTTCCTTGCCGACCGGCTGGGACTCGAATCGATCTTTATCGCCATGACGTTTTGTTTTGCATGTTCTGCAGTCATGGTCATTCTGCTGATTTTCAGGACAAACCGGTCACGCCCCGGGCAACAAAGGGCCGCCTGACGGTTATTGTGATTTATCCCCCTGCACCCAGAAAATAAACCGGCCGTCGTTTTCCACATACGTGGTCATCCCCAGACCGTTCAACCATTTAACAATCTGCTGCGAAGTAAGAAAATGACTACGCATCAAGGCCAGTTTCTCCAGCAACATAACGATCTTAACAAACGGCCGGGTTTTGTCCGGCTCTTCAATCACCAGTCGGCCGCCGGGTTTAAGTACCCGCACCATGTCGGCCAGTGCCTGGCGCTGATTGTGAAAATGGTGGAGAGCGTCGACGGTTAGAACACGGTCAAAGGTCTCGTCGGCAAAGGGAAGCCTTTCCGCGCGGGCCCGTACCGGATTCAATTTTTCACGCATGGCCGCCTGGCGAAGCATCGCCCGGGACATATCACAGATAACGACCTGATCAACCAAGGGGCACAGGCGCTGCGACACGCGCCCGGTCCCCCCGCCGGCATCGAGCAGCCGTACCCTGGCGGGCAGATCCAGCAACCGGCACATCTGTTTGTGATCGTAGACACGAATCACCTTGTCGTAAATGGACGCCACCATGTTAAAATGATCGAACATTCGGGTTCCTTTTTTTTTACGCATGCGACATTTTATTTCGAAAAACGCGTGCCCGGTGACAGCCTTACGAATCCCGATCATTATTTGAAAATTCAGACTAACGATGATAGATAATCGGCTGATGAACATCACACCTGCTACCGGAGACTCTCTGTGAAAAACCAATCTCCCACCGCCGGTATCATTCTGGCCGCCGGCAGCTCGACACGGCTTGGTAAACCCAAACAACTGCTGCAAATCCGGGGCAAGATCCTGATCCAGCGGATCGTCGATGCCGCACTTGCCTCTGACCTGGACCGCGTTCTCCTCGTCCTCGGCCACCGGCATGAAACGATTACCCGGACCTTGAAGCAACACCCGGCCCTGCGGGACAGCCTGCCACGCCTTGGCATCGTGGTCAACCACCGGTATCCGGAGGGTCTCAGCCGCTCCCTCTGTCTGGGCCTGGAAACGGTCAAGGATACCCATCCGTCGGTGATGTTCCTTTTAGGTGACCAGCCGTTAATCGACTCAGCGGCCATCAACGACCTGTTAACGGCTTTTTCGCGTTCAAAAAAAGATATTCTGGTCCCTGCCCAGGGCGCAAAGCGCGGAAACCCGGCTATTTTCAGCCGCCGGTTTTATCCATCGATGATGCGGATCCAGGGCGATGCCGGCGCCCGCCGGGTCATCCGCGACAATCCCGATTGTGTTCACCTTTTCCACACCCGTAATCCAGCTTATTTCTTTGATATCGACACCGAATCCGACCTGACCGTCTGGCAGACCCGGTTCGATCCTAAAAAAACATGTCAAGAACCGGATTTAAACCCGGAAAGTTTCTGACAGCGTACGGACGCTTCTATTTATCTGCCATTCGTGCTAATGGTAATTTTTTTTTAATTTTATCATCCGATTTTTTCAACAATCAACGGCTTAACCCTGTTCGGAGGTTCACATATGTTCTTTTCCGGTAAAAAACCGCCTGGAAGCACGCGCGAAGACGCCCATCTGGCAGAACAGCGTGCGAATCAGCCTCAATGTCAATCCAATGCCTACAAGCTGGCGTTTGAGGATACCGATTTCCTTTTGCGCGACGAGCTTCGCCCCACGCGGCTCCAGCTCGAACTTCGTAAACCGGAAATGGTGCTGACTGAACACGGAGTTAAGTCCACCGTGGTTATTTTCGGCAGCGCCCGCACCAAAGATCCGGAGGTGGCGGCGGCCCATCTGGCCGATGTAAAAGCCCGAATCAAAGAAAACGGAACAAGCGATACCCTGGAAGCCGAGTTAACGAAAGCAACCCACGAGGCGAGCCAGAGCTACTATTACGGCGAGGCCCGGAAACTGGCGGCAATGGTTTCTCAACACACGGAAAAAGATAAACTCGTCGTCGTCACCGGCGGAGGGCCCGGTATTATGGAAGCGGCCAACCGCGGGGCCCATGATGTCGGTGCCCAGAGTATCGGCCTGAACATCGTGCTGCCCTTTGAGCAGCGCCCCAATGCCTATATTACCCCTGAACTCTGCTTTCGCTTCCACTATTTTGCCGTTCGCAAAATGCAGTTTCTCATCCGGGCCAAGAGCCTGGTGGCATTTCCCGGTGGCTTTGGTACCATGGACGAGCTGTTCGAAACATTGACATTGATCCAGACCCATAAAATCGACCCCATCCCCGTCCTTCTCTTTGGCCGGAAATTCTGGGAAAAAATCATCAATTTTAAAGCACTGATCGAAGAGGGAACGATCGGTGCCAAAGATACCCGGATTTTTCGATTCGTTGAATCAGCCGATGAGGCCTGGGCGATCATTAAAAAAGCCAACCATTTGAAAGACGAATAGCCCATACAGGGTATGATCTGAAAATCCCCGGGTGTCATGATCGAACGGTTTCCGGCCGCAGGAATCTGTTCGGCCGGAAACCATACAGCGGGGGCTGCGCACCGGCAGGGATGACGATCCATATTTCGGCATCCGGTCATCATCCCGGAAACAGTGGTATTTCCAATCGGCGGGCAACCTAAAACAGGGATTTCTGGCGGATGCCCGGGGCTTTGAGAGCTGAAAAAAACTGCAATATTTCCGTTTTCAGTTCATTGACCTGCACCTGGTGGGATTTTTTCCAGCGATAGATTTCTCGATGGAGACGGCTGGCGTCCTCTGTCAAAGCGGCCATCAACTGCGGCCGGGCGACCTGCCAGATCAGATGGGCCTGCTCCAGACCGATCCCCACTTTTTTGAACTGCCACTGGCAATACCGTCTCCACCACGCCGATCCGGAACGCTGCCCGATCCTTGCCCCTTCAAAATAGAACAATAACCATCTCAATTGGGAAAAAGGGATATGCAGGTCTCTGGAAATATCGGCCAGAACCCGCTGGCCTTCCCGGGTGTGGTGATCAAACACTACCCAGTAGTCAAACCCGCCATCCGCAGAATCTATCGACAGTGGTTCCTGCCGGGATTCCTGCCCGAACTCAGGCTGTAAATCCGGCGGGCCGGTTGTCGCGGCCAGATATGCGGCGGCCTGGATAACTGCCCGGTCAAAGGAAGATGCGCCCCTGCCGCGCGGCCACAAAGTGGATGACACCCCGGATTGCCGGTGGCCATCAAACCAGCTCCAGAAATCATCCGGCCGCTTGATACCACTGCTGATAATCCGTATGATCCGATCCGCCTCCGAATTATCCAGAACCGAAGGATCTCCGGTAGAAAAGGCATGCGCCATGGCGCCAAGTCCGGCGGCATCCTGGTTTTTTACAGATCGAGCCACGCTCACCATGCCAGCCGCTTTGCTGTTAAAGTGCCGGGTAAATGTTAAATTCGGCGCCAGAGGCCAGCATAACCGGAATGCCATGATGGTTGTCTGTTGCCGGAACCATCGCTTTTCAGCCGCTCCCAGCAATTTGAAAAACGCGCCGAGAGTGACCACCAGGCGGGTATATCCGCGTCGCACTGATTTCTGCAGCAGCGATTGATACCGTGGATCTATGTGGCGGGACATTTTCATTTCCTGTCACCCCCCGTCCTTGACTGATTTTTTCTTCTATGGCATGATCTAAGTCCAAATTCATCTGCCCGGTTCGATCTGCCCGGTTCGAAAGGATAATTTCACTTGTTTACCTGGAAAGAAATCATTGATATCGCCATTCAAATTGAAACCAACGGTGAACGAATCTACCGGCGCGCCGCCCAAAAAGCAGCCGACCCGGACCTGTCTGAAGCGCTGACCCGAATGGCAGGCGAAGAAGCGCGGCATGCCGAGTGGTTTGCCAGACTCCCCCTGCCGGATGCACTCAGCAAAACGCCCTCAAGTCTCGACAAGATGGCCCGCATTTTCATCAGCGAAGCCATGATGGACAAAGCCCTGTCATTGGAAACGGCCGATTTTTCCGCTATGACGGGCATCCTGGATCTGGTAAAAACGAGCGTTGAATTTGAAGAGGATACCGTTCTGTTTTTTGAGATGATACGCCAGTTTGTTGATGACGATACGACCATTGCCCTCCTTGATACCATTATCGCCGAGGAAAAAAACCATATCACCACGCTGGAAAGCTGGAAATAACAAGCCGATATCCGGGAACGCTCATTTCCTGTGGCATTTCCGGTCTGGTTTGTCCGGTTTTATACTATAACATACCCATGCGCATAACGGCAGAAGAAATATTGGAATCCATAATCAATACGGGGAAATCAAACCAGGCCTCCCGCCTTTTCGGCGCATCGCCCGGCGGCGGTTCCCATATCCAGCCGGAGCACATCTTCCCATGACACTTCAGGCCATTACCGATCAATTGCTCACCGATCTTAAACCGCTCTGTTTCGGTCCGCCCGTCACCCATGTTTACAGCCCACTGACTTACGCCCGAAAGCCTTACGATCAATACCTGGCCCGGTTTGGCGGGGGACCCAAAGAAGTGGTTCTCGTCGGGATGAACCCCGGTCCCTGGGGAATGTCCCAAACCGGTATTCCGTTTGGAAACGTTCAATCGGTGATCGACTGGCTCGGCATTCGAGCGCCGGTCGGAACGCCGGATAAGATGCACCCCAAACGACCGGTAACCGGATTTGACTGTCCGCGGCGGGAAGTGAGCGGTACACGGGTATGGGACTGGGCAAGGGAGATTTCGGGTACGCCCGAACGGTTCTTCCAGCGTTTTTTCATCGCCAATTACTGCCCACTGGCCTTCATTGAGGAGAGCGGCCGGAACCGGACACCCAACAAGTTGCCCCTGTCCGAACGGACGCCGCTTCTTGCAGCCTGTGACCAGGCGCTGTTAAAAACGGTTGAGTGCCTGTCGCCACGCTTTGTAATTGGAATCGGGGTTTTTGCCGAGGGCCGGATAAAAAAAGTATGTCAGGGATCAAAGCGGATTGTCGGCCGAATCACCCATCCCAGCCCCGCCAACCCACGTGCCAACCGTGGCTGGAAGGCGGTGATTCATTCGGAACTTGAAGGTATTGGGATTCGGCTTTAACTCACCGGGGCAACGTCTTAAAAAAAATGACTACCGGTGATTTCCAGAATGGATGGCATACACGGCCAACCTGTTTACCGGTAGAATGCGGCACCGACCGTTAATTCGGTATGACGGTAATCCCCATCGCCCCCACCGGTTGAGGAGCCGGCCTCTCCCAGGGGATGGGTGCCGGCTTCATCATCGGATACGCCTTCATCTGCTTCATTCAGATAGCGGTTGGAGGGGGATAAATTCAACCCTTCGATTTTATACAAAAGGGTTTTATAGCTGATTCCAAGTTTTCTGGCCGCATGGGTCCGGTTCCAATCCGTATGTTCAAGTACGGCGGAAATCATCTCTCTTTCCACCAGGTCCAGGGCTCTTTTCCGAACCTCTTTCAGCGGCCGGAAATTTTCCCGGCTGACGGACGTCTTTAAAAGCGTACTCATATTCTTAATGAACAGCGAATAAACATTCGTACCTGAAACCGGAGCCGTCATTGCCATACGATTCGCGACCGGCCTTTTCAGACAATCAAGGGCACGGTCACAGTCTCCGACAACCAGGATACGCTTTAAGACATTTTGAAGTTCCCGAACATTGCCGGGCCACGAATAGGCCGTCAGTTCCCGGATCGTCTCCGCGCTCAAGCGCTCCTTACTCGCAAATTCCTCGGCATATCGTCGGGTGTAATATTCAATCAGTAAAGGGATATCCTCGGGACGTTCCCGCAGGGGCGGGATATAAATGCTGATGGTGTTCAAGCGGTAGTACAGATCCTCCCGGAACTGCTGCCGGGTGATCTGCTGTTCAAGATTCTGGTTGGTCGTGGCGATAATCCAGGTGTCAATTTTAATCTCTTTTTCCGATCCCAGGGGGAGTATTTCGCCACTTTGCAGGACCCGCAACAGCTTGGCCTGCAGGGGAAACGGCATGTCCCCGAGTTCGTCCAGCAGCAGTACGCCCTTATCGGCAAGCTCAAATTTTCCCCGTTTCCGCCGCACCGCGCCCGTAAAGGCGCCCCGGTCATACCCGAACAGCTCGCTTTCCAGAAGCGTTTCGGGTAGGGCCGCACAATTGATTTTAACAAACGGCTTTTCCGAACGCGGGGACTGGCGATAGAGCGCCTGCGCCACCACCTCCTTGCCCACACCGCTTTCACCGGTAATGACAACATTGAGCCCGGCAGGGGCTACCCGTTTGATAATCTCTTTTATTTTCTGAATATCCCTGCTAATACCAATCAAGGGCGCTGACATGGTTGACTCCTCTTGTGTTTAGATTGCCAATTTCAACCCGGCAGGGGGAGAATAAAGCCAGATCATCGTTGCGCCGGTTAATAGTACTTAATGCAATTATCTTGCCATATGTAGTTTTTCAGGGACTGAAAGTACCTTAATACTTAAGCAGTTGTTTTTTATTATTATTTAATTTTATTCATCGTATAGATTCAAAACACGGCCAATTATTTTTGCATACTGTCAATTTTGTATACATATATTTTGAATAAATTGTAATTACAATTACATATTTGGCTTTTTTAAAACCTTGAAAAGTCATACCCTGCCACCCCGACGAAGATATACCTGTCGATTTATAAATCGTGGCATTGAAACCGCCAGAGGAGGAAAAATGAATCAGCTGAAAGAGCGCCACCGTTTTACGGACTGGATCTACTGGAACCTTTTTGCCGCCCTGCCGGTCTTGACGGCCGCCATTGGCGTGGCTCGCGTGTCTGTTCCCGGGTTTATTTTCCTGCTGCTGGCCGCCGCTGTACTGGTGGGGGTGATTTATCGTTTTTTCTGCATCCACTGCCCCCATTACCACCGGGACGAAAAACGCCTGCACTGCATGTTTTTCTGGGGGATTCCAAAGCTTTTCAAGGCCGATCCGGGACCGCTGACCCGCATGGAAAAGGCGATTTCCCTTGGAGCGCCGGCACTTCTGTTCCTGATGCCCTTAGCCTGGCTGATATTCCAGCCCGTAATGCTGGTCATTTATCTCCTCTCCTCGGGAATATTTCTGGCCACGATGCAGCGAACGGAATGCGGCCGCTGCATTCACAGTCATTGCCCGGCCAATCGCTCGATCTAATAAACGCCCCCGCCGCAAGCGGACGGGGTATTATTTAAAGTTCCCGGCCCTTAACGTCACAAGCGGCGGGAAAGATCACCTGGATAGATTTAAACCATAATCCGGAGGTTTTAATGCCATCTGATACTAGAGACTTTCACCGCTGGTTAATCGATATCCGACGGGATTTTCATCGACACCCCGAGTTATCTCACCATGAAACCCGCACCACCAACCGCATTATCGATATTCTCGGAAAAATGGGAATTGACACCCGGCGGCTGGACGGCATGACCGGGGCCATCGGCCTGATCACGGGTGCCACCAGCGGAAAGACGATTGCCCTGCGCGCCGATATTGACGCCCTGCCCCTGACCGAGCTGAACACCTCCGGCTATCGATCCGAAAAGGATGGCGTCATGCACGCCTGCGGCCATGATGCCCATGCCACCATCATGCTGGGTGTGGCCAGAAAAATAATCGATACCGGTCTCATGAAAAAACGCCCGGGGCAGGTGAAATTTTTATTCCAGCCGGCCGAAGAACGCGTGGCCGGCGCCCGCGCCATGATCAGGCAGGGCGTACTGGAAAACCCCAGCGTCGACCGGGTAATCGCCGCCCATGTCACCCCGCAGCTCGAAGTGGGAAAAATCGGTATTTTTGAAAATCTCGGGTTTGCCGCGGCCGATCGGTTTGTGCTGACCCTGACCGGAAAGGGCGGGCATGGCGCCCGGCCGGAGGAATGTATCGACCCGATTGTGGCCGGCGCCCATTTTATCACCCAGGCCCAATCCATTATCAGCCGGAATATCAAAGCACTGGATGCCGGCGTGATTACCGTGGGAAAATTTATGGCCGGCGCGGTATCCAATATCATCCCCGAAACCGCCGTTCTGGAAGGAACTATACGGTCGCTGAAAAAAACCGTCCGCACCCGTTTGATTGACCGGCTGAACGACCTGGCCGATGGACTCGAGAAGACGTTTGGCGTCCAGTCCTCATTTGTACTGCACGAAGGCGTTCCGCCGGGCCTGAATGATAAGACCGTATCTGCAGATATGTTCCAGGCAGCGGCGGCAATCGTCGGAGAGGAAAATGTTTCTTATATCCCGCCGGTGATGGGCGCCGAGGATTTCGCCTATTTTACCCAGGCCCGTCCCGGTGCCATGATCCGGCTGGGTTGCGCCAATCACGACAAAGGCATCGACTATCCGCTCCATTCCCCCCGTTTCGACATGGATGAAAAGGTACTCGATATCGGCGTGGAAATCTTTTACGAGGCGATCACCCGGTACCTGTCCGAATAGACCGGATCGTTCAAAACAGGACCAGCGCCAGCCCCCGGTTTGCTCTAAAGGACAGCGTCCTCATCCGGGTATTTAGACCGGAACTACGCCTTCGCAGCGCGGCTGAGAACCTCAAAAATATCCACCGGAATTTTGCAGGCGTGCAAATCCAGCGGATCGGACACATCCATGCACACCCTTTTCTCAAGGCCGTCCACCAACAGGGCGTCATCTTCGACACGATAAATCCGATGTGACAGATGCACGCTTTTATCGCCTAAAAATTCAATTTCGGTGATAATTTTCACCTGCTGATGATACCGCCCCGGACGCCGATACCGGCAGCTCGTCTCCCCCAGACCGAACTGAATGCCCCTGTCGGCCCAGAGCTCTCCCAGATTCAGCCCGAGTTGATCGAAAAAAAGATGGCCGCTGGCATCGATCCATTCGTAGTACCGGGGATAAAATACGATCCCCAATGCATCCAGATCACCCCACATAATCGTCCGTTTAACCACACCCTGTGTCATCTGATACCTTTCAAAACTGAAAATGATTCGCTGTTTAACAGCTCGTACCGCGCCTATCGCGGCCCCTTCGGCCACAATAGCCAATAGCGGCCAGCAGGGAAAAAAGATGATACGTATCGATTAATTGTAATTTAAATTACTTTCTATCATATATCTATCCTGTAACAAGACGATAACGCACATGGATACGCCGTATATAATTTATTCAACACTCCTGAATTTTTACATATTATATAATTTTACACCCTGACCCTGTTATATGGCACGTTATTTGCTGTATTTGATAGTCATAAGCAAATTCCAATTTAGGAATATAGGAGTTCAAAATGGAATATCCATGGGAATCAGAAGATGCCGAATCACAATGTCTGCAATGTGACAATTTTAATTTTGGAGACCGGGATCAAACCGGTCCGCTGACCTGTCGGGTTTTCCCCTGGGGAATCCCGTCGGACATGATGGTCAACAAGGAACGCTGCGATTTCAGCAAACCACTGAAAAAGCAGTAAATACCCCTGTCGCACGCGGGTGGTATTGCCTCAAAGATTTCCCCGGTCTTTCGCGCCGCAAGTGACGGGGAATATAACCCGGACAGATTCAACCTGCCTAAATACTTATCTTCATATTCAGCAATTCAACCAGATCAACCGGCTTCTTGATCCATAAAAACCGCAACAGCGGCACGGCCTTTGGCGGGTCCAGGGTCACGCTGATGGATTCGGGATGCTCGATAAATTCCCGCAGGATGAGAACGGCATGCCGACTCCGCTCTTTTTTTCCGCCTTCCAGCCTTTGTGCCAGCCGGGTCAAAGAACGGCGCCAGATATCCAGCTGTTTCTGACCGGAACGTTTGTCGTCCAGACGTGTTATCCGCTGGACCAGGGAATCGTCCCGATAGGTGAGCCGTCCCGGACCTATCCCCACCGCCGGCAACGCGAGAAGTAATGAGGCAACATCTGTCTGCCCGCCCCGTGCAATCAGGCCCGGAAGGTCCAGGTTGGTAACATCGAGATCAAATTGAAGCGTCCCCATATCATCCGCCTGCAATATCACTTTATTTATATCGAGCCGCTTAGCGGCCGGGTCATACAGATAGCTCAGCGTAACCGTTCCCGATACTTTCCGGTATCCCATTTCCTGAAGCATAGTGCCCAGCTCACCCAGGATTCTGTGATCCGTGCCCAGGTGAAAGCCCCGAATATCAATCCGCGCCCTCAGTGGTATCGAATCTCCCCGCTCGGGAACCGCGAGGTCAATCTCGTCAATGATAACCGGCTGGGCATATTCGGTCAGCTTGATATGAATTTTTTCCAGATGAACGCTTGATCGGATGATCCCCACCCTGACGTTATTGTAATCAATCTTTTCAAGCGCCGGCGTTTCCTTCACAAACCCGGCAATTTCCTCATCTACCCGCTGACCGGCCACATAACGCAATACGCCATACGCACCCACACCGCCCAGGGCGATACCGATAACGATAAATAGAATAATCTTTTTCACACGACCCGCTTTCAATCTATTTTAATGTAAATCGCAGATAGTAAACAAATCATCATGCGATGGTATTGACAAATCAAAGTGGGTGACGCATAGCAGATAGACGGGCATCGGTCAAAAACAAAATGGCAGGAGACGTCGAGCCGGCATCGTCAATGCCGGATCTTCGCCCTGGAGATCAATGGGTACAAAAAAACGACAATCCTCTCCGAATTTTCCTGATTTAAAACGCGGCCTCCAGCAGTTTCAGGCCAACCGGCTGAACGAGACCTATGCCGATTTAAGGGCCGATCCCCAGTATGCCGCCCTTGGCAACTTTTTTTTCAACCGCCTTTATGCCCCCGAAGACTTTTCTTTCAGGAACACCAGCATGAAACGTCTCCACCAGGCGCTGGAAGGAAAAATTTACCAGCCCATGACAGCGGCAATGGCCCAGGTCATCGAGCTCCATGAGTTATCCGAGCATCTGGATAACCAGATGGTGGAAAAAATGATCGAAAGCCATGTCGGCCCGCGGTTGACCCCTGATCAGTACCAGGCGATTTATCGCAGCCTGGATAATGACGACCAGCGGGTGCATCAGATCAATCTGACCGTCGATGCCACCCGATCTTTTTATCGACTGAGCCAGAAGTGGCTGGTCGCTATCTCCTTAAAAAGTGTCCGTATTGCATCGCAGTTTTTAAATATCGGCGAAATCATGGATTTTATCGATGAAGGGTATACGGCATTTCGCAAGATTCGCAAGATCGATTACTTCATCGATACGATCTCCCGGCGAGAGATGAACTGGCATCGTCATCTGCGGGGTGATTCTTCGAAGAAAGGAGCTGGCAACCCACACACCCGGATCGTCGCATCCACCCGCAAGCCCGGTTTTTATTGATTGATGAATTTTTAGAAAAGAGAGGCCCGCCGGTTTATCCGGGAAGGATACCGATGCGCACAAGCGCAACTGGAGATCAATACGTGCGGGTCGGGTTGAAACGGCGAGCCAGGCTGCTATCGAAGATTGTCCATAAATTGACAGATTAACACCTGCCGCCCAGCACACATGCTTTCAGAAACTTTTTTTCCGCGCGTTTGAAATCCCTTGCAGAGTAATGGTTCAGGTTTTCAGGAACCCTGAATTTCTTTTTTGCGGTTTTAATCAATAACCGGATACCGATGTTGCCGACCTTGTCTTTATCCATAGCGCCACCTCCCGTTTAAATTCGACAGTGAAAAAGCAACGAGAAACGATCGAAAATACCATGGAAAATATTTTATACGATACGATGGTATTCAGTGCTACTGGTGTACGGTCGATAGACAGGGTTAATTGCTTACAGCGGCGATAATTCGTTCAGATTGCTGGATCAAGTTGACAGCCTGCAGTTCAATCTCTTCCAGCTGGGCCCTGACGTGTTGATCAAGATCTTTCCAGTCTCTGAATGTCTGGCCGTTTACCGCGCTGCCGACATATACTTCTTTATCTCTATCTACCTCTAACTCGCAGTTTTGTGCTTTGATAATCATGTCAGCTCCAATATGTTTTCATTTTTCTCATTAGATTCACACGTAATATTTTTAGAATTAAAGCAAAACGTATGCCACAAACCCAACAGATGGTAAGCATCCGGATATCAATGAAATACGGGATGTCGACAGCCTTCCATCTATCCGGATTATGAAAAAAGCGCCCAAAACCTGGTTAATTTATTTCCCAATGGGAACTTTTTTTCATAGCTCTCTATCGATAGCATGCGGCAATGCAGCGGCGGTGGTTCTCGTTAAAGAGGTGGCTTTCCGGAGAGTTTTTTTTCAATTGCGGAGACCAGATCATCCCTGCCCTGGCGCTTCAGAGGTGCCAGCAGTTCCCGATAAAAGGGGGGACGGTGCCGAATGGTAATTTCAAAGGGTTCCAGCATATCGGCGGTGACGTCATCTTCAATAAAGGCCCGGGTTTTATCGAGGATACCCAGGCCTGCCAGCCCCAGCATGGTACGGACGCATTTTTCGCATTTCCCGCAATTTTGACGATCCGGGACATTGGCCAGGCATACCCGGAAGTTTTGAAAGGCGGCTTCCCATCCGGATACCACCCGGAGCTTGTCCATCCGTGACAGCTCCACGTGGGAATGCCGGATGCGAAGGTGGTAACTGGAAAATTCCGGATCCAGCAGCGGGTGAGAGCCACATGGCACCAGATTGGGCAGATCAAATGAGGAGGCCAGGTAGAGCAGATTGATCCGGGATGAAAACGCATGCCCCACGGCAGCCAGAACCGACCCGAAAAAATAATCCAGCCAGAGCGCCCGGTCATCGCATAAATGCCGGATATTGGTATACACCGGGATCAGGGAGATACCGGCATCTTCGGCCACCGCCGAAAGGGCCTGCCGGGCCCGGTCAAAGACGTGGTATTTCATGCCCCTTTCCACAACGCCGCCGATATCAAACCCGTGAATAATGAAACCGTCCCGGATCGCGCCGGGGTGATCTACCGGATAATGCCGCCGGTTCAGCCGCAACGTGGCCAGAGAATCGATCCCCCCCGACAGGACCATGGCGGCATGGGTATGGCCGGAGACAGCCGGCAGAATCCGGGGCTGCACGGGTGCTTCGATATGGAGCGGTTTCAAGCGGCCGTTTGACCACCCCTGCACCAGCGTCATCACCGTGTCGATCCCCTCTTTCAGGTAGGGGCAAACCGCCCCTTCCAGGGCCAGACGCCTTTCGCCGAAATGCATGGCGGGAACCAGGCATCCCACTAAAAAAGCATCCGAATTTAACGTCAGACCATCCCCCCAGGATTTTTCGGTTTCGATATACACTTCCCTTTCAGGTTGATCACAGTCTTCCCATAGAACACGGGCGCTCAATCGAATCCGGTCGTCTTTTTCAACAATGGCTATATTGGATATCTGCATGGATCGGTCTCCGGAACTGGATCAGAATCGTTTTGAAAAGGTGCCGCCCTCACTTTAATCGAGACAGTCATCCCTGTCCCGCCGCCCGGCGCAGGACGTAATCGACAATCTCCCCGGCAATATCCTGCCCCGTGGCTGCTTCAAGACCCTGGAAGCCCGGCGCATAGTTCACCTCGACCACCCGGGGCATCTCGCCCTCTGCCATCATCAGGTCGATACCGGCAATATCGAGACCGACCGCCCGGGCCGCCCGAATGGACAGCTCTTCGATGGCCGGCGTCAGTTCAAACTGCCGGCTCTGGCCGCCCAGATGAAAATTGGCCCTGAAGTCTCCCGGCCGGGGCACCAGAACCTGCGCACCGACCACCCGATCTCCGACAACCAGGACACGCACGTCCGAACGCCCTTCGGTGGACAGATAGCGCTGGATCAACAGCCCCTGCCGTTCTTTTTGTGGTTCTCCCAGATTTTCGGCGAGGATTGACCGGGCCGTGTCAGCGGAATCCACCTTGAATACCCCGCTCCCCTGCCGGTTGCTGACCTGCTTGATCACCACCGGATACCCCCCCAGGTCCCTGACCGCAGGGAAAAAACCGTCGGCGGAATTGATAAAGACGGAATCAGGAAAGGGAACCTGTGCCGATGACAACGCCTGGAGGGTATAAAACTGGTGACGACTCAGGCGGATCGCATCAAAATCATTGATCACCGGGATGCCCATCAATTTAAACTGGTATGCCAGCGCCAGGCAGGACGATCCGATATCGGCTCCCTGACGGGGGAGCACGGCATCGGGAAGCCCGGTATCGAGAAATCCGGCCGCTTCTTCCCCTGAAAAAACCGCGTCTCCCGCACGAAACCCGGGCCAGAGGCGATACGGATCAAGAATATCGACGACATGCCCCCGCTGCTGGGCGGCTTCCATCAATCGCCGGGTCGGGTGGTAATCACGCCCCATGACCGATACGACACTGATACGATAGCTCATGCGTTTTTCCTGAAATGACGATCCAGCATCGATTCCGGCATCCAGACCCCCATCTGTTTGCCGGTTTTCCGGCTGAAAAAGGTGGTTACTTTCTGCGTACGATTCCGCAGTGCGATCTTCTGGGTGGCCAGGTTATCTTCGCTGATCAGGGAAAAAATCATCCGGTCTTTCGCCCTTTCAGTCAATCCCGCCAGCAGCCGGGTAGCAATCCCCAACCCCCGGTATTCGGGTCGAACCGAGGTGTAGCCACGTTCAAGATACGAGGAGAGATCCATACCGGTCTGCCCGCTCAAAGCGGCAATATAGTCCGGCCGGGGATGCTTGAGGCTGGAACAGGCCACGACCAGACCCATCTCCGTGACATAGGCAATTAAGAAAGCCCGCTCCAGATTGTATCGCACCCACCTGGTATCGACCGACCCGCCGGCCCCGACAAGTTGACAGATTTCATTCAACCGGCTGTCAGAAAGTGCCTGCGGTCTGACAAAATGCCAGGAAAGCGCCCCGCCGGTTGTTACCACGCCCTGCCCCTGATCCGGAACCCGCCAGCGTATCACTTTTTTCAGGCCGTACTGGTCCAGATAAATCAGCAGCACAGCCGGATCAGCCAGCGCCTGCCAGAAGGGTTGCCCCGGCAGTGGGCTCAACTCGATAGCAGCCGTCATCGCCGGGTCATTCTGCTTCGCAGACCCGGTTTTTAAGGCAGGCGAGGAAACCGGCCGGGAATTCGAATCTTCGACCTGCCAGGAATGGACAATATTCGGATTGGCACCGGCAAAGCGTATCAACGATTCGTCCAGCTCCGTATCGGTTTTCACCGGCAGGATAAGATGGTTCCAGATACCGGCTTTTGAATAGGCACGCAGAATCCGGCTCAAGTGGTTGAATTCCCCTTCCGGCTGCACCCATTCGACCAGCCGGATGCCGGATAAAGAGCCAGGTGCCTCGATTTCCACATCCTCGCCGCCTGTCAACCGTGCTTTGACTGCCACGGAAACGGGCAGCGCTGTTCCACTCATTTTTCTATCAAACGAAATAATCTGTTGCGGCGTGAAAAGATCGCCCAGGCAAACGCCTCTGATCCCCCGGGTATTTACCTGGTCTCTGATCAGATCAACCCGGCCCTTGATCAGATCAACACGGCCGACAGAAAAGCCCGGCCCCAAAACGAAGGGAGCATCCGGGCGGTCTCTCAGCACCAATGCCGGGGAAAGGGGGGGAAAAGAAGGATCGACTGCCGACGGTGTAATCGGTTGGATTTCAAATGAGGCAGGTCCTGAACTGTCGCCGGGCCTGTCCCCGGGTTTATTTTTACCCGACCTGTTTCCGGGCATCTCCATCAGGCTCCCTCCTGTCCGCCGCCATGTATTCGGTCAATGTCGTCACTCAACAACCGGTTAAAATCGATCCGGGCGAAACGGATATTTTTCACCCGGCCGGAATCACGAATATAAATGGAGCTTAAGCAGTTATTGCTGATATGTCAATTCGACCCGCAATTCCTTACCGCGCCCGGTTACCGGTCAGCATGAAAATCGAGACATGTAAGGATTGACGCACCGGTGCGACATTGTTACAACTTTACGCATCTTACCGCTGCAAAAATGAAAACAGGTTCAAGGCCGAGTCCAAATTGCTAAATAATATACTGAATTAATATGAAATCGATATCTTTTTTATCCCTTAACGCACTTCAATTTGTTCCGTATGCATACGGGTTGCTGCGCAGTTTTGCGCAAAAGGACGCACGTATTGCAGATAATTATACCTGGCGCGAACCCCTGACCCGAATTGAAGGCGTGAAAACAACCGCAGAAAAGATCAATGCACCGGACATTCTGTGTGCGTCCTGCTATGTCTGGAATCATAACCAGCAGGCGGCCGTCGCCAGGCAGGTGAAGGAAGACAATCCCTGTTGCCGGGTCATTTTCGGCGGTCCTCACGTTCCGGATGACAGTGCGGATTTTTTCGTCCGGCACCCCTATGTGGATGTACTGGTTCACGGCGAAGGCGAGCTCCCTTTCTACCAGCTCCTGCTGGCCTATCTCGAAGATCCCCCCCGGCTAGACCCGATCCCCGGCATCAGCTATAATAACAACCTTCAGGCCGTCAAAAACCCGGTGGGGCCCGGACTCGTGGTTTCCGGTCCGACCGATCCACTTCCAATACCAAGCCCGTTTCTGGACGGGGCGTTTGAATCGTTTCTTTCAGATGGCGGGAAAAATAAAATCGGCCTCTGGGAAACCAACCGGGGCTGTCCATACGCGTGCAGCTTTTGCGACTGGGGGGTTCGTTCCACAAATAAAATCAGGCGGCACGATATGAAAAAAATCGCCGCTGAAATCGATTATATCGCCCGCCGGAAAATCGAAGATCTTTATGTAACCGATTGTAATTTCGGTATCCTCGAGCGGGATCTGGAAATCACCAACCTGCTGGTTCAGGCGCGAAAAAAACACGGCTTCCCCAAACGGGTTCGAATCCAGTTTGCGAAAAATTCAAATGACACGGTCTTTGAAATCAGTCGCCGGCTCCATGCCAATGATATGCTGTGGGGAACCACCTTATCGATGCAGAGCGTCAATGAGGATGTGCTGGCGGCAGTTAATCGCCGGCAGATCGGCACCCGCAATTATCAACTCCTCAAGGAACGTTATCGAAAGGTCCGGATTCCCACGTATACCGAGCTGATTCTCGGACTTCCCAATGAAACCCGCGAATCGTTTACCGAAGGGATCTGCACCCTCCTTCAAATCGGTATCCACGATGATATCCGCGTTTACGAGCTGGCCCTTTTACCCAACGCGCCCTTGAGCCAGCCGCCGAAGCGGAAGGCGTTCGGACTGAAGACAAAAATGAAATCCCTGCGGATACCGGCTAAAAACTGCGAAAAAGAGACGGTTGAAATCGTTTTTGAAACCCGTACCATGCCCTACGCGGACTGGGCCTATTGCTTTCTTTTCGGCGAAATGATCCAGGCCCTGCATAACGGCGCCTACACGCGCCACGTTGCCATCTATTTAAACGATACCGGGCAGATGCCGTACAAACATTTTTACAACCATCTGCTGACGTCGATGCTAAAATCGGGTAAAAAATCGCACGCCGCCTTTAACCGGATAGAGGCGCTGATCGACGCCTATTACCAGGATCCGCATATGCCTCAAATTCACAAAATCCTTTCCCAGCCGGACATGATGGCATTTCTTTCGTCATACAATCCCAAGCGGAAAGGATGGCACTTGTGGACCTATCTCTGGTTATCCATTGCCGAGGCCCGCGATGATTTCTACGCCGACCTGCTCGAATTTCTTACCCGGGAGGGAATCCGGATCGACAAAAAACTGACGGACCTTTTAAAGTATCAGAAAGAGTTGATGCTGGCGATGGATTACGATCCCGCCACAGGGAAACAGGTCACGTATCAATTCAACTGGTTTGACTATTTTTTTAACGGCCGCCCACTTTGTGAAAAGCCCACAACCCTGAGGTATGCCGATACCCGCATGGGAATTACCAACCGCTATCCGATAGAAAAAAACAACCGTCAGAAATTTGTTAATGCGGCCATCGGCATTTCGTATCCATACACGAAATACCGCCATTTTTTTCATCAACCGGATCAGACCCGAACGCATGAGGGGGGATCATGACGACAGCAATTGTCAAATCAGGCCAGAAAGCATTGCTGATTTTTTGTATCCTGATCATCGGCTCGATTGTTCAGGCGCAGGATGCCACCTATACCAACCCGCTGGGTATGGAATTTGTCCTGATTCCGGCCGGAACCTTTATCATGGGCAGTCCGAAAAGCGAAAAAGGCCGGGGGACGTCGGAAGCCCGGCATCACGTCAGGATCAGCCATCCTTTTTATATCCAGTCCACCGAAGTGACGATCAAACAATGGCGCGAGGTGATGGGGCGCCGTTTTCTGAGCGACCCCAAAATATCGGAGCAGCTGCCGATGGTCAAAGTGTCCTGGTATGATGCCGTCAAATTCATTGGTCAGATGAATCGGCGTAACGAAGGGACCTACCGCCTGCCAACTGACGCGGAATGGGAATATGTGGCAAGAGCCGGCACTACCACCGCCTACAGCTGGGGGCCAAACATCGATTGCACACGCGCCATGTACAGCAACAATCCAAACAAATTCAACCAGTGCGTCGATTATGTCCGGTCATTGGGGCTGAAAGACGGCCGCCCGGCACCGGTGAAAAGCTACCCGCCCAATGGGTGGGGCGTTTATGACATGCATGGCAATGTCTGGGAATGGTGCCAGGACGGATTTGACCCGTACCGGCACCGGCTGGATCCGTACCAATCGTATGAGCTGGTTGACCCGCTGATCAGCGCGTCCGGCGGCAACCGTATCCGCAGAGGGGGCAGCTGGTTTGGCAGCGGCCGTTCCTGCCGATCCGCCAACCGGACCTACAGCCATCCCAGCGTCCGGTACCGGACCACTGGTTTTCGTCTGGTCCGGGAAATTCAATAACGTAGCTACGCTTTAAACAATAACTGAAAAACCATAAAATCGATGACAAAATACCTCAGCCGGTGGCTCAATATTTACAAAAACGAGATCTCCCTGTTCTTATGGACCGCCGCCCTCCTTTTCATCATTCGCACCTGTGGCATTTATCTCAACAATTTTACGGAGACCGCTTTTCTAAAACGCTATGGCATCGAATACCTGCCCATCGTCAATATGCTCAATGCCGTAGCGACCTTTTTAATCATGGGCGTCATCACCGGATTTATCGGACGCTTCTCCGGGGCCCGGTTGCTCAACTACCTCTTTTTGTTCTGCGGGGCCTCTGTCGCAGTCATACGCGTGATCATTCCCCTCGGGTATGACCTGGTCTATCCATTATTGTTCATGCTGAAGTCCCAGTACGAAGTACTGCTCGCCCTCTTGTTCTGGAACCTGGCCAACGACCTTTTCAACACGCGCCAGTCAAAGCGACTCTTCCCGTTGATCAGCGCCGGCGGCATTTCCGGGCAGATTCTCGGCAGCTTTTCCACCCCGTTCATTGTCAGGGCCATCACCATCGATAACCTGCTGACGGTTTACCTGGCCATCACGCTGCTGGGGGCACTGGTCGTGACCTTGATGCGCCGCCGGTTTCCCTCGCTGCTTTTTTCCACCACTGCCCGCGCCAAAGCGTCTCCCAGGAACAAAAACTCCATGACCGGTGAAATTAAAAAGATCATTCCCCTGATAAAAACATCGCCGTTAATCATACTGATGATTCTACTGACATTTATCCCCAATGTCGTGATCCCCATCATGAATTACCAGTTTAATTTTGCAATCAACGATCAATTTGCCACTGAAACAAAATTAATCGAATTCTTCGGATATTTCAGGGGCGTTTTAAACACCATCAGCCTGGTCATCCTTTTGTTCGTCGGCCGCATTTATGGCCGCTGGGGACTTCCCGTGGCGCTCATGTTTCATCCCCTTAACTATATGTTTGTTTTCATAGCTTTCTTCCTGCGGTTTGACGCTTTCACGGCAATTTATGCGCGGATGTCTTCCAATATCATCCGTTCGACGATCAACATACCGACCATGGCCGTGCTTACCGGTCTTTTTCCTGAAACCTATCGCAACATCGTCCGGCCTTTCCTGAGAGGAACCGTGGTCCGGATCGCCCTGTTTTTAGGATCCGGCCTGATCCTGCTCTCCACCGGCCTTTTTCATCCCAGATATTTATCACTGATCGCACTCCCCTTCGTCATGGTATGGGTGATCACGCCATTTATCCTCAAAAAACGCTATTCCCGAATCCTCCTCGACCTCATTTCCCAAAAAACATTTGACTTTAAATCTTTTGAATCAAAAGAAATTATACAACTTTTCAAGGACAGGGTCCTTCGGGACCATTTAAAAAATGTCTTTGCTTCTTCCCATGGGGAAGATTGTCTCTGGTATGCACGCCTCATGCAATCGCTTGGCCTGCCCGACCTTGACGCCCTCATTCTGGAAAAATTAGAAAACGAAGCCGACCTGTCCACCCGAATCGGCCTGCTGGACCTGCTTTCGACAACTGCGGACAAAAAAGCGCTGGATCTGTTTAACCGGTTATCTGTATCCGCGCCGCAGGAACTGAGTACGGCGCTGGTCCGAACTGCCGGGCGGTTATCCCGGAACGACTTTTTAGATTTTATTCAGCACCAGTTTGAAACCAGCCCCCACCCGGAAACCAGGGCGTATGCCGTGGCGGAACTGTTCGATCTGCATCCGGAAAAATACCAGGAAACGATTCATAAATGGCTTGAATCGAAAGATCCGGCGGAACGAAAAGCCGGTGTCGTGGCGGCAGGCCGGACCCGGCAGGATGCCTATATTGCGTGGTTGAAAGAGATACTGAGCGTTGAAAAAGATGCCGCCATAATCGCCGAATTATTAATCGGACTCCGCCGCCTGAAAGCCCCGGATCTGAACCGGCTGGTGCGCCCCTTTTTAACCCATCCAGACGAATCCGTACGATTAAACGCAATGGATGCATTTGACATCAACGATGACGCTTCCCTGCGCCGGTTTGTGATTCTTTTGGGGGATCATTCTGATTTGGTCGTCAAAAAGGCCAAGGAAAAAATAATTAATGCCGATTACCAGAACAGCCAGCTGCTTGTAAAACTTTTAAGTACGCCCAAACGCCGGATTCGCGAAGGGCTTTTCAGCCTGATTGAAAAAATGGAAATAAAGGATATTGATACCGTTCAATATGCAAATCGTCAAATCGAAAAATGTTATACCCATCTGGCAGAGTCCCTGGCTGTTTCACGGTTTCCTGCCAGCCCGATCCGAGATCTTCTCGTCCAGCACCTGAACGAAAAAAAAGATCTTCGAATCAATAACATCCTGAGAATCCTTTCGATTATGGACACCAGCGGCCGGATGAAGTTAATTTACCGGGGAATCTATTCATTCGATGCTCACCAGAAAGGAAATAGCGTTGAAGCACTTGACAATCTACTTGAAAAGTCACTGACCCGGGTTTTCATTCCACTCCTGGAAGATATGAGCCCCGGCCAGCAGATGTCAGTCGGCCGAAAGTATTTCGACCTGCCCGTATTTCCAGACCAGCCGGAAGCCCTTGCCGCCCATTTTTCAGAAAAAAGAGACTGGCTATCGCTGGCCCTGATCTATTATATAAGCAATAAATTGTCATCCGGGAATATCAACAGGGAAACACGGGTCTCGATGATCCAGCCAGGGGAAGATTCTGTTTCCGAAAAAAATGCCGCTCTAAACGTTATAGACTCAATTATCGGGGAAATGAAGATGAACGATATGCTGACCTTGCCGGATAAAATATTTCAATTAAGAAAGGTTGAAATTTTAAAAGACCTCAGCGTCAGTGAACTGGCCGCCGTTGCCGCCATTGCCGAAGAACAGGATTTTTCCAAGGGCGATATTGTGATCCGCGAAGGAGAAATGAGCCAGGTTTTATATCTGGTCATTGAGGGGGAAACGTCGGTGATTAAAAATCTGGGGACCGATCAGGAGATTGAGCTGGCCCGGATTCATTCCAATGATTATTTTGGTGAAATGGCCCTGCTGGAAGACGGCCGTTCACGCAGTGCCAGCATCCGGGCGGAAAAAGATTCACGTTTTTTAACGTTGCATAAACAAGAGCTTTTAGACATTATTGATGAATATCCGAAAATCGCACTCAATTTCTGCAGGGTACTGGCCCGAAGATTGAGAATCCTGGATGAAAAAACGAGCAAACTCGAATACGGCCCGATCACAGAAAAGAAGTGACGGGCAGTATTTTACCTTTGTATATTCTAAAAAAGGGCTTTACAATGAAAATTGCATTCATGATGGACCGGCTGGAGGATATTGACCCCGTGTGGGAAACCACCAGCCATTTGATGTATGAATCCAACCAGCGGGGGCACACCGTTTACTTTCTGGAGCCTCATGATATCTACATCCGTAAAAACAAAGTCATGGCACGGATGTACGATATCTCCGTTGATTCCGACCAGACGATGAAGCAGTACTGGCGCACCGCCATCCGTTGTCTGAAAAAAGAAGAAAAGACGTTTGAATCACTATCTGAACTGGACGCCCTGTTCCTGCGAAAAGACCCCCCGCTGCAATACCAGGCCATGGAATTTTTAACCCCTTTTTCCGACCAGGTATTTATGCTCAACAACACCATCGGTCAGATGCAGGGTAACGGCAAGCTGTATACGCTGAACTTTCCGGAGATCATTCCCGTCACGCATGTATCCAGGGATCCCGTGCGATTAAAAAAGATCATTGATGATTTTGGCGGGGCCATGGTCGTTAAACCCCTGCAGCGGTTCGGGGGAGAAGGTGTCATCAAGGTTAGCACCAAAGACCAGGAAAATCTGCTTTCCCTGATTAATTACTACGTGCGGGCCTATAAACCGTATCATCTTCGTGAGCCGATTATGGTCCAGGAATACCTTGACGAGGTTCGAAAAGAGGGGGATATCCGTATCCTTTTACTTAACGGTAAAATATTAGGTGCCATGCAGCGCAAACCCGTTGAAGGGGAGTTTCGGGCCAATGTTCATGCAGGTGCCAGGGTATTCAAACATAAAATTACCCGGGCAGAAAAGAACATATGCCGGGTGATCCGCAAGCGGTTGAAAGCCGATGGCCTTTTTTTTGTGGGAATTGATATTATCGGAGATAAGCTGGTTGAAATAAATTGCGTCAGCCCCGGCGGCGTGCCTCGTATCAACAAGCTGAACGGGGTGAAGCTGGAGAAGAATATCATCGACTTCGTGGAAAAAAGAGTCGCCGAAATGAAAAAGGGAGCCCGTGCAAATGATTAACAGGCAGGGAGAACATCATCTACCGGTTCCTCAATGGGCTGTGTTGGGGTTTTGCCTGCTACTGGCATTTACCATCGCCTCCTGCCGACAATTCGACGCGTCTGATTATCTCCGAATCGGCCTGATAGCTGAGCCCAAAACACTGCACGTATGGCTGGCCAGTGATCGCAACTCCAGGAAGATCCTGTCCCTTATATACCAGCCGTTATACACCCGCGATCCGGTTACGCTGGAACAGGTCCCCTGGCTTGCGGCCGACAAGCCCGTCTACGATCCGGAAAATATTTCCTACACCATCAAACTGCGCCCGGCCAGGTGGTCTGATGGCAGCGAGGTCACCTCGGACGATGTCGCCTTTACAGGCCAGCTGATTAAATCTTTTAAGATTCCGCGACGCTACTCCCGCTGGAAATTCATAAAAAAAATCGCCACGCCTGACAAACGTACCGTGGTGTTTTATCTTAAATCGCCCCAGGCGATTTTTACTACCCGGACCCTGACAACCCCGATCGTACCGCGCAAGCAATGGCAGCCCATTGCCGAGGCCGCCAGAAAAAAGGAAAAGCCCCTGGCGGCACTGCTCAACCACCCCATCTACCATCCGCTTGGCTGCGGGCCTTTCGTATTAAAAGAATGGCGGCAGGGAACCTATCTTCATCTGAGGAAAAACCCCTATTTTTTCGGGTCTCACACTAAAATTGCCGGCCGGGTGCTGGGTCCTTACATAAACGACCTGCTTTTTAAAATATACGGCACATCGGACGTGGCCATCCTTGCACTTAAAAAAGGCACCATCGACATGTTCTGGTGGCCGTTGCAGCCCGGCTATATCAAGGATCTGAGCAAAGACCCCCATATCCAGCTATTTATTAACCAAAAAAGTGCCTTGTATTTTATGGGCTTCAACCTGCGACGTCCGCCTTTTAACGATGTAAAGTTGAGGCAGGCCCTTGCAACCATAATAGACAAAAAATTTATCACCCATCGTATTCTCCAAGGCCAGGGTGTTCCGATGTATTCCATCGTCCCGGCAGAAAACCGGTTCTGGTGCTGTGATACGGTTGCCCGGTATGGAGACGGATTAAGCCGGGAGAACAGAATTAAAAAAGCATACAAAATCCTTACCGGAGCTGGGTATACATGGGACGTTCCACCGGTGGACAGTGATGGAAATGTCGGCCCGGCCAGGGGGCTTCGCCTGCCCGATGGAAACCTGATGGATCGGTTTACCATCCTGACCCCACCTGCAGATTACGATCCGTTAAGGGCCATGAGCGGCATGATGATCCAGCAATGGTTCAGAGCCATGGGGATGCCGGCCTATGCACGCCCCATGGCTTTCGGTGCTTTGTTAAATAAAATTAAAACTGAACATGATTTTGACACGTTTATTCTGGGATACGGTAATTTATCCCTTGATCCCGACTACGTGCGCGTATTCTTTTATTCTAAAAATGACAAGCCCCGCGGCTGGAATATGAGCGGGTACCACAACAGTGATTTTGATAAAATCGCCAGGGCTTCCCGTTCCGCCATGATTCCGACTGAACGCCAGAAATTAATCTATCGTATGCAGGAACTGGTCATTGCGGCTGTTCCCTACCTGCCCTTGTACAAACCGTCGGTGATCGAGGCAGTTCGTAACGAACGATTTACCGGTTGGGTAAATATGCTTGAAGGGATCGGGAATATCTGGTCGTTTTGTGAAGTTAAACCGGTTACGGCTGATTAAGGAAGGAATAACCGTTTATGGGCATGAGAAAATACATTCTTCGCCGGATGGTGGGTGTTATCGTTGTTTTTTTTATCATTCTCACGGCCTTGTTCATTCTATTCCGTCTGGCGCCCGGGGACCCCGTCTCGCGCATGGTCGACCCCAGCCTGACGCCTGAGGATGCAGCCTATTTAATTGACCAGCTGGGCCTGAATCAACCCCTGGGGATTCAATATATCTACTACCTGAAAAATGTTTTCACCGGGTTTATGGGGATCTCTTTCCATTACGGTCAGCCAGTGACCGAGATTATTCTTGATCGGCTTCCCAACACCATCTACCTCTTTACAACGTCGGTAATCTTATCAGCGCTGCTGGGTATCTTTATGGGAAAAATAGCGGCCTGGCACAGGGAAACCAAGATCGATTCAGTAATGACGATTGTGGCGTTGTTCTGTCACACCCTCTTCCTTCCATGGCTCGCCCTGATCATGATCTGGTTTTTCGGGTACAGGGTCGGCTGGTTTCCACTCTCCGGCATGATTTCCCCTGAAGTATGGGTCACCCCCGGCACCAGCTCCATAATTAAATTTCTGGATGTTCTCCACCATATGGCGTTGCCATTATTGACGCTGATGATCATTCATTACGGAAGCTATCTGCTCATCATGCGAAGCAGCATGCTCGACACGCTGAATGAAGACTACATTATAACGGCCAGAGCCAAGGGCCTGGACGAAAAAAGTATTCGTGATCATCACGCGGCGCCCAATGCCGCCCTGCCCCTGGTCACAAGCGTGGGGCTCAGCCTGGCCTTTTCCATTAACGGCGGGGCACTGACGGAAACAGTGTTCACCTGGCCCGGCATCGGCCGGGAGCTGGTTTTTGCCGTCAGCAGTAATGACTACCCACTGGCGCAGGCCTGCTTTTTACTTATTGCCGGTGTGGTGCTCATGGCCAACCTGGTCGTGGATGTGATGTACGCGTATCTTGACCCCAGAATCAGATATTAAAACAGGGCTTTTTTTAAAAACCGAATTAGAAATTAAATTAAAGGAGCAAAGCATATGCCGGTAACATCGGCTGAAAACACATTTTCTGCTTACCGTTCAAGTCGGTTTCATTTCCTGGAACGCCTGAAATCGGGATGGCTGGTTTACAGGGAAAATTTACTGGGCCGTATCGGTCTTGTCCTCCTGGCATGTTTCGCCTGCATGGCTGCCGGCAGTTTTATTCCGCCGCTGATCGACCCTATCTATCATCCCATGTCCGGGGTAGACCCGTTGATTTCCTACTCAACCGGCCCCAGTCTGCGGCACTGGCTGGGAACAGATTTCATCGGCCGTGATATTTTCAGCCAGTTGCTGACAGGCGCCCGGATAGCCTTTATCGTGGGTGTCTCTTCGGCTTTTATGAGTATCGTTGTGGGAACGATTGTCGGTATGGTTGCCGGATATGCCGGCGGCACCACGGATACGATTCTCATGCGCGCGGCGGATGTTGTCATGGTGATGCCCACCCTGCTGGTGATTCTTATACTGGCTGCGCTTTTCGGTCAGCTCAGTATCTGGATTATCGTCTTGCTGATTGCACTTTTCCGCTGGCCGGCGGTCGCCCGGGTTATCCGTTCCCAGACACTGTCATTAAAGCGACGCCCGTTTGTTGATGCAGCCAGGGTCACAGGCGCATCCTGTTTTCGAATCATCTTCAGACACATCATGCCCAATGTCCTTCCCCTGGCATTATTATACATGACATTCAGGGTTACCTCGGCTATTTTAATCGAAGCCGCCCTTGCCTTTCTTGGGTTTGGAGACCCCGGAACGGTCAGCTGGGGGATGATGCTTCAATGGGTATGGAAAACTGGCCATATGTTTCAGGCCCCGTACTGGCTGCTGCCACCGGGTATCTGTATTTCCCTGATTACGCTATCGTTTTATATGGTGGGACGTGCCATGGATGAAGTTCTCGACCCCCGCTTAAGAAAAGAAAAGGCTCTTGAATAAAATGACGCTGCTTGATGTATCCAATCTATCCATCGGCTATCGTCTTCGGGACAGGCTGATAAAAGCTGTTGATTCTGTATCCTTTTCCCTGGAACCGGGAAAAACGCTCGGATTCGTCGGGGAATCCGGAAGTGGCAAAACCACGATCGGCATGTCCCTGCTGCGACTGCTTCCAGAAAACGCCTCGGTACTTTCCGGGTCGATCCGGTTTGAAGGAAGGGATGTCTATTCTTTATCCGACGAATCCCTTCGGGCAATCCGCTGGAAAAAGATCGCCATGATTTTCCAGGCTGCCATGAACGCCTTAAACCCTGTCCAGCGGATCAACGAGCAGGTGGCGGAAGCACTTCTGATCCATCATCCGAAAATGAGCAAAAGGGACGCCCTTGCAAGGACCGCGCAATTGTTTGAAAGTGTCGGCATCCCGGAAAACCGCCATGCCGATTACCCGCATCAATATAGTGGGGGAATGAAACAACGCGCCATTATTGCCATGGCGCTGATCTGCCAGCCGCTGTTATTGATTGCCGACGAACCAACCACGGCACTGGACGTCATCGTCCAGGGACAGATATTAAAAGTGATTCGGGCAATTCAGCAGGAAATGGCCATTGCAATGATTTTTATTTCCCATGATATTTCAGTTGTGGCGGATGTCTGCCACGATATTGCTGTGATGTATGGCGGCCGGATTATCGAGGCCGGTCAGAGAAGCGAAATCCTGGAAACGCCTGCCCATCCGTATACACGAATGCTGCTGGCGTCAAACCTGACATTGTCTGATCATTCCTTTGACATGCCGACTGTTCATCAATCACGTAAAGCGAATATCCGTCATTTAGGTTCCACCAAAGAGAATGATATGTGCCCATTTGTCTGTCACTGCCGGCAGATCACGGACCATTGCCAGGCGACTCCCCAGAAATGGATGGTACTTTCATCTTCCCACCGTGTATTTTGCAACAATATCGCAGGGGACTTAACCAAATGAACCGATCCGCGCATCCTGTTGTCCGAATTGACCGGCTCAGCAAAATCTACCGACCCAAGAGAACCCTTGGGAGCAGTCACTCCTCTCATCCCGTTATCGCCTTAAACCAGGTGTCACTGGATATTGAACGGGGTGAAATTTTTGGTCTGGTGGGGGGAAGTGGCAGCGGAAAGACCACCCTGGGCCGATTGCTCGTTAAACTGGAAAAATCGGATGGCGGCAAAATTTATCTTTCCGAAAACGACACGACCCGCATCCGGGGACAGGCTTTAAAGGCATTCCGTGCAAAAGTCCAGATGATTTTTCAGGATCCCTATCAATCCCTGAATCCGCAGCTGACAATCTTCGACACCGTATCAGAGCCCTTGATCATCCATAAAACAAGTAGTCGAAGTACGCGGATTAAAAAAGTCCGGAAGGTTCTGACCACCGTTGGTTTTTCACCGGCCGAAGACTATTTTTCCCGTTACCCGCATGAGCTGTCCGGCGGCCAACGTCAGCGCGTGGCGATTGCCCGTGCCATCGTATTGAACCCGGAATTCATAGTTGCCGATGAGCCGACTTCCATGCTGGATGCAACCAATTCCTTCCAGATCTTCAACATCCTTTCGGATCTAAGAAAAAAACAGCGGGTAACCTTTTTATTTATTACCCACAGCCTGGCGGCGGCAAATTTTTTATGTGACCGAATTGGTGTCATTTATCATGGTAACCTTGTAGAAAAGGGGCCGGCACGACAGATAATCAGGCATCCTGCTCACCCCTATACCAAGGCCCTGCTGGACGCCCTGCCAAGCTATTGCCAGGATCCGGCCTGTACGTTTCACAATACCCTGTTGGAATCCCCCCGCGACTTGCCTGGCTCGTCTCACTATTGCCCGTTCTTTACCCTTTGCCGTGAGGCGGATCCGTACCAGTGCGCAAGCGAAACCCCAAACATGATTCACCTTAGCGCCACACACAGTGCGGCTTGCTTTAAAGCCGGATAGATGTCATGTACCCGTTTCATTATCATTAACCGGTCATTTCGGAATTATCATGAAAGAAAATGACAGAGTGCGCCGGATTTCCAGCGATAGTAAGGGGAAACAGACCAGTGTCCGTCGAATATTGCTTTCCGGCATCTTCTGGCGAATTCTGTTCATCGAAGCGATACTGATGATCGGATCTCTGGCGGTACGTTACTTTTCCGAAGGCCATAACCTGACCATGCTGTTCTGGTACGCGGTCCGAATCATGGCCCTGACCGTCATTATCCTTGCCTTTATGATGCTGACCCTTCGACGGTTCCTTGATAAAATAATCATCACCCCCCTTGAAACCATTGCCATGGCTAATCGCCGCTTTATGGAAAACGAAACGCGCGGCAGATCCATTTCCCTGGATGCATGTACACCAGGAGAAATCCGGGAAATCGCTTCAACTCGCACTAAAATGCTGGATGCGATTCTGAAGGTCTCCGAAGACCGGCTAAAACTGGCTGATTTTATCCGGGATACATTCGGGCGCTATATGCCCAAAAAAGTGGTTGACGAAATCCTGGAATCTCCTCAGGGGCGCAAAATCGGCGGTCGGCGGGAAACCGTTACCGTCCTCATGTCCGACCTGAGAGGATTTACCGGGCTGGGTGAAAACAGAAAGCCCGAAGATCTTGTTCGTCTGCTCAACCAGTATCTCGACAAGATGTCGGAAGTAATCCATGCGTATGGTGGAACTATTGATGATTTTATCGGAGATGCCATTCTCGCTATTTTCGGGGCACCGGAAAAGCATGACGATGACGCGGCCCGTGCAGTGGCCTGTGCCATTGCCATGCAGAAAGCACTCCACGCTTTCAACCAGGAAACGCTTTTGAAAGATGCCCCGGCACTTGAAATGGGAATCGGCATCGAAACCGGCCCGGTGATCATGGGCAATATCGGGTCCGAGGCGCGGATGAAATACAGCATTATCGGTGCCACTGTCAATGTGGCCTCCCGCCTCGAATCCCAGACAACCGGGGGCCAGGTCGTCATTGGAGAAACGACGTATGGCCTGGTCAGGGATCTTGTTCAAACGGATCCGCCGGTCCGCATCATGATGAAGGGAATACGGACCCCTGTGACCAGTTACCCCGTCTTTCGAATTGGCGCCCCGTACAATCAATCCCTGAATGAGACTACCCCGGATAATCTGGTGACGATGTCACTTCCGTTTCGATGCTGGGTAGTTAAAAATAAAGCCGTTCGTCCCAACGCCATTAATGGAGAAACCGTCTCTTTGAATGGAAGTTATATTACCGCCATGCTGGCCAGTGAATTACCCGCCCTGACCGATATCAAGCTGCAATTATTAACGGATGTTGATACGCATCGCTTCAGCGATATTTACGCCAAAGTCGTTTCGGTTGACAGCAAGCCCGCTGGAACTATCCACGTATTTCGTATCACGTATATCGACCGTAAGGACCGAAAAGTATTTTGCAACTGGGCGCAGCAAACGCCAGCACCCCCATCGAAACCATAGCTTTTTAAAAGGACTATATCTATGTGCCGTATGTTAGGAATGTATGGAGAAATTGAGCAGTGGAAAGACATTGTCCTGGCATTCAGCCGGCAGGCCGAAACTGGAAAAGTACCGCCGAAAAAGGGGATCCTTCCCGGCCATAAAGACGGCTGGGGAATGGCCGCGTCAGATCCGGGAAATAAATCCATGGTCATCCTTGCCCGCCATCCGGGATCGGCCGCAGATTCGAATCAGTTTATACAAACCCTGGCCGCCATCGAAAAAGAGCCCGCGATCTTTATCTGCCATCTTCGCAAAGCCAGCCCCGGAATTCCAGTGACATCAGAAAATGTTCACCCGTTTTCCGCCCGCGGCTTCTGCTTTATCCATAACGGAACCATTTATCAGGCCGACTCCCTTTCCCGCGATCCGTCATTAAGATTAACTTCGAACGGGTCCGATTCGGAATATTTCTTCCACTATCTACTGTCGCAATTAGTGAAAAACTCGCCCCCCCCTGTAAACGCCCCGTCGATCGCACGAGCAATTTCCAAATTAAATGTGGATTATACCGCGGTCAACTGCTTTCTGTCCAACGGCAGGGAATTGTTTGTTATCCGCAGGTTTAAAAAACATCCCGACTACTATACCCTGTACACCTGCGTTTTTCCCAGGGGCATAGTCATCGCCTCTGAGCCGGTCGAGCTTGACGGCCTGGATCCGGATCGCTGGAAAATAATCAAGAACGACACGATATTAAAAATCGACGGAAAATCCCCCCAAATAAGGGAATATAAGATCCGGTAGACCTTCCAACCGTTTTTCCTGCTACCGATCCGGCTTTTCACGAATTACCACTTTCCGCAGGCCTGACGGCAAGAACACTCGAATACGTAAAATCAGCAATTTACTGGTGCAGATCCGCCGACATATTTCCGGTCTATATATACCGATCCACCATTTCGGCAATGAAATTTTCAACCCCGTCCATGCCTTTTTCCGTTTGAACCTGCTCAATCAGATTTCTAATTTTCCGGTATGTAGTCGGATCGCGTTTCAAATCCCGGAGCGACCGATAGGTGCCGCCGCGTCGACCGGTGCGGTAAACGAGCCGGTCGATATCGGAAAGTGCCTGGTAGTCTTCGATGACCGCGAGCATCTTTTCCTTATCTCGGGGAAGATTACCCGATACCTCTTCCAGCAGATTCATCATGTGGTCGCTGGTGATCGTGCTGGTAATGCCATCCAGAGAAGAGATAAAAACCCGCAGCTCTTCGGCCAGCATATCATCAGTCTGCATGGTGAATGTTCCGGCTTCCAGTTTTTCGTATAATGGTACCCGTTTCGGCACCCGCAGGCTCCGCAGGCGGATAAAATTCGGGTTGATTTCGTTTAACACCCGGGCCGTTTCCTCGGCATGTTCTTTCCACATCTCCTGGCCGCCGAGCCCCGGCATGACGTATTCGGACAATTCCATGCCCGCGCCGAGCACACGATGCCCGGCATCGATATGCCCGTCGGCTGTAACACCCTTTTTAACCAGCTTCAGCAGGGGGTCGTAACCGGTCTCCAGGCCGATATGGATCCGGTCCAGACCGGCTTTACGGATCCGGTGAAGGGACTCAACCGATTTCTTGCTCACCGTCCGGGAACGGGTATACGTCGTCACCCGGCTGATCCGGGGGAGTCTTTGTTTTAAATACGTCAGTACTTCCACCAGATGATCAGTTTTCATGATGAGATTATCGGCATCCTGAAGAAAACACGCGTCGGTGCCATAATGCATCCAGACCGCCACGCTGCGATAGCTGGTGCTGTACTGTGACCGGTGCAGGATATGGGTCATGACCTTTCCATCGACCCGGCCATCGCCCCCCAGTTTTTTGGACAGTGCCTCGATATCATCCACTATTTCCCTGGCGGTATCGATATCGTCTTTTATCTCTTCAACCGTTCGCAGGGAAAATTTACGTCCCTTGTAGACCGGACAGAACAGGCAGTGGTTCCAGGGGCAATTCCGGGTGAACCGAAGCAGCAGACTCTGGGCCTCGTTGGGCGGCCGAATAGGACCCTGCTCAAATTTGAGACTGTTTTCATCCATTAAGAATCTCCGGATTTTTCAGTTTGGATATAAATTTAAGGTTGGCCCCGGGAATTGGATATTGATCGATATCCGCCATTTTGATCCAGCGATAATCCACCGGGCCACCGAGTTGGACATGCCCGTCCACATAATGGCATAAAAAGACGTCCAAAACGACTTTGAAATGCGTATACGCATGCCGGACCTCTGTCAGATACGTGTCCACCACGATATCCAGGCCGACCTCTTCTTTGATTTCCCGCAGGCAGGCCGCTTCAGCGCGTTCCCCCTTTTTAATTTTTCCGCCCGGAAACTCCCACAGCCCGCCGAGAAGTCCGTCGGCTTTGCGTTGAGTGATCAAAACCGTTCCGTTTCGACGAATAACCCCGACGGCTACCCGTACTTCGGGAACCGGTTTGCGCTGATTTCGCCTGGGGTATTTCTCCACGGTTCCATGGCAATGCGCCCGGCAAAAAAAGACCACCGGGCACTGGTCACATCTGGGACTGGCCGGCTTGCACACCAGGGCGCCCATTTCCATCAACGCCTGATTATAGCATCCCGGAGACGCCGGATCGATCAAGGTACCGGCCAGGCGGCTGAACGATTTGTGTGCCGTTGATCCATTTACCGGTGTCGGGTCTTCAAACACCCGGGCCAGTATCCGCTTGACATTCCCATCCACCACGGCCAGTACACGGCCATGAGCGATACTCAGAACCGCCGCGCCGATATACGGCCCTACTCCGGGCAGTGATGTAAATTCTTTCCAGTTATCCGGCACCCGGCCGCCAAACCGGCGCGTTACGATGGCTGCGGCTTTGTGCAGATTCCGAGCCCTGGCATAATACCCGAGACCTTCCCAGCATTTCAGCACATCCTGCAACGCTGACATGGAAAGCGCGCCAACGTCGGGAAAACGGGCCATAAACCGGTTGTAGTAGGGAATAACCGTATTCACCTGGGTCTGCTGGAGCATCACCTCGGACACCCAGATCCGGTATGAGTCCCGGTTGCGACGCCAGGGTAGCGATCGCATATTTTCCCTGTACCAGGCCTGCAGATGCTGTTGAAATGCGACGATTATTTCAGGTGTCACAAGATGTGTCCAGGTTTAAAATGTATCCTGATGGGTAAACTCGGCAACATCCCTTCTTTTGGGTATCTTCGGCGTCTGATTCGGATAACCCAGGGGAACCAGTGCGACACAATCAACCCCTTCCGGTACACCGAGAAGCCGGTTGGCCTTGTTATGATCGAACAACCCCACGATCACAGTCCCCAGCCCCAGGTCCTGGGCGGTCAGACAGATATTCTGGGTGGCAATGCCCAGATCAAACATATACCAGTCACCATGTTTTGTTGACTGCTGGCCTTTGTAAAAACCGGCCTGTTTCAGTTTCCCGCAAACGGCCAGAACAACCGGCGCCGAGGCCACAGCCCGCGTGGCCGGATTTTTCGGGCTGACGATTTCCGAAAGGGCCAGTTTAATCCCGGTATCCCGAACCACCACCAGTTCCCAGCATTGGGTATTGGCCCAGGAAGGGGCCCACTTGACTGCGTCCAGAACTTGATCCAGCAGATTCCCTGATACATCCTGGTCTGTAAATTTACGGATACTTCTTCTATTTTCAATGGCTTCTATCAGTTCACCCATCCATCCCCCTCCTTTTTAATAGTCATCGGCCCAATGACCTTTTCCTGTATGTTGACCTGGCCGCCCGAACATTGACACTGGTGGCTGCCGCAGTGCCCTCCCGAAGACGTCGAATCGTCTTGAGTTTTACGAAACAGCATTGAAATAAAAAAGAGAATATACACACTCAGCGTAATGAAAAAAAGGATAATAAAATTCCACATATCATGCCACCAGATCGGTCAGGGCCTGGTCCAGTTCGGGAAACCGGAATACAAAGCCGCTTCGTATGAGACGATCCGGCACTGCCTGCTGACCGGCCAGCAACGTCTCGGCAAATTCCCCCAGAACCAGCCGAAGCATGAATGACGGGGCTGCAAGGCCCGCCGGGCGATTTAAGGCATAACCGAACGCCCGGGCCACATCCCGGTTGCGAGGCGGGTGGGGTACACAAAAGTTGAAGGCCCCGTCGAGGTCCGCCTTCCCGAGAATATGGTGAATCGCACCGGCCACATCCTGAATATGTATCCATGGAAACCATTGTCTGCCCGTGCCGACGGGACCGCCGGCAAATCGTCTGAAGACCTTGGCCATCTGCTGAAACGCACCGCCGTCTTCACCGAATACAACACCCAGCCGCATCCGTACCACCCGGTGCCCGTTTTGTTCTGCAACCATGGCTTCATTCTCCCAGTCCCGGCAGACCCGACCCAGAAAATCGTCAGACGGCCCCTCGTTTTCGATGATTATATCATCGCCGCGATTGCCGTAATATCCAACCGCAGACGCGCTGAACAAGACGACCGGTTTTTCCCTGGGCAGTGCCGCCACCAGGTGACGGGTGGTCAAAATTCGGCTGTCGTAAATCTCTTTTTTATACGCTTTATTCCAACGCTTTAAAATCGATTTTCCGGCCAGATTGATCACCATATCGGCCTTTGCAACCGACGCCTGCCACCTGCCGGAACGGCGGGTGTCGGCCAAAACATGATCATACCTTGCGGGGTGGATCGCAATTTTACGTGTACGGGTACCAATGGTGGTCACCAAATGGCCCTTTTCAATAAAAAACCGGGTCAGATAGGTCCCGATAAATCCCGTGCCGCCGGTAATGGTTATTTTCATGCAGATCCTCTTGTGCCGTCATGAATACCCATACGGATAATAGACATGAAACTGCACTTTTTCAACTACCGCCATCCGCCGCAAAAGGGCTGTTCTCCGCCAGCTGCAACCGGATAAAAAACGGGGCAATACCCGAAAAGGTATGCCCCGCCCGAAAACCGCAATAAAATGTCGATCAGCCGCAGCCGCTGCTCTCACTGCCGCATCCAGAGCATCCGCCGCCCGCGCCAAAATTAATGCCACAGTCGAGTTTAAACCCGTGTACCTGATAGTCTACCTTGATCGGCTTGGCTTTTTCCAGAAAATCTTTATCAACCAAGTACTTATATCCATCCACGTCATAAACCTCATCATTATCGCGCGGCTCATCCAGAGCCATCGCCAACGAAGGTCCGCCTCACCCGCCCTCATTTAGAAAAATACGGATGGGCTGGGGGTCTCGGTCTTTAAAATAAAGGCCTATCTGTTCTGTTGCCGCCGGGGTTACTTCAACCATGGAATCCTCCTGAATTAAAAAATCAGCCCGCCATCTCAAAGGCAGGCCATTAAATCAAATACAAAAAATTAAAGTCCACTATCCTTAAGGACAAAAATAATCACATCATTTCTGTTTGTCAACGATGAGAGGAAAACGATTTCCCGGTAAGATATTCTTCGTATATTTTCCGGGTTTTATCGGAAAAAAGGATAAAAATAATCCGTTCTATCGATTTATCTTCCCGCAGAAACTGCACGGTGGTATCCACGGCAATACGGCACGCATCCGCAACAGGATAGCCGTATACACCACACGAGACAGCCGGAAAGGCGATCGATTTGATACCGTGAGCAGCGGCCAGGGCCAGACATTGTCGGTAACACGATGCCAGCAGCTGTTCATCTTCGGGCCGGCCACGGTAGACCGGCCCCACGGTGTGAATGACATATGTGGCGGGTAACCGGTATCCTTTTGTCAGGCGGGCTTCACCGGTTGGGCACCCCCCTACGGCCCGGCATTCGGCCAGCAGTTCCGGGCCGGCTGCCCGGTGGATGGCACCATCCACGCCCCCACCCCCGAGAAGGGAGGTGTTGGCCGCATTGACGATGGCATCCACCGATAGCATGGTGATATCGCCCTGCCGGATCTCGATTCGCTGACGAAGGCTATTTCCCACGGTCATTGAAGCACCTGTCATATCACCATTCATTCAGGATATTCGTTCTAAATATTACCAGTTAAAGACCTGGTCGAGTTCTTCATCCGGTACCTCAAAGACCACATTGTGCGGCGCTAACGGCTCTTTTTTCATATACTCAGGGAGTCGATCATCCGCTTTGGTAAATCCGGCGGCCGCATTAAACTCACGTTCGGTCGTCAGAACTTTCTGGCCCAATGCCGTCACATCGTCCGCCGTTAAACTCGCCCCGGAAAAACTGTTCAACAGGTCGATCAGGGCCTGGAAGGTATCCGGCTGATCTAAAATGGCAAACGCGATAAACAGGCACATTCCCGTCGAGTCGATGGCTGCCGTAGCAATCTGCAGGTTCCGGGACAATTCCGCCTGGCCCTCCGGCTTGAGTGGATCCACATTGCCGCCCACGCCCAGGATATTGGTGGCGATGGCATAACCGGCCGTGTGATCAGCCCCCATGGTTGTGGTGGCATAGGTTACACCGATACCCTGAATCGCACGGGGATCGTAGGCCGGCATCGCCTGCCCCTTGACCACGGGGACATGCTCCACGCCGTAGGCTTTGCCCACAGCCGCCGCGCCGCTTCCCAGAATTCGGCCCATGGGTGTCCCCTTGCCGACTTCGGCAAGCAGATTGATGGCCGCCTCACCGTCTCCGAACTCGGCCACACCGGCTTCCATGGCCACACCGATGGCGGCACCCATCTCAATCGTATCCAGGCCGAAATCATCATCCATCCGATCCAGCCGGGCAATTACATCCAGATCGTTAATACCGCAATTGCCCCCATGCGCCCATACCGTTTCATATTCGGGCTGCTTGGTTACATAATTACCATCCGCATCGTAAAATGTCCCGGAGCAGCGAATCACGCAACCTCGATGGCAGCCATGAGTGGCAGATCCTTCGCCCCCGCGGGTATTTTCCAGTTCGGCCAGGGATTCTCCACTGATATCAGCTGCACCGTCAAACTGGCCGGTTTTGAAATTATGCGTCGGATAACCACCGGATTCGTTGATCACGTTGGTCAACACGTTGGTTCCGTAAGCACCCAATCCCTCGCCGGTAACCGGATGTTTTTTCAACCCCGCCACCCAGGCCTTATTGGCGGCGCTGAATTTTTCGGGATCACTGGCTTCACGCATTTTCATACCGGCATCATCCAGTACAATCGCTTTAATCCCCTTGCTTCCCATGACCGCACCCACCCCGCCACGGCCGGCGTGACGGGTCGGCCGGGTTTCCATGTCGGTAAACGCAATCGTTGCAGCGGGAAGCTTCATCTCACCGGCCGGACCGATAGTGATGCAGGCGACTTTATCGCCGTATTCGGCCGTCAACTTATCAACCGTATCATAATTGCCAAGCATCTTCAGACTGTTATCTGCAATAACCTTGGCTCCATCCTTATTGATAAACACTTTGTACAGGGTATCATCAACCGGGGCACCCTCCAAAATAATCGCCGCATAGCCGAGCCGGGCCAGGACCTGGGCGCCCTGCCCCCCGGAATTAGCTTCCTTGATACCGCCGGTTAACGGGCTTTTACAACCCACGGAAATCCGTCCGGACATGGCCGCCTTGGTCCCGCTTAACATGCCGGGCGCAATCACCAGCTTATTATCCGCCCCCAGGGGATGACAACACGGTGGCACTTCTGCGGCAATGACAGTCGATGTCAGTGCACGACCGCCCAACCCGGCATAATCGCCCATTGATGTTTCCGTCATTTTGGGACCACCGGCCGCCCCGACATCAATTCTCAAGATCTTATCCATGGTGTTGTTTCCTCCTTTTTGGGTTTCAGGATGAATAAACGGCCGCATGCGGCCTCAGGCAAGGTATTCAATACCGTTATTCAATAATAAAAACTGACAAGCACTGTCAAGTAGGTGAGGAATTCCCGCCCGATAAAAAATGGATTGATCGGCTTATCCGGCCCTTTTCTCAAAGTCTTTCATGAAGTCAACCAGGGCTTCCACCGCTGCCATGGGCGTTGGGTTGTAGATCGACGCCCGGCACCCCCCCACCGACCGATGTCCCTTAAGGCCGCCCAGGCCATTTTCAAGAGCCTGCTCGACAAATAGCGTCTCCATGGATTCGTCGGGCAGCCGGAAGGTGACGTTCATCAACGAACGGCTGTCCGCATCGGCCGTACTCCGATAAAAATCCCCATTGTCGATAAAGTCGTATAGCAGGGCCGCCTTCTGCCGGTTGACCGCTTCCAGTTTTTCCAGGCCGCCAACAGTCTCTTCAATCCATTTGAGCACCAGCTGGACGGTATAAATGGCAAAGCTCGGCGGGGTATTGTAAAGAGAATTTTTAGCGGAAAAGGTCGTGTATTTCAGCATGGACGGCAGGCCATCCGGTACCCGGTCGAGCATTTTCCGGTGAATCAGCACCAGGCAGACGCCGGCCGGACCGATATTCTTCTGAGCGCCGGCATACACCAGACCGAATTTTTTCATATCCACGGGGCGGCTCATAATATCCGAGGACATGTCAGCCACCAGGGGTACGCCCCCGGTATCGGGCATGTCGGCCCACTGGGTCCCCTTGATTGTATTGTTCGTTGTAATATGGGCAAAAACAGCATTGGGATCAAATTCAATATTCTTTGGAATATAGCAATAATTCCGATCTTCAGAGGAAGCCGGGACCCGAACCGATTTGTCGAGCAGCCGTGCTTCCTTAATCGCTTTGGTCGACCACGTGCCCGTATCCACATAATCGGCCGTGTCCCCACGGCCCAGAAGGTTCATCGGGATCATGCAGAACTGGGTACTGGCGCCGCCCTGGATAAACAAGACGTGCCAGTCATCATCGAGCGATAACAATCGACGGATTCGGGTGATGGCATCGTTAATAATCGCTTCAAATTCACTGGACCGGTGGCTGATTTCGATCACCGACATCCCCGAGCCCGCGTAATTAAGAAACGATTCCTGTATCTCTTCCAATACCGGCAACGGCAGCGCAGCCGGTCCGGGGTTAAAGTTGTAGATACGGTCCGCTTGCATGGAATTCCTCCTCGATTGATTGATTGCGCTGTAACGTAAATTTTTTTTAATTGAACCCGTATAACAAAAACAGCCCCGTCTCCTGGAGAACGAGGCTGCTCTGATACTGTTTCAATATCTACGTATTAGAGTTCCTCGATCGCCTCCGTCAATTCCGGAAGAAAATCCAGGATGTCGGCTTCGATCCCCACGTCGGCCACCTGGAAAATCGGCGCTTTCGTGTTTTTATTGATGGCTATGATAAAGGGATTCCCCTTGAGCCCTCCCAGATGCTGGAAAGAGCCGCTGATCCCCGCCGCCAGGTAAACCTTGGGCTTCACAGTCTGGCCGGAGGTGCCCACCTGGCGGGATTTTTCCATCCACTTGGCATCCACAATAGGCCGGGAACAGGAGACATCAGCGCCCATGGCCTTGGCCAGGTCAAATGCAATTTCAAGGTTATCTTCATCTTCGATACCCCGCCCGACGGAAACCAGGACGTCCGACTTCGTGATATCCACATCGCCGACTTCGGCTTCCACCGTTTCCAGAAACCTTCGCTTGGCATCCGTAATCTCGATGTCGTCGGATTTGTCTACCACTTCACCACTAACCGCGGCAATGTCGTCCGGCTGAAACACGCCCGGCCGGACATTGATCACTGCGCCGGAAGAAATATCCGCAGCCACATGCGTACTTACCTGGCCACCGTATTCCTGACGGACAATGGTCAGCGTGTTGTCGCTGAGGCCCTCAACATCGACCACGTCGGAAATAAACGCCGCATTCATTTTAACGGATAAGCCGGGAGACAAGTCCATGCCGAAGGTATCATGGGGAACCAGCACCATGGCATTATCAGGCAATATGGATGCCAGAACGTTGCGAATCACTTCGGCATTTGGATACGCCAGTGCGTCGTTATCCAGTTTCCAGACGGTAGGATACGCTTTGGCCATTTCGTCGCAGACCGCGCTGAGACTGTCACCGGCCCCGGCCACAATGGCCGTAACGGCGGCATCGGCGTTGATTTTACCGGCCGCCACGGATAATTCCAGGGCCGAATCATCGGCCACGCCGTTTTTATGGGTAATATATGCAAAAATCTGATCAGTCATTATTTCAACCCTCCCTTGGCTTTGAGCAGTTCGATCAACTTGGAGATGATTTCCTCGGTGTCACCTTCGAGCATTTCAGCCCCCTCGCCCAAATCCGGTATAAAATAATCCATCCGTTTGACCCTGGCGCCATCCGCCCCCACCGTGGCTGGGTCCACGCCAAGATCAGCCGCCCCGTGGGTGGGAATGTCCAGGGATGCCACTTTTCGAATGCCGCGAATACCGACATACCGCGGCTCATTGATACCCGTCTGGACCGAAAGAACACAGGGCAGATCGATTTCGCTGACCTCGATATTACCACCTTCAATTTCCCGGCCGACTTTTATTTTCTTTTCATCTACAATTTCAATCTGATTGACCAGTGATGCAAATGGTAGATCGAGCAATGCGGCCAGCATGCCGCCCACTTCGGCCGTGCCCCCCTCGGACTGGGCACCGGTGAGGATCAGGTCATAATTGCCCTTGTCGACCTCGGCTTTTAAAATCCGGGCAATCCCCAGACCGTCCGAACCGTCAAAGGCCCCGTCAGCCAGCAGAATGCCGCTGTCGGCGCCCATGGCCATTTCCCGACGCAGGATTTCTTCCGATTCGTCGTCTCCCACGGTAACGACGGTAACGCTGCCGCCCACCCGGTCGCGAATCTGGATGGCTTCTTCAACAGCATAATTGTCCCATTCGTTCACCGAGTAGACCAGGTCGTCCCGCCCGATATCCGTACCGTCGCTGTTGACTTCGATCTCATTTTCAGCCGTATCCGGCACCCGGGTAACACACACTAAAATCTCCATCTGCACCTCCTTGGTTCATTAAATATCAAATGATACTCATATTCTTTTTAACCGTATCTATGCGATATCTCTCATATGCTACTCCGCTATGATATGCTGGTCCACCAGTTCCACCAGGTCAATGGCCTCCATTTTCCCCTCCAGACCGCTGACCTTAATGGCATCTTCAATGTTTACCAGACAGAACGGACAGGCGGTGACAATCACATTCGCGCCGGCAGATTCGGCCATCTGGACTCTCAGAACGCCCATACGCTGATCTTCTTCCGGCTCGTAAAACAGCATCAATCCGCCGCCGCCGCAGCAAAACGAGCGATCCCGGCTTTTTTCCATATCAATACGGTTCAGGGCCGGTATGGCGTCCAGAACCGCCCGGGGATCATCGTACAGTCCGTTGTGCCGTCCCAGATAGCACGGATCATGGTAGGTATACACTTTTCCAGGATCCGTCACCGGCTTGAAATTCAACTGCCCGCTCCGGGCAGCTTTTAAAATGACCTGGCTGATATGTTCTACCGGCGGAAGGTCCTCGTAATCCTTGGTCAGTGCGTTAAACGCGTGGGGATCGGCAGTGACGATACGCTGAACGCCGCTCTTTAAGATCGCCTCGGTGTTTTGATCCCGTAACTCAAGAAAGAGCATTTCCTCGCCGAACCTGCGCACCTCGTTACCACTGTCTTTTTCCAGTTTACCCAGAATACCGAAATCGATACCCGCGGCGGAAAGTACCCGGGCAGATGCCTGGGCAATTGCCTGCATCCGGTCGTCAAAAGATGTGATGGAGTCCACAAAATAGAGCGTTTCGGCCGTTTTCTTCCTGTCGAGTACCTTTACCTCACACCCGGCCGCAAATTCTTTGTCTTTGATCCAGTCGATCCGCTTTCGTTCCATCTTGCCCCAGGGATTGCCGCGTTTTTCAAGGGCCCGCAACGGCTTTTGAAGAGATTGGGGTACCATCCCGTCATCCACCATCCCACGACGCAGATCGACAATTTTGTCGATATATTCGATAAACAGCGGACATTCCGCCTCGCAGGCGCCGCAGGTCGTACAGGACCAGATTTCGTCTTCCGTGAATATATTGCCAACCAGGGGGGCATCGCTGGGACAGATATCGCCCTTGATCGGGTAATGCTTAAACGCGTAATCGCGAGATTTCACGGAAATAAACCGGGGAGATAAGGGGCGGCCCGCAGCATTGGCCGGACACTGATCCGAACAACGGCCGCAATCGGCACAGGTATAAAAATCAAGGATATGTTTCCAGGTGAAATCCTCAAATTTTTTAACACCAAACGACTCGAGGTCATCCAGGGCATCGGCATCCACGCCCCATTTCACCGGTTTGACCGATCCGCTGCGCAGTTTCCTGAAAAAAACATTGGGCAGGGATGTGATCACATGGAAATGCTTGCCCAGGGGTAGAAAACAGAGAAAGCAGAAGAAGACCACGTCATGAATAAAGTAACTGGCCAGATGAATATTCTGCAACGTGGCCATCGATGCACCGGCAAAGATCCGGCTTGCAATCCAGTGGCCGGTCAGGGGAAAGACAAATCCCCCGGCATGCAGGCCACCGGCGTCTCCGGTACCTTCAAACACCATATCGCAGAGCATCAGTGTGCTGATCAGCGCCAGTACCAGAATGGCTTCCCAGGTGTGATCTTTGCCGTATTGTCTGGGGACGGTGTACCGTTCGGGCTTGAAAATTCCCCGCCGGATCATGGCAACGATCACGGCCACCAGAACCAGGGTTCCGGCAATATCTTTCAGAACACCGTAAATATCACCACCGATCCCGCCCAGCCCCGGCAATACAAAATCCGAAGAGATGCCCAAAAGCACCAGGGTCAGGGACCTCAGGGAAAGGATCATGAAACCGGCAAAAATGATGATATGCAATACCCCGGCCAGCAGGTACCGCGGGTGGCGCCACTGGCCGATCGCATATTTAACCATCCCGAACAATCGGTCGGGGATCCTGTCCAAACGGGGGTCGGAAGCTGACCGAACCAGAGGTGCCATGCGTTTGGCCATAATAAATGTAAAGGCTGCCATACCCAGAACGGGTATCAGCACAGTGAAGATAACCACGGGGATACCGAAAACAGATGCATCGGCCGGTGAAACAAAATCTGGATTCATTTTACCTCTTTTCCGCATAAATGCTGCCCGGCTTCATACCTGCATCAGGCAGCCCGATGACAAAAAATGAAAACAATTAACCGCTCTTTAGCAGATAAAAAACAGTATAGGCAAGTAATAAGAGAATATCCACCCGCCGTTTTTCATATTATTTCCCCCCGAAACTATCCTCGGAGATGGTTGTCACCGCATCATTTCCGATTAAAATCGTTTCCATTTTACCCAGGGTGACAGGCAGCATATTGAATACAAAGAACGCTGCGGATTTGATCTGGCCCTCGTAAAAAGCCACATCTTTTTTCCTGGCTCCCTGCTCGAGTTTTTCAGCGGCAATGGATGCCCGCCACACCAGCATCCAGGCCATAACCACATCGCCGGTGACATCCAGAAAGGGGCCGGCCAGAGAAAATGCATTGAGTACGGCCGGTGACATGGCCTCGGCCCCGATATGCATACCGACTTCCCCCAGCTTGTTGACCGTGGTTTCCAGTTTTTCGGCTGCGGCCCGAACCGCATCCTGATTCTTGGCCAAGGCGATGGTTTTCTGCATTTCCCCCAGCAGATCCATGACCGGTTTCCCCTTATTCATACCGAGCTTGCGGCCGAGCAGATCCATGGCCTGGATGCCGTTGGTCCCTTCGTAAATCATCGTAATCCGGCAGTCCCGCAGCAATTGTTCCTGTGGATAGTCCCTGATGTAGCCATAGCCGCCGTATACCTGCACGCCCAGGCTGCAGACATCAAAAGCACGATCCGTCACATATCCTTTGCAGATGGGAATCAGAAAATCGATCATCCCCTGGTATTTCTCGCGTTCATCCGGATCCGTGGCCACTTCTTTTAAATCTTCTAGAAAACCGACATAATAGAGAAGGCTCCGCATCCCCTCAACGTAGGCTTTCATGGTCAGAAGCATGCGCCGGACATTGGGATGCTGGATAATGGGAACCGACGGTGAATTTTTTTCCATCATGCGCAGCAGGTGCCGCCCCTGGATCCGCTCCCTGGCATAATTGACCGCATTTATATACGAATTACTGGCTCCGGTAAACCCCTGTAATCCTACCAGCAACCGGGCGGCGTTCATCATCACAAACATACTGCGCATCCCCTTGTTCTCCTCGCCCAGCAGCAGGCCCCGGCAGGCCCCTTTTCCGCCCAGCGTCAGCGAACAGGTGGCATTGCCGTGAATGCCCATCTTTTTTTCCACACCCGTGCAGACCACGTCGTTGAACTCCCCCAGGCTTCCATCCGGGTTCACCCGGAACTTGGGCACCAGGAACAGCGAGATACCCCGAGTACCGGCTGGTGCCCCTTCGATCCGGGCCAGTACCGGATGAATGATATTTTCAGCCAGGTCGTGCTCGCCGGAGGAGATAAAAATCTTGCTGCCGCTGATCGAATACGTTCCATCGTCGTTTTTCACGGCTGTGGTCGTCAGTGCGCCGACATCGGATCCGGCTTCGGGCTCGGTCAGAAGCATGGTGCCGGTCCACTGGCCGGTAAACATCTTCTTGAGAAATAATTTCTTCTGCTCATCACTGCCGAACGCCTGCACCAGCAGGCCGGCGCCATGGGTGAGCCCCCCATACATCATGAACGCAAAATTGGCGCCGATCAGGTAATCCCCGGCGGCCAGTGATACAGAAGCCGGCATCCCCTGTCCGCCCCATTCGGGGTCTTCGGTCATGGCCAGCCATTCGCCCTCTTTCAGCAGCTTCCAGGCCCGATGGAATTCCCTGGGAACGGTGACCTTGCCGTTGTCAAATTTCACACCTTCGGCGTCGCCAATCGCCTGGGTCGGTAAAATCTCCTTGATCGCCAGGTTTCGGGCTTCCTTAATAACAAGATCGATGGTTTTGCTGTTGAAATCGGCAAACCGGTCATGCTCGGCGAGCATGCCCACGTTCAGCTGTTCGTGTAAAACAAAGTCGACGTCCCTTTTGTCTGCAATGACTTGTGCCATGATATGTGCCCCCTTATATTATTCTATCATTATGAATCTACTGTTACGCCAGGCGTACCGATTCCCCTCAAAATCAGATCGGCCAGCGGGTCCGCCATGGTTACCAGATCGTATTTTCCACCGGACATCAGCCAGGTACTGATTACTTCTTCTACCGCCCCCAGTAAAAACCGTTTGACCAGCCCCAGATACAAATCTTTTCGAATGACCCCTTCCTGCTGACCCTGTTCGACAATTTCAGCCAGCAGCTCAAAATACAACGAGGCCATCTCCCGGATCTGATCTTGAACCAGCCGGCTGTACCTGCGGGTTTCAGCCTGGTAGACGATGGCCATATGCCGGTCCGCCTGAAACGCCGCCAGATGATGCCGGATCAGCCTTTTGAGCTTATCAACGGCCCCGTCCCCCCGGTCTACCTCCTCCCGGAAGCGGGTGAAGACCTGTTTTGTTTTAAAATGAAAAAACTGGACGAGAATATCGTCCTTACTCTTAAAATAGAGGTAGATGGTTCCATCGGCCACACCGGCTGCACGGGCAATTTCGGAAACTGTGGCCTGATAAAACCCGCGACGGGAGAAAACCGCCCCTGCCGCATCAAGAATGCGACGATATTTATCATTGGATTGGTTTGCCGTACGACCCATATTCTGATCCGGTATATTCTGGTCCGATATATTGAGACTCGATTCTTTATATTCAACTATTATAAATGAACAGTCATTCATTATCCTGATCCGGGTTTTCCGTCAAGAAAAAAATGTATCACCCGTTTCCGCTCTCTTTCAAAAACCATAATTATTTATGACAATATCCAAAAAATACAGCTGTCACGATATATTTTCACACCCTTTGTTTCAGCACTGATCCGAAAATAACTCGCCCATCGCGACTGATTAATGACAATGAATTCTAATTCAGTCCGGGAGCTTGACAGACGCGGATAATCACCGATATAGATAAACATCCCGGGGATCGGACACGACCGGCCCTGCCGTCCCCCGGCCGATTACAAAGAAAAGGAACCCCATGCTGGAAAAACGCTTTTGCCATTTTTGCGGCAGCAGAATAAGCCGCATCTACCTGGAGGGGCGAAACCGTCTCTTCTGCAAAACATGCCAACAACCCATCTATGAAAACCCGGTCCCGGCCTCCTGCCTGGTGGTCCGCGATGACAACGGCAGAATTTTACTGGTCAAACGAAGCGTGGAGCCTGAAAAAGGCGGCTGGTGCCTGCCGGGTGGATATATTGAAATGGGTGAAGAGCCGGATGAATCCGCACTGCGGGAGTTACGCGAGGAAACCGGCCTGACCGGACGGATTGACAGGCTTCTCGGCGTGATGAAAGGGAATAGCGGTATCTATGATACGCTGTTGATGGTGGGGTACCAGGTCCTGTCTTTCACGGGCAAGCTGGTGGCAGGAGACGACGCCGATGATGCCCGTTTTTTTGCACCTCCCGATATGCCGGAGGTCGTCTTTCGAACCCATCGCCTGTTTGTTTCCATGGCCGATGAGAGGCAGCGCCAGCATAACCGATAGATTTCAACGCCCGGCCATCAATCTTCCGGCGTCTTAATTTGATAGGTAACATCCACGGTCATGTCTTTTCTCAGGGAATGATAAACCGAACAATAGGTCTCTCGGGACAGAGAAATGGCACGGTCCATTTTTTGGGGGGTAATCCCCCTGCCTGATATCTGGATCATAATCGTCACCGACGTATAATACTGGGGGGGTGTTTCCTTCCGTGTCCCTTCAACGGCCACGTCGTAGGAATCAACGTCACATCTCATTTTACGAAGGATATGCACCACATCGATGGAAAGGCACCCGGCAATGCTCAATAGCAAGGTCTCTGTCGGTGAACACCCCTCTTCATATTTGACATCGTATTCAACCTCGTAGCCCCGCTGGGTGGTTCCCATGAAATAGAGGTCTCTCAACAGTGTCAGGCGGCCCTTGTTGACCGGTAAAATTTTCTTTTTGTACCCTTCCAGATCCTGTTTCTCCTGATCAGCCATCTATCCTCCTCCCTGCCCCGCTGAAAATGCGGCTTTTATGCAGTTGCCTACAATCCCGATTCCTTGGCCTGTTTCCACAACCTTTCCATCTCAGCACGTTCTAAATCTTCAAAAAGGCACCCTTTTGCGGCGGCCGCCCGCTCCATCCACTGAAACCGGCGATTGAATTTCCGGATAGCCGCGGTCGTGGCCGTCTCGGGGTGAAACCGGGCAAACCGGGCCACATTGACCAGGGTGAAAATCAGGTCACCGAATTCGAGCATGACATTATTCAATTTTTTATTATTCCGGTTTTCAATATCCTGGTTTTTATTACCCTGGTTTTCATCCACGGGATCCGGTACGCGCATATGATGCAGGGCTTCTTTCAATTCGTCCCATTCTTCTTCGACCTTGGATAACAACTCGCCCAAATTATCCCAGTCAAACCCCGCTGCCGCGGCCCGCTCCGAAACACGATACGCCCGCATCAGCCCCGGCAGCCCGGCGGGTATGGAGTCGAGCGCCGATACCGACGGATGATTCTTCTTTTCCAGTTTTTTAATCCGGTGCCACTGGGCACGGATATCTTCGGTGCTTTTGGCATTGCTTGCGCCAAATACGTGGGGGTGGCGACGGGTCATTTTATTTATGTTTTCCCGCACCACGTCCTGCATATCAAACCGGCCGGCTTCTTCGTAAAGACGGGTTAAAAAAAAGACGAGGAACAGGACATCGCCCAGTTCTTCGGCAATGGCGCCGGCATCGCCGCTTTCGATGGTTTCAGCCAGTTCATGAACTTCTTCGACCAGATAGCGTCCAATGGTCGCCGGGGTCTGTTTTTTATCCCAGGGACAACCGTTTTCACCTCTCAGGGTTCGAATCAGACCGGCCAGCGAAGCCAGGCAGGATGAATCGGAAGCTGTTATTTTTTTTTCCAATAATTTAGATAGGTATCGATATTGGTATCAAATCTCGTTTTGGCTTCATGCCTGATTACCACCGCCATTTTCTCCGATATAACCATCATGTGTCGTGCCAGCCGGGACTGTTCAATCAAGGCAGCATGGGCGGGCAGAAAAGTCGTCAGCGCCACCAAAAGGATACAACCGATCAGCAGCCCCTTCAATCCGCCGAAAACCACCCCCATGACCCGGTCGATCCATCCGGTCTTGGTGATCTTCATAAGATAATGAATCACCCATGCCAGCAAAATGACCAGAACGAACACCGCGCAGAAAAGAATCGCAAAGGCGGTAATATTGCGATAACCGGGCTTGTCAATCCATCCGGTCAGCATACCGGTCAGCAATGAATAATACCGGCTGCCGGCAAAAAAACCGGCCAGCACGCCCACGATGGACGATATCTGGCGGACAATTCCCAGCATAAATCCCCTGATTAAACAAAAGCTCAGGATAACGACCACAACAATATCAAAAATATTCATAATATCCTTCATCAGCCTTTAAAAAATACGCATCTCTTTCCTGGACGAACGGTAACCCGGTATTTTCCAAAGACATTTTTTATCACGGCCGCCCCTGCCGACGGCCCATCAAAACCGAGTGCTTCTAGGGAGCTAACAAAGCCGCATCACCGAGTCAAGGCCTTTTTCAAGCCCGGGCAACGGCAAAAATAGATGTTTGCAATTTTTAAAACCGGTGTGATAGGGTATCCGTGCGAGTAAGGAACATTTCATTATTTCTGTTTTATTTTTATACAATACAGGCAATATCACCATGGGTGAAGACTCCTCAATGGACACGCTGCGGCTGACTTTTCCGGATAATCAGTTAGCCGGACAACTATTTGGTGCACATAACAGCCACCTGAAACGAATTGCGGATTCTCTGGAAATATCCGTCAATGCCAGGGGAAATACCGCCTTTATTCAGGGCGATGCCGTATCGAGCCAACTATCCGAAAATATTCTAAATCAACTATATGATATTCTGGAAAGCGGGTATCCGGTCTACGCCAATGATATTGATTACGCCATTCGTATTCTCAGTGCCGACAACCGCGTCCGGCTTAAGGATATTTTCCTCGATACGGTGTTCATTACGGCCACCAAAAAAACCGTGGCGCCCAAAAGTCCGGCCCAGAAGGCGTATATCGACGCCATGCGTCAGTTTGACATTGTTTTCGGTATCGGCCCGGCGGGAACCGGCAAGACCTATCTCGCCATGGCCATGGCCGTGGCGGCGCTGTCCAGGGGCAGCGTAAAACGCATTATCCTGGCACGACCCGCCGTGGAGGCCGGAGAAGCCCTCGGGTTTTTGCCAGGGGATCTGGCGGAAAAGATTGATCCCTATCTGCGGCCGCTATATGACGCATTGCACGATATGATGCGTTTCGAGAAGGTGGCCGATCTGATGCAGCAGGGTATTATAGAAGTGGCCCCCCTGGCATTCATGCGGGGCCGGACGCTGAACGATTCATTCATTATTCTGGATGAAGCCCAGAATACCACCTCGGAACAGATGAAGATGTTTCTGACACGGATCGGGTTCAATTCCAAGGCGGTAATTACCGGCGATATTACCCAGACCGATCTGCCTGCCGGAAAATCGTCCGGTCTGGTAGAAGTAAAAAAGATTCTGCGTTCGATTGACGGGATTAAATTTACTTTTTTTTCCAAGCGGGATGTCATCCGGCACCATCTGGTACAAAAAATTATCCAGGCATACGAAGCCTTTGAATCATCCGATTAAACTATGAAACTAACGAATTTTACCCGGTCTCTTAAAAATATTCTCGCATGGCACTTGACCATTCGATGGGCGATCCTGCTGATCACCACCGGTCTTTTTATCCTGATCCTGTACCCCAGTCTGTTTACCCAGCAGCCGTCTTACCACCTGGGCGATATTGCCAGCCGTAACGTAAAAGCCCCACGCGAATTTTTTATTGAAGATGAAGCGGCGACTGAAATTCGCCGGATACAGGCGGCTAAAGATGTATTGACCGTCTATGACCATGATGTGGCCATGGTGACAAAACGGTGCGCACAGGTCCGTCGGGCTTTTGATTCAATCAGACAGGCCCTTGCCGGTCAGGAAAAAGCTGAAACGCTCCCGGATACGGAATTATTTAACACCGGGCTCCCGGATCTGGTTGTAAAATCGGGCCTGTCCATAAAAGATGAGCCGGTTTTAAAAACCGGACCCATGGTGAAAAAAATAAAAACTCCGGCCGCAGCCGATAAACTTTCAGCTCAAAAGGAATTGTTTATTAGGCAGATCGGCATCCCTGTCAGTGATGGTGCCTACCGGATACTTGAAAAAGAACATTTTTCCAGTGAGATCTCTTCTGCCATCCATGATATTTTTCAACGCATCATGAATAACGGCGTTGTCGCCCGAAAAGAGATACTGCTGAAAGAAGGTGATCGTGGAATTATACTGAGAAACCTGGAAACCAAAACTGAAAAAACCGTCCATTCCCTCAAACACTTTTACGGGCTCGATCAGGCCAAGACCATGGTAAGAATTGTCGGTGAACCCATCCTGAACACAATGAATTATAACCTGAGAAATCTGGTGGTTGACTTTGTTCAGGAGATGATCCGGCCCAATATTACCTTAAACCGCAGTGAAACCGCCGACCGTCGTAAACTGGCTGCCGCTGAAGTCAAGCCCGTCGTCACCCAGATAAAGGCAGGGGAGATGATTTTGCGGGAAGGCGAACCGATCACCCGCGATAAACTGGCCAAAATCAAGGTGCTCCAGCAGCAGAACCGTTCTCAGGGCCTCCTGCTCAGCGGCGTCGGTGCTTCCATAATCATGCTGTGTCTCATGCTGTGTCTGTATGCGCTGCATAATTACCGTCAGCCCATCAATCCGGATCGCAACCGGGATATTTTCTGCCTGGCCAGTATTTTTCTCACCATTTTAGTCATTGCCCGGCTGTCATCCGCTATTTCTGATACGCTGATCCATAATCTGGCATACGATTTTTCCCCACTGTCCATCTATCTCGCGGCACCCCTGGTTACGGGCGCCATGACGGTCTGCCTGCTGATCGGCTTAAATGTAGCTGTATCCTTTTCCCTGATGACGGCGGTGGCCGTGGCCCTCATCTTTCAAAGCCGGCTGGAAATCTTCGTTTTCTTTTTTATCAGCGGGACACTGGCCGCCTACTGGGTCAAAGACTGCCGGGAACGAAAGGTATTTATCAAAACCGGGCTGAAAGTGGGCCTGCTCAATATTCTGCTGGTAACCGCCATCAAGGCGTATCTGGACCAGCTGTCCGGAACAAATATTATCTGGGACTGGCTGTTTGTATTCAGCGGCGGGCTGTTCTCCGGTATTTTTGCGGCTGGTCTCGTCCCGTTTTTTGAAACGACCTTCGGCTATTCAACCGATATCAAGCTGCTTGAGCTGGCCAACCTGGACCGGCCGATTCTGCGACGGCTGATGATCGAAGCGCCGGGGACCTATCATCATTCGGTGATTGTCGGATCAATGGTTGAAGCGGCCGCCAGTGATATCGGTGCCAACCCGCTTCTCGCCAAGGTGTGCGGTTATTATCATGATATCGGTAAAATCGAAAAACCCTTGTATTTTATTGAAAATCAATCCAGCAGCATGAACAGGCATGACAAACTGGCACCATCCATGTCCAAACGGATCCTGATCTCCCACGTCAAAGAGGGAGTTAATATCGCCACCGAGCACAAGCTCGGCCAGCCGATTATCGACACCATTATCCAGCATCACGGTACCAGCGTAATTTCTTATTTTTATGAAAAAGAAAAAAAGTTGAAGGGCGAGCTGGCGGTCAGCGCAGACGATTTCAGGTACCCCGGCCCGCGGCCCCAGACAAGGGAAGCCGGCCTGGTAATGCTGGCAGATATGCTGGAAGCCGCATCCCGAACGTTATCAAATCCCACGCCTTCCCGTATTCAGGGCCTGGTTCAACGGCTGATCAACCAGGCGTTTTCCGAAGGACAGCTCGACCAGTGCGAATTGACCCTGAAAGACTTGAACCGCATTGCCAAGCGGTTTAATAAGTTTTTGAACGGCATCCACCATCACCGGATCGAATACCCGGAAAAGTCCAGGTCGGAAAAGTTCAACGCGGCAACGCCCAAAACGGTAAAAACCAGAGCGGATAATGGAAATGGGAAAAGCAACCGTCGACATCGACAATCGCCAGACACAGTTCGAAATTTCCCCCCGGGCGATAAAAAAGATCGCCCGAAACATCTTAGGCGTCTTGGCATTTCCTGAAGGTGAACTATCCATGGTACTCATGGACGATGCGCAGATCACCGTGATCAACCGGGATTACCTGGGCCGCGATCGACCCACCAATGTCATCGCTTTTCCCATGCGTGAGAGTCCTTACGGAGAAATTACCCCCGGCCTGCTGGGAGATGTGGTTATTTCCCTGCAGACAGCGAAAGCGGAGGCCGTACATGGCGGGCTGGCCATGGAAACGCGTTTCTGCCAGCTTCTCGTGCACGGAATTCTCCATCTGTTCAATTACGACCATGAGACATCCAGGGAAGATGCGGCCATCATGGAGGCTAAAAGCCAGGAGATATTGAAATTGATTGAAAAGCAATGCGAATCCATGCCGGTCTTTACCGACAAAGACAAGAATGCGGATCCCGCCGGCCCCTCAACCACTGCGCGCGCCGAACGCTGATACAGGACAGACTCAGGACACGATAAGAAGCATGCCCCGTCCATTTACCATCACCACCACCTGTGCCGAACAAACGTTTCAGCTGGGAAGAATCGTGGGCCGGCAAATTAAAACCGGGACGATTCTCACGCTGACAGGTGACCTGGGCAGCGGTAAGACGGCTTTTGTCCAGGGACTGGCCCGGGGCCTGGATGTACCCCCCGATTATTATATCACCAGCCCCACCTACACCCTGGTCAACGACTATCCGGGCCGTCTTCCCTTTTATCATGTTGACTTGTACCGACTGGCCACCCTTACGGATATCGAAGAGATCGGGTTGCGTGATATTATATCGGGCAACGTCGTCACCGCCATTGAATGGGCCGATCGCCTCCATAAAGATGATCTGGACGACCATCTGGCTGTCCGGATTCAATTTGGAAACACGGATATTCAACATGGAGAGAGCCGGCAATTTATTTTCTCGGCATATGGACGATCGAATCAAATCCTGCTAAGAGACGTTGAAAAAAAATGCAAGGAGCAGATATGGGACTGATTGTACAAAAATACGGCGGCACCTCGGTCGCCACCCCCGACCGGATCCGCAATGTGGCCAAACGGGTCATCAAAACCTACGAGCAGGGCCATAATGTCGTCATCATATTATCCGCCATGTCCGGTGTTACCGACAGCCTGATCCGTCTGGCCGGAGAGGTCACCCGGTTACCGGACAAACGGGAGCTGGATGTATTGCTGGCCACCGGGGAACAGACGACGGCTGCCCTGCTGGCGATGACCCTGCAGGATCTGAATTATCCGGCACAGTCCATGCTGGGGCACCAGGCCCAGGTTGTCACCGACCGGGATTTCGGAAATGCCCGCATCCTCGAGATCGGCACGCAGGCTTTTGAAAAGCTTCTGAGCAAACGAACGATCGTGGTCGTGGCGGGTTTTCAGGGGACCGATGCCCAGGGAAACATTACCACCCTGGGACGAGGCGGGTCGGACACCTCCGCCGTGGCCATCGCCGCGGCGTTAA
>QNYZ01000094.1 GCA_003973265.1 Deltaproteobacteria bacterium | reverse complement strand
GGGCGAACATAGGGAATATTGTCCGATCCTTTTCCAATTTCTTTGGGTGCCATGATATATAAAAATGCAGCTCCTGGAGTATATGGGATGCTTACAATCTGATCAACGATTGGCCCAACTATGTCTCCTACACCAATATTTTTTTTTATCCATCTTCGTATGGGAATAAAAATTCCGCCTTTTTTTAATCCCCACGGGTCAACAAAATTAACCGGATTATTTAGCGCATAAACAAATAGATTGATCCCCCCATCCAACCCAATCGGATCGGGAGTCAGATACCTTCCGGTCTTGGGATCATAGTACCGGTGCCAATTATAGTGCAGCCCAGTTTCAGAGTCATAATACTGTCCTGGAAACCGAAAATTATTCTCAGCATTCAACCCGACCAAGGCGGCGGATGGCTACAACTTGCCGTCTACTTTAAATCGCGGACCGGCAGCGCACGATAGGCACGGCTGTGAACCATACGATCGGTGTGGTAGATGCCGCGCTGGAAGTTGAACACCATCGCTGTGATGGATTCTACCTTGGACGTCCACAGCCATCCGCAGCTGATGTGGATCTCTGGAACAATCTTTACCTGCTGGCCACAATCACTTTCATATCCGTTGTGTCCTGCGCCCTGGATGTAGAGACTTTTCATCTCCTCCAGGGTGGGCAGACGCCAGTTGTCATATTTCTTCTCCAGGGTATCGGGAAAGGTGTATTTAACCCAGCGCATGGCCTGCTTCCAGTCGATGTTACCGTTATTATCCGTCTTGGACCACATCAGATTGAGCTTGTGATCGGTGACGGTGCCATCTCCGTTGTCGGTAAAACGATCCTGTGCAAGGCCAGACGTGGCCGCCAGCAGCAGCATCATTACCGCCAGGCAGGTCAATGGAATTTTTCCAGGTAACATGATCTTCCCTTCCCCTTTCGGCAGCCACCCCGCAAATTAACCCCTGTACAGGATAACGCCTGTGGCAGCGACCGGCCTGCCCGTCAGTGGGAAGATGACCGGCACCGCTCCTTTTCACACAAAAATTACAGAGAAATCCGTTTTCGTAAACGGCGAGCGCTTGTGTCATCACGATAGGAAACGATGGTGACCGGTGAGCGGCGAAACAGCTTCTCGGCAATGGATCCAACGAAAATATGTTCCAGGTCCGATCTCCCCCTGACCCCCATGACCAGCATCTGGACGTCTTCGCTGATGGTCATCTTTACCAGTTCATCCAGAGGGTTGCCCACCCGAATAATGCTCCGAACCCGGTTGGCCGGAAAACCGGATTCCTGCACGTAACGCTCCAATAATTCGAGACGTTCACTGCGAATACTTTCCACATAATGCTCGCCGTCCACCGCAAAACCCATGGAAACTACCCGGCCCACGGCCGTTACATCCCGTGCGTTTATGACGCTGGCGGCCAGCAGATCCGCATCCAGATTCGCTGCCAGCCGTGAGGCATATCTGAAAAGATCTGCACAATAATGGCTGAAACCCAGTGCCACCATGATGGTTTTTATCGTTTCCATTTATCCATCCTCCTGTGATTTCACTGAATCACACGGCCGGTACAGGTTCCGGTGTTTTTTCAACCCGCGGCCGCTGCATCATGTAAATGCTCCCCAGAACGGCCAGCCCGATGATATAAGTATAGTAACGCTGATCGTGGGGGAGACCTATCCAGGACGCAATCATGTCCGGCCGCATCAGGTTCAAGGTTACGAACAGGAAAAGCGGCACCTCGTACAGACGATTTTTGGCGATAAACCATCCTTGAGTGGCCGAGGCGAAAGCGAAGTTCCCCATACACGCCATGGCAAAGATCAGTAGCCCCTGAGGCCAGCTGTTGATGTTGTGCAGAATCAGGTCACTGTTGAAAATAAACATAAAGGGTAAAATGGCCGTACGGATATCATACATGAAGCCTTGTATACCGGTGGCGATGGGCGGCGACTTGGCGATGGCCGCCGCGGCATAAGCGGCCAGACCCACCGGCGGCGTATCGTCGGCCAGGATGCCGAAATAAAAGCAGAACAGGTGTGCCGACATCAGAGGAACGATAAAATTGTTCATCTGGCCAATCTCCACGATGGCCGGCGCCGTCAGTGAAGCCATGACGATATAGGTAGCCGTGGTGGGAAGGCCCATGCCGATGACCAGGCTGGCAAAGGCGGTGATCACCAGCATAAGGTAGATATTTCCGCCAGAGAGCACATCGATGATCTCGGTGACCAGCTGGCCCAGACCCATGGCCACCACACCCACGATGATACCGGCCGCCGCCGTAGCCAGTGCCACGGCCACCATGTTTCGTGCTCCGCCGGCCAGGGCAGCGAAAATGTCCTGCACGCCCTGCCACAGGGCCGGTTGCAGGGGCTTCTTGTTCATATACGCTTGTATGGGACGCTGTGCCAGCATGATAAGCGCCATCACCCAGCAGGCGTTGAAGGCGGCTTTCTGCGGCGTGTGCCTCACAACGATCAGCTCGTAAAGCAGCATGGCGATGGGCAACAGGTAATGGGCACCTTGTATCAGTGTTTTGAAAAATAGCGGCAGCTGGCTTTTGGGCATTCCTTTGAGGCCTAGCTTGGAAGCCTCGATGTGCGTGATGTACAGCAGGGCCGCATAGGAGGCAAAGGCGGGTACGGCGGCGGCCTTGATAACCTCCACGTACGGCACATTGACATATTCGGCGATAATGAATGCCGCCGCTCCCATGATTGGTGGCGCGATCTGGCCGTCGGTGCTGGCGGCCACCTCCACGGCGGCGGCCTTGGTGGCCGGATAGCCCACCTTTTTCATTAATGGAATGGTGAAGGTACCGGTGGTAACGATGTTAGCAATGCTTGATCCATTGACCAGTCCGGTCATGCCGCTTCCCAGCACGGCGGCCTTGGCCGGCCCCCCCTTGAAGCGGCCCAGCAGGGAAAGCGCCAGCTGGATGAAATACTTACCGGCGCCAGCCTTGTCGAGCATGGCGCCGAACAGCACGAAGAGAAAAACCACTGTGGCCGACACGTCCAGCGGAATGCCGTATATGCCCTCGGTGCTCATGGTCATCTGCCCCACGAAACGATTGAGTGAGACCCCTTTAAACTCGATGACTTCCGGCATGTATGGCCCCAGAAACGCATAGAGAATAAAGAAAGTCGCAATGATCGAAAGGGCCGGGCCGATAACGCGCCGGGATGCCTCCAGCAACACCACCACCAGAAGGACCCCGATGACCAGATCCCGAAAAATGGGCGCGCCGTAACGCGACGTGAGCCCATTGAAGTCGATAGCGATGTACAGGGCGGCCAGGGCGGCCACAATGGCGAATACGTAATCCAGCAGCGGAATGCGATCGGTCTGGGCGAAATAATTAAGGCCAAGGCGAGGCTTCTTGAGAAAGGGGTAGTTCAAGAAGACGATCAGCATGGCAAAGCTCAGGTGAATGGCCCGAATAAAAGTTGAGTCCAGAATCAACCAGCTGGCGATGGAAAGTTGAAAACAACTCCAGATGACACCGATGGTTGGAATCACCCACTTGGACGGCCCTATAGGCCTTCTGCCCATACCCTCTTCCTCTTCCGCCAGGCGTTTGGCCAGCAAGAGACCCTCATCTTTTTGGGAAGTTTTGATATCGTTCATGGGTTTGCCTTGTGTGGGGAAAGTGGCGCTGCCTGCCAGGGGAAAGCGTGCGTACCCGGTTCCGGGTAAACGTAGATTTTTGTCTCTGCGAAAAGGGGGTATTCTACGTCAGCGCTCGACAAAATCAAAAGCCCTGAAACTGCAACCGGTTTCAGGGTGACAGTAAATATTCCAACCGGATGGCAGCATCGTTCACCACCCGGCTGGTTTCACCGATGTCTGACGGCTACTTCAGACCGACTTCCTTGTAGTATTTCAATGCTCCGGGATGAAAAGGAGCCGAAAGCCCCTCGAGCATGCTTTGTTTGGTTAGACCCGTGTAAGCCGGATGCAGCTTCTTGAAAGTATCGAAATTTTCAAAAACCTCTTTTACAATGGCGTAAACCACCTTGTCGGGCACCTTCGCAGAGGTTACCAGAGTGGCCTTTACACCAAAGGTGGGGACGTCTTCCGTGTTGGCCGCGCCAGGATAAAATTTTGTTACCAGCGTTACCGCTTTGGCGTAATACGGATATTTTTTAAGCAGGCTGTCAACATTTGTAATGGGAATAAATTTAACCTTGCGTTTGCCCGCCGTGGCTTCCTTGTAATATCCGCTGGGGTGCCCCACGGTGTAGAAAGCGGCATCGATACGGCCGTCCTGGATCATGCCGGGAGCTTCCGCGGCCTTCAGGCTTTCTGTATGGAAATCCTTCTTATAGTCCAATCCGTTGGCCGTCAGGGCGTCGATGGCATTCTGGCGGTATCCCGACCCCACATTTCCAATATTAACACGTTTGCCTTTCAGGTCCTGGATGCTGTTGATATTGGCATCAACAGCGGCAATCAGGTCTACGGTTTCGGCGTGGATGGAGAACACGGCCCGCAGGTCTTTCTGGGGTCCCTTGTCCTTCCAGTCCGCCAGGCCCTTCGTGGCCTGGTATTGCCGGTCAGACTGGGCAATGCCGAATTCCAGGTCACCTGCCATTACGGCGTTGATATTGAATACGGACCCCCCGGTAGACTCCACCGTGGCACGGATACCGTATTCTTTGCGTTTCTTGTTGACCATTTTGGCAATGGCACCGCCGGTCGGATAGTAAACACCGGTAATGCCGCCGGTCCCGATTGTCACGAAAGTGGTTTTGGCCTGCACCTGAGCCGGTGCGGCCCCCAGGAGCATCACAAAACCAAAAAGTACGGCCACGCTTAAAACAAATGTCTTTTTCATGGAAACATCCTCCTTCTAAGTGAATAATTGCCTATGGCCGAAAGCATATTTCCCGGCTTTCCAGCCCTGTTTTAAAGGATTTCTATCCGATAAAGCCGACACGCACTTCGATCTGATGAATTGCATTCATTAGGTTGAGTTTAAACCAAAAGATTGATGTCATTTAAAATATCAAAGTTATTGCGTTAAGGCAAGCGTTTTTGTTGTGATCTGGCGACTGTTGCCGCATCACTATCGCCATATTGCATAGAAACGATAATAAATGTCCGATGGCGGCACTCTGGCATGATGTTGCGTGTTATTTCTTGCACCCGAAGGTCGAATATCCTATAAAGGTCCCGACATCCATTTTGGTATAAAATTGTTGTTTCTGCCTTTTATACCGGCAGGCGCGACATTTATTAAAAGATCGGGATCGAAAATGACGTCCTATTTTACGGATAAACGGCTGGAAGCGATCTTTCGCAAAATTGAGCGCGAAAAGCGACTGAATTTTGACGACGGGATGGCCCTGTACGAAACGACCGATTTAATCGGCCTGGGACACCTGGCGGATACAGACCGGCGCCGACGTCATGGCGACAGGGCCTACTGGGTCTACAATCAGCACCTGAATTACACCAATGTCTGTGCCAACCGATGCCAGTTCTGCGCCTTTGCCCGGGATGCCGGTGAGGACGGGGCGTACACCTTCTCTATTGCCGATATTGAAAAACAACTGACCGCCCGCATTGACGAGCCGGTCCGGGAGCTGCACGTCGTGGGCGGGATCAACCCGGCCCTGCCGTTTGATTATTACCTGGATATGATCAAGACGATCAAGGCTATCCGGCCCGGCGTCACGGTCAAGGCGTTCACGGCTGTTGAAATCGATAATCTGGCCGCCATTGCCGGCCGCACACACGAAGAAACCATAGCCGAGCTGAAAACCGCCGGTCTGGAAATGATGCCCGGCGGCGGGGCCGAGGTGATGAGCCGCCGCGTCCATCAAAAACTGTTTCACCGCAAGATTGATCACGAGCGCTGGCTCGACGTGATGAAAATCGCCCACAAAAGCGGGATTATTACCAATGCCACCATGCTTTACGGCCATATCGAAACCCTGGCCGAACGGGTACATCATCTCCTCACCCTGAGGGAATTGCAGGATGAAACAGGCGGGTTTTCCGCCTTTATCCCCCTGGCCTTTCACTCGGCGCATACCCGGCTACCCCACCTTCCGGCCACCACGGCCTATGATGATCTTAAAAACATCGCCGTAGCCCGACTGCTTCTGGACAACATCGATCATATCAAAGCCTACTGGGTAATGATCGGAGAGAAGCTGGCCCAGGTAGCCCTGGCATTCGGAGCCGATGATCTGGACGGAACGATCATTGAAGAAAAAATCACCCACATGGCCGGTGCCAGATCGGCCCGGGGCCTGACCCGGTCCGACATGACACGGATGATCACGACCGCCGGTTTTACACCGGTGCAACGTGATTCTTTTTATCATCCGGTAAAGGAAAGTGCGCCTCTTCCATGAACCGGTTAAGCCCAATTATCGAAAAGATCGATACCGCCCGACGGATCGGACGCAGGGAGGCGCGGATCCTTCTGGCCGACGCGCCCCTGTTAACGCTGGGTGGGCTCGCCAATCGCATCCGTCGGCGTCTGCACCCCGAACCGGGGGTCACATATATCGTCGACCGGAATATCAATTTTTCCAATATCTGCGTGACCGGCTGCCGGTTCTGCGCATTTTACCGTCCCCCGGATCACCCGGAGGCCTACCGGCTGAACGATGCGGACCTGGCCCAGAAGATCGAAGAGACCCTCGATCTGGGCGGCACCCAGATCCTCCTTCAGGGCGGAATGCATCCGGACATGGTGCTCGCTGATTATGAATCCCTGCTCCGATCCATCAAGGCATTTGATATCCATATCCACGGGTTCTCTCCACCGGAGATTCACTACCTCGCCGCAAAAGAAAACCTGCCCCTGCCCGTGGTCATCGAGCGGCTCAAATCAGCGGGATTGGGATCTATCCCCGGTGGTGGTGCCGAAATTCTCGTCGACCGGATACGCCGGCAAATATCACCGCGTAAATGCACGACGGCTCAATGGCTGGATGTCATGCGGACGGCCCATAAATCAGGATTACGAACCACGGCCACGATGATGTTCGGTCATGTGGAAACCGTTGAAGACCGGATCGACCACCTGATGAAAATCCGCGATCTCCAGGATGAGACCGGTGGATTTACCGCCTTTATCCCCTGGACTTTCCAGCCCCACAACACACAGATCGACGTTTCGCCGGCCACATCATGCGAATATCTACGTATGCTGGCCGTCAGCCGGATCGTCCTGGATAATATTCCCAATATCCAGGCGTCCTGGGTGACCCAGGGCGCAAAAATTGCCCAGGTGGCCCTCTCCTTCGGCGCCAACGATCTGGGCAGCACCATGATTGAGGAAAATGTCGTGGCGGCGGCCGGCATTCATTTCCGTCTGCCCAAAGATGAGATGATCCGCTTGATCGAAGATGCCGGATACATGGCGCAACAGCGCGATTGTTTTTACCGGCCCGTGGATTCCGCGTCGTGATTCAAGCCCCGGACACATCTTCGGGTCGCTGGCACCGGGCCGGCTGGATCATTCAGGATCCGAAAACCGTTCTCCAAAATGCGATGATCCATATCAGTGCCGGCCGGATAACGGCAGTCAAAACCGGTCATCAAACCGGCCGGGATCCCGTGGTGGATCATGGCCCCGGTGTCATACTCCCGGCCCTGATCAATGTCCACACCCATCTGGAACTCGGTGCACTGAAAGGGAAACTGTCCGCCGGCCGTGGCTTTGCCGACTGGGTGCGCCGCCTGATTCAATTGCGGGAAAACCTGAGCCGAACGGCACTCGACGGCGGTATTTCAGACGGAATCGGCGAACTGATCCGTTCAGGTTGTGGCGCCGTGGGGGAAATCTCCACGCTGGGGATATCCCGCCAGCCATTTTTAGATTCCCGGCTGCACGGGGTCTGGTTCCGGGAATATATCGGCAACCGATCAGACGAAGAATCGCTTCCGGAATTGCCCGCAAACCGGGAATCTCTGGCCGGCCACGCACCTCACACCACAGGCCCGGACCTGCTGATCGCGCTGAAACAGGCGGCCAACCGCCTCAGTCGCCCTTTCTCCATTCACCTGGCCGAATCCGGCGACGAGAGCGATTTTATCCGTACGGGAACAGGCCCCTGGGCAGATCTGCTGAAGACACGCAAAATCGATTTCTCCACCTGGCCCCTGTCCGCCAGAAGCCCTGTCCACTATCTGGACAGGCTCAATATCCTTGATGAAAGAACAGTGGCTGTTCATGTGCTCCAGGCCGATGCCGACGATTTTCAAATCCTGGCCCGCCGGGGTACTTCAGTGGCTGTCTGCCCCCGATCAAATTTACGACTCCACCGGCAGCTCCCCGACCTGAACCGGATGGATGCGGCCGGCCTGAATATTTGCATGGGGACAGACAGCCTGGCCAGTTGTGATTCACTCAGCATGTTTGACGAAATGGCTTTTACCGCCCGCTCCTTTCCGGACCTGTCGCTCCGGTCAATTTTCGCCATGGCCACGACCAACGCCGCACGCGCGCTGGGCATGGAGAACACCTGCGGCCGGATCGCTCCGGGCTATCGGACAGGCTGCCTCTACCTGCCGCTGTCCGCCGCCTCGCCGAAAATGCTCATCGAACAGATCGTACATGCTCCCGCGGACCATCCCATTGAAAGGGTCAACTAACCATGTCGAATAGAAATAGACCGCCGGAAATCTCCCCCGGCCAGAAGGCTGCCCCGTCAACGGATTCCATCCGGGTCGGCCGGATTCGCTATATCAACGTCGATCCCATTTATTTCGGCCTGGAAAACGGTCTGGCGCCATCCTGGTTCAAGATCATCCCGGCCGCCCCGTCGACCCTCAACCGCATGGTGGCCGAAGCAGAGCTGGACATCAGCCCGGTATCCAGCGGAGCCTATGTTCATCATACCGGCCCGCGCGATCCCGATCCATGGCTGATTCTGCCCGATCTTTCCATTTCCTGCCATGGCCCGGTGATGAGTGTATTGCTTGCCAGCCGTTACCCCATCGAGGAGCTGGACGGTCGAAAGGTTATCTTGACCGATGAATCGGGTACGGCGGTATTGCTGTTGAAACTGATCTTTGCCATCAAGGGGATTCAACCGCAAATGAGAACCGGCAGTATTGGCGGAATATCGCCCTTTGACGATGATCCGGATGCCGTGCTGGTTATTGGAGACAGTGCCCTGACAGGCGGGTGGAATCAAAAATATCGGTATTTAATTGACCTGGGCGAGGTTTGGTTTGCGCTCTCCGGGCTGCCCATTGTCTTTGCAGTGTGGGTCGTTCGAAAAACATTTGCCGATGCCCATGAAAGCCGGGTGGCCCGGGTCATCGACCTCTTCCGGCAGTCACAAAAAGAAGGCCAGGCGAATCTTGACCGGATTATAACCACCGGTACCGGAAAGCTCAACCTGCCCGGGGATCAGGTCAACGCCTATTTTCAGGCCATGGAATACGATCTGGATGAAAAAAAACGGCAGGCCCTTAAAACATTTTTTAACGGTCTGTATACATACAAACTGATTGAACATGAGGCGCCGCTGTTGTTTTTCGGGTAATTTTTTATCTGCCAGCGCCTGGCGCTGTCCGTTTCAGCAGGCAAACAGGTCTGCCCTGCTTTCCGGCATCATTCCCGCCTGCCGGGCCTTTTTAAACAGCATCTCAATCGCCGCCTGCCCCTGAAACCCGATACGTTCTGAATCCTCATTGACATACAGCCCGATATGCTGATCGACAACCCTGTCTTCCATCTCCCGGGCATGGGCGTTGACATAATTCCGGGACGCCTCGGGATGGTCGAACGCATATCGAACGCTCTTTTGAATTATTTTCTCCACGACAGCAGCAACCGATGGCCCCAGATCCCGGCGAATGGCAATGCCGCCCAACGGAATCGGCAATCCGGTTTCGTCTTCCCACCATTGCCCCAGATCCAGCAGATCCGTAAGGCCATAAGACCCGAATGTAAACCGACCTTCGTGGATAATTACGCCATAGTCCACCTCACCACCTGCCACGGCCGGCATGATCCGGTCAAAGGGCATGGCGGTTACCGCCGGTGGGCGGGAGAGATACAAACCCAGCAGCAGACTCGCCGTTGTCCACTCACCGGGAACCGCCACGGCCGATCGATCAAGATGCAACAAATCCTTTCCCGACCGCGCCACGATCAACGGCCCGCAACCGCGCCCCAACGCCGCACCGCTTCGAAGCAGACCATAACTTTCCGTGAGGTGCCCGATGGCGGCAAAGGAGAGTTTGGTCACATCCAGGGTCCGGAACCGGGCTTTCTGGTTCAGTGTTTCCACATCTTCCAGCACCGGCCGGAACTCAAAGGCGTCATCGCCCACCCGGCCATGGGTCATGGCGTGAAAAATAAACGTGTCGTTGGGGCAGGTGGAATATCCCAGGCTGAGGGTTTTTGTCATGGGCGTTTAAAAATGAACATGCCGACTGGAAAAACACGAAGTGAACTGGTACGCCCGGCCCGATTCGAACGGGCGACCTACGGATTCGAAGTCCGGCGCTCTATCCAGCTGAGCTACGGGCGCAATGAATAAAAAATGGGGTGAGTGATGGGACTTGAACCCACGGCCACCTGGGCCACAACCAGGAGCTCTACCAACTGAGCTACACCCACCCTAGTGCGAATTTATGCTTATACCCATTCGGATTTGTTTTTTCAAGGATTTTTATCAGGTAAAGTTTAAGAAAAGATACCCATGTTAAAACAGATAGATCATCGGCCCCGCATCAGACGTCCGGTAAAAACATCCGGATTTCAACTGAATCAATGGTTATGTTGATTTTGACGCTGCTACCAAAAAAACCGCCTTTATTCCGCCAGCGTTCAGATATCCTTAACCGTGAGAAAGGGTTTTGCTGACCTACAGCGTTGAAAGATACCCCCCATCGATGGTGATCATCTGGCCTGTGATGTAATCGGATGCCGCGCTGCATAGAAAAACCGTTGTACCGACCAGATCCTGTACGTTACCAAAGCGATTCATGGGAATTTTTGATTTCATTTCCTGCGCCCAGGCCTCGTCCTGAAAAAACACATCGGTCATTTCCGTGTGAAAATAGCCAGGCGCAATGGCGTTGACCCGAATTTTCCTGGCGGCCCATTCGGCGGCCAGGGCCCGGGTCATACCTAAAAGACCACTCTTGCTGCTGGTGTAGGCCACGGCTGTCGGCACACCGACACTGGACGTCAGCGAGCAGAGATTGACGATGGTGCCGCCGTCCGGTTTTTCCATGACCTTTGCGGCGGCCTGGGCACAGAAAAACGCCCCTTTCAGATTGGTATCGACGATGGTATCCCAGAGGTCGGGTGTCACTTCCAGCGAATCCCGGACGTTTTCGCATCCGGCGTTGTTAATGAGGATATCGATGCCATCCATCTTCCGGGCACAAGCCCCGATTCCCTGCCGGATAGCGTCCGTATCGGTAACGTCCATGCGTTGAACAACGGCAGTGCCGCCGATTGCTTCCACCTCCCTGGCCGTCTGCATCAGCGCATCTTCTCTTCTCGCCGTTAACGCGACCCTCGCACCCGCATGGACCAGCCCCAGCGCAAGGGCCCGGCCGATCCCCCGCGACGCGCCGGTCACCAGTGCCTTTTTCCCTTTCAGGTTGAAATCAGGGCAAACGATTTTCGGTTCCATGGTGGCCTCCAGTTCAGTTGGAAAAGTTGATCCCCTAGGTTAGATTCGCCCGGACACCCGGCGGAACACCCTTGCGATATGGGTTGACTTCAAAGGCCTCGGCCACTGCCCATCCAAGGTTTTCAAAAACCATGCGCCAGGCTGTTTCGGCCGACGGCAGCTCCTTGATGTGGATGACAATACTGCACCCCAGCCCCCAGGATAACCCGTCCAGGAAATCATCCAGGTCTTCGGAAAACAGACCGTTCAGGACGGTTTGCCCGATTATCAGACTTTTTCGAACGGCGTCAATGGTGGTATTCATCGGCACAAATCGCCAGAATTTACGGCCCTCCACGCTGACGCCGACGGTGATTTTCTGTTGACTGAAATCGATCGGATGCAAAAGACTGCTTCCGGCGCCATTGATCCCATGGGACATCATGCGTTTCATTAAAATTTCCCGCAGCGCCCTTCCAATGACCAGCCCTGTATCTTCCAGGAGAACATGACCTGAACTGAGCACTTTTGATCTGAAACCGACCTTCAAAGAAAACCCGGCGGTGCCGGAAAATATTTCCAGCAATTCACGGAACCCGTCAAATGCGGAAGTATCGTCATATTGCGCAATGGGAACCCCTTCATATTGAAATTCAACCGGCCGGTTCCCGGTGAAATCAACCATCACATCCAGCCGGGTTTCCGCTGTATGCCGGATTATTTCAGCCTGGTTACCCGACCAGGATGCAATCGCAATATCGCCGCATTGAATATCCGTCTCTACCGGAGAAGAAAAATCAGCCGAACCAGCCGGCGGTGAAAAGAGCCGGTTCAACGCAATACCAACGCCGCGAAAAACACTTTCCCATGTATGATGCGGGTCTTCGAAGCTGCACACTTTGAGGTCAATCTTCATGCCCAGACCCCGGGCCAGCCCTTTCAATAAGCGCACCAGTTCATGACCGGATGCCAGCTGCTCGCATCGCTGTGATAAAAACCATTCTTTGTCAATCTGAGTGCCGGTAAATATCTCAACCGCACCCAAAATATCCGGCGATAACCGCACTTCCGAGCTGCCGTCATCCATCATGCCCAGGGCCGCTGCCGTATCGGAAAGGGCTGGGAATGACCGAATCTGTCTGCCCAGCATCCGGCCCAGTGCCGTCCAGTCATCACCTTCCCAGCAAAGATGGATAGAACACCCCATGCGCCAGGCGATATGTTCAACCATATGACTGACGAAATCATTGGACGTCTGGATCTGTTTGTTCTGGACATCGCCGAAAACCAGTTCTATTTTATTCATATCACCTGCTATTTTGATTTTAAGAACAATTCCAGCCCCACCAGCCTGTCCAGCAGCCAGACGGCAAACAGGGCGATGACAATATATACCACGGAGACCGCCGCCAGATCGGGCGTAATCACACTGCGGATGGAGTTGTAAATGGATACCGGCAGGGTGACAATTCGTGCGTCCGTTAAAAAAAGGCTGACAAGAAATTCATTGAACGCCAGGATAAACATCAAAAGGGCACCGGTAATAACGCCCGGCATCACGGCCGGCAGGGTAACCGTTAAAAAGGCCTGTAAAGGAGGGGCACCGCAATTGGCAGCGGCATTTTCCAGGTTGTTGTCCAGGGCGTTTACCGTGGCACTGACCGCCCACATCATAAAGGGAAGGTTGATGCAGCACAGCCCGATGCCCACCGGCCATAACTGCCCCAGGATGCGCACTTCACCGAAAACAATCATCATCCCCAGCCCGGAAACAACCAGCGGGATAGTGAACGGCAGCAGCAGGTAAACCTGGATGGCCGTCCTGAACCGAATCCGGTACCGCGTCAGGGCCAGGGCCGCCAGGGTCCCGGCGGGGATGCTGACGATGGTGCAGATGACGGAAACGTAAAGGGTTCTTAAAAACGCATCTTTGAAATCATCCAGGAGCCAGAGTCTGGCATACCACTTCAGAGAGAGGCCGTCCGGAGGAAACCGGACTATATCGCCGGAAGTAAAAGATGCGCCCAGGATAATAATCGTCGGCAGACTCAACGCGATGAGATTAAACCAGACGATGGACCATAAAACGATGGTTTTTCCACGGGCCCCGGTCATGGCGTGCCCTCCGTGGAAACCAGGGTACCGGTTCCGGCCAGGAAAAAAACAACGGTGACGATCACACTTCCCAGGGTCACAAGAATCATCGAAAGCGCCGCGCCCAGGCCCGGATTGGAAATCTGAAAAAAGCCGTCGTAGATCGAATTGGCGATAAAGTCGGTCGTACCGCCACCGAGGATTTCCGGCATGGCGAAATCGGTCAGCGTGAGGGTAAAGACCACCACCCCGGCTCCGATCAAGCCCGGCCTGGCCAGGGGCAATACCACATGTCGAAACGTCTGAACCCAGTTGGCACCCAGGCCTTCGGACGCCAGTTCGATATCTTCGGAGATGGAAGTCACGGCCGGGGCAAGCAGCAGCACAGCAAAGGGCAGCATGTATTGAACCAGCCCCAGGATAACGGCCGGGTAGTTGTATATCAATTTAACCGGCGGCAGACCAAGGGAAGTGATGAAAGTATTGAGAAGCCCTTCTTTGCCGAGGATGATCAACCAGCCGTATGCGCGAACAACCTGGCCGATAAAAAATGGCAGGAACAGACTGATCAGCAGAAACTTGCGGGTAAAAGACGATCGGGTTCTCACCATCACATAGGCATAAGGAAAAGCAAGTACCATGGTAATCAAAGTGACAATGGCTGATGCGCCCAGGCTCCGCAGCACCACTATCCTGTAGGTGACGCTTTTTAACGCGGCCTGGTAGTTGACGAGGCTGAAGGCATCTTTCAACCGGTAGGTGGAAAGGTCGAGTTCGTGCAGGCTGTAATCAAAGATATAAACCAGGCCGATGACCAGCACAAATACCAGCAGCAGCGCCGGGACCAGAAACAGGTAGCCCGTCAGGGATGACCACCGCCCTGGCCACAGCCCAGCAACCGACTCGGCACGGTCGAGGATGCGCCAGGAAAGGGGATATTGAAATGAGGGCGTATCAGAAGATGACATAAAGTCTCATTAAAAAAGGCCCGGCACCAAAAAACGATGCCGGGCGCTCCCAGGTGCTATCCCTGAAAAATCTCGCTGAACTTGGCGAACCACTTAGGCTGATTTTCGACAAGTACCTTTGACGGGATACGTATCAGTTTTTTGAAATCCTCGGGTTTGGTCGGGTAGGAGATATCGCCTACCAGGTCGGCCGGCGGCTCAATCCCCGGATAGACCGGCGGCAGCCCGAGCATACTGCACCACTTTTTCTGGGCGTCCCTGGTTAGCGCGAAATTGACGAACTGTTTGGCCCAGTATTCTTCATTGGGCGGCAGCCCCTTGGGCACCCACAACCCATCGGTATCCACCTTGCAGCCTTCCTCCGGCACCGTCCAGGCGACGCTGATCCCTTTTTCTTTGGCCGCCCGCGCATTGACGCTGATTGTACAGGCCACGTCAATTTCGCCGTTCTGGAACCAGGTTGTAAAATCGGCATCTTCTCCCAGCAACGGCTCGTTCTTTTTCAGCTTCCGGTAAAACTCGTAGCCGGGTTCCATGTGGTCGGGAATGTCTTCAAGTTTTCCACCGCCCACGAGCACCGCGATTGGGTTGAATCCGATACCGTCATCATAAAGCGCCACGCGACCCTTGAACCTGGGATCGATCAGCACGTTCCACGATTTGGGCGGGCCATCCGGGAAGGCTTCCGGACGATACGCGCAGACATAGACGTAGGCATAGGTATTGACCAGCGGGTACCCGTCCAGTCCGATCGGTTTGGCCAGCGGCAGCAGGCCTTTCAGGTTGGACAGGTCGCTCAGGTCAACGGTAACACCGCGCAGGGCTGATATGGTGGCATTGGTGGTGGTGTCCCAGTTAACATGAATCGGCGGGATCCGTCCCTGATCAACCGCTGCCCAGATTTTGGGTTTGATCTCATTGTCTTCGGTAAAATCCATGCGCACGTTGATACCGGTGGCGGCGGTGAACCCGTCGGCCACTCCGGCCTTGAGCGCATCCCCCCAGGCACCGCCCCAGGCACGGACGATTATTTCCTTTGGTTTTTTCTGATCGGCAAAAACAAGGCCGGGGCAGACCAGCGCACTGCCGACAACTGCCGCCGTACCGGTTAAAAACTGGCGCCGGTTAATTTTCGGGACATTGTCAAACTTTCTCATTCCACTTCTCCTTTTTCTGATTGAATCCATTAAACAGTCCTACGCATCAGAACACGCATAGACAAGCAGGTCCTGTGCATTCCAACCGATACGTACCGAATCGTCTTTCTGGTGAAACTGGTGATGGGCCGGATCGTGATCAAAGACAAAGATCGGCGCATCGCCCAGGGCCGGACATCGAACCTGGTAGACCATCCGATCCCCTTCAAATATCTGTTGATCAACCACCCCTTCCAGGGCATTGTCGAACTCGGCGAAACCTTTACCCGCTGGAAAAATACGAACCTGTTCGGCACGAAGGGCACATTCGACCCAGGCACCGTTTTGGATGGTTTCATCTGCCGTCCGGCCTTTCAAAACCATGTTTCCCACCTGGATGGCCACATCCATCGCCTGGATCTTTGTTGCCCGGCCGGTCAGCAAAGAGGTCAGCCCGATAAAGCTGGCCACAAACCGGCTGGACGGTTCCCGGTAAAGCCGGACCGGATCAGCCGCCTGCTGAACCGCGCCGTCCGACATCACGATGATTTCATCGGACATCACCAGGGCTTCCCGCTGGTCATGCGTCACGTTAATGGTGGTGACGGCCAGCTCCTGCTGAATCCGCCGAAATTCCAGCTGCATTTCCTCGCGCAGTTTTTTATCCAGCGCCGACAACGGTTCGTCGAGAAGCAACAGGTCCGGGCTGAAAGAAAGCGCCCGGGCAATGGCCACCCGCTGCTGCTGACCGCCGGAAAGCTCATGAATGCGCCGTGTACCCATCCCGGAAAGCTGGACAATCTGCAGATACCGTTCCACCCGGCCAGGGATGGTGGCCGGGTCATACCGGCGCATTTTCAAGGGATAGGCGATGTTTTCCGCGGCCGTCATATGGGGAAACAGGGCCAGTTTCTGAAAGACCATCCCGATGGACCGTTGATAAGGGGGAACCGATGAGACCGGCTGCCCCTGGATAAAGATCTCGCCGCTGGTGGGCGCGTCAAACCCCGCAATCATCCTCAACAGGGTGGTTTTCCCGCAGCCACTGGGGCCGAGAATCGTTAATACCGATCCCCTGGGCAGGGTGAAACTGACGTTTTTTACCGCGCGGACATTGCCAAATGATTTGGAAACATCACGAAGCTCAACGACGGGTAATGGCGATGTCACGGCGTTCTGTTTGCCCTCTTTCTCTTAATGGTTATCATTTCGTTTATTCATCTTGCAAAAAAAAATCGACCCCTGACCGACTTTCCACGGGCGCCTAACTTAAAAATTAACCGGTATCCCTGTCAAGCGATCGCACCGTTGTTATCCGCCGGATAAAAGCTTCTTTCTCAGCTCAGATACAGCCAGGGCGTGCCCGTCAAACCCTTCGTACACGGCCAGGTTGTGGGCATGAGCGGCCAGCTCGTCGTAGGCGCCGGACGTGACGTAGCCGATCCCGGTTGCCTTGAGAAAATCGTGTACGCCCAGGGGCGAATGAATACGCGCTGCACCGGAAGTCGGCAAAACGGCATTGGGACCGAGGACGTAATTACCCAGTGAAATCGCTGTATGCCGGCCAAGCAGGACTTCACCGGCATGGTGAATGTCTCCCAGGTATCTAAACGGCTCCAGGCTGTGAATCATCAGATGCTCGGGAGCGTAATCATTGATAAAACGGATACAGTCGGTATTATTTTCGGCCAGGACAATCCCGCCGATGGAGCCTCCCAGGACAGTTTGTGAAAAGGATCGGCGCGTTTCTCCCAGCAATTCCCAATACGAGGGGATCGCTTTTTGCGCTTCATCGGCGACTTCGGCACTGGGCGTCACCAGAAACGCCGAAGAATCCGGGCCGTGCTCGGATTCAATGATCAGATCCAGGGCCGCCAGCTTTCCATCGGCCGTTTCATCGGCAAACACGATCGACTCGCTGGGCCCGGCCGGCGGGCCGGGGTCGATCTTATCGGCCAGCACCTGTTTGGCTGCCACCACCCAGGGGCTGCCGGGCCCGACGATTTTATCAGCCCTGGGAATGGTTTCAGTGCCAAAGGCAGCGGCAGCCACCGCCTGGGCGCCACCGCACTTATAAATGGTTTCTACCCCGGCAATACGGGCCGCCACCAGCGTGGCATCATCGACGGACCCATCCGGTCCGGGCGGGGTGAGGATACACACATTTTTGACACCGGCCACCACGGCGGGGATCGTCGTCATCAATACCACGCTGGGAAACGACCCCTTGCCCCGGGGAACATAACAGGCCACCGACGGAATCGGGGCTATTTTCTCGCCGCAAAACACCCCGGGCCGCACCTCGTTCATCCGCATGGGGTCGGGCATCTGTGCCTGATGAAACATGCGGATGCTGTCCGCGGCAAAGCGGATGGAATCGACCAGTTCCGGGTTGGCGGTATTGATCGAAGAAAACGCGGCGTCAAAGTCTTCCGGACGGGCCCGGATCGAACCGGTTGTCAGCTCCACCTGGTCAAAATCGCGGGCAAATCTGACCAATGCCTCGTCTCCGGATTCTTTTACCGCATCTATGATCGGTCCGACCGATGTCAGATACCGCCCCAGGTTGCTCTCGGTGCGGTTGAGCAGCGCATCTCTGTCGGTTTTGGTAAGGGTCTTTAAATGGTGGCGTCGAACCGGGCTGTCCATGGCTACCTCCGTAAAAATAAAGAATGCCGCCAAACACATTCAGATGGCATCCGGGTATGATCATCCGTGCGCATGTCAAAAACCACATTTTTCTTTCCCGATATGACCGGAAAAATCGAATTTGTCAATCTCCACCTGTCAATCTTCACCACTGATAAAACCTGCGATTTCGCCCAGCCCCGCTGCTATCTTTTTTATCCCGCAACGCTACCAGGAAACATCTGTGAATCATGGCCAATTTATGCTATTTAAATCCACTGTAATCATTAACATTATACATTCACGGACCTCCCCATGCAGATTCAAATCAGTCTGAACGATCACATCAAAGAAAAGGAAGTCATTGCCATATACCAGGCCAATCAGTGGTCATCGGCAAAGAAGCCAAAACAGCTTCTGGCCGCCCTGCAAAACTCGCACAGCCTGGTGACGGCACGAATATCGGGCACCCTGGTCGGTATTGCCAATGCAATCTCCGATGGCCACCTGGTTGTTTATTACCCGCACATGCTGGTCGATCCCCGGTATCAGGGTCAGGGTGTTGGACGAAAAATGATGGCGGCCATGCAGAGCAAATACGCGGGCTTTCACCAGCAGATGCTGACGGCAGACATTGATGCCGTTGATTTTTACAAGGCCATGGGATTTAAAAGAGCCGGCAAGACAGAGCCCATGTGGATTTATGCCGGCAATGATCACTGACATCTAAAAACCTCACCATGCGCACAGCCCGCACACGTAAAAACGAGTTTATTCCGCTGGTGACAAGGGTTTCTCTGCCGGATATCACCCAGACGCCACCGTTTTAGGGCCAGAGAACCCGAGGCAGCAGGGACGCGGGATATCCGGTGAGGCACGGACAAAAGCAATGGCAGACAACAAGATCTCTTTGAAGCAATGGCGCGTGATCGATCTTACCCATCCCCTTGACCGGAACATGCCGGCCTGGCCGGGGGACCCTTCCTTTGAAGTGACGACGTGGGCCACCTACGAAAAAGACCGCTACCTCTCCCGCCGTATCTCAATCGGGGAGCACGGCGGCACCCATTGGGGAACGCCCAATACGTTTATCAAAGGTGCCCGCAGTGCCGGGATGTTCAGTGCCGAAGAACTGGTGATTCCGGCCACAGTCATCGATCTCCGCAAAATATCGACCGAAAATGCGGATTACCGGCTGTCCATGGAAGATATCCACGCCTGGGAAAAAGAAAACGGCCGGATCCCGCCCGGCAGCATGGCGGTCCTCCTGACGGGCTGGCAGGAAAAATGGAAAACGCCCCGGGTCTTTCTCGGACTAGACGGGCACAACCGATGCCACTGGCCCGGATTTGGCCCGGATGCGGTATCCTTCCTCATCCACGCCCGTAAGATCCGGGGGATGGGTACCGATACCCACGGGGTCGATCCGGGCAACGACAAACAATTCAAGGCGAGCATGGCCATCTACCATGCGGATGGGATGGTACTGGAGTGCCTGGCGAACCTGGATCAACTCCCGCCCACCGGCTCAACACTGGTCATCGGCGGCCTGCCCGTTGCCGAAGGCTCCGGCAGCCCGACCCGCGTGTTTGCATTCCTGCCGCCGGAAAGATAACACGCACTGCCAGCCGATTTACCGGACCGGCAGCGCCATCAGGCTTTTTTCCGGCCAAAAACCCGGTCCGCCTTGTTTCGCTGTCTCGGCCGATAGGTATTGCTGGCCATCTCCCGTTCCATGACCCGCTTAAAGAGCTTGAACATTTTCATGTGCTGAGATTCATCTTTATAAAAAGAATCCCAGGCATGATGAAACAGCTCCTGGAGCCGGTCCGGCGAGATATGTCTCGGTTGATACACCACCTGATCCGCCGTATACTTTTTCCAGTCATGGGTTAAAATCCGGCCCTGCTTTTCAAGATCCCGAAAGGCCCGCGTATGGGGAAAGGGCGTTAAAATCGTAAATTCGGCCAGATCCAGATCGACCTCCAGGAGGAAATCAATCAGGCGATTGATGCTCTCTTCGGTATGTTCGTCAAGCCCCAGCAGGATCGTACCTTCCACGGCAATACCATGATCGTGATAGCGTTTAATCCGGTCCCGGATTAAATCCGAGGTGTCAAACACCGCCTGGTAGACATACCAGGCCCCGGCCCGGGCCGCCAGGTCAAGGACTTCGGGATCATCTTCAATGGGATGGCTGCACCAGTTTTTTTTCAACGGGATCATGGCCCGAAACAGCTCTTTTTCCCATTTCGTACTCTGCGCCAGGGAATTGTCCACGATAAATAACCGGTTATTGTCAATACCGGCCATTTCTTCAATCACGATGTCGATGGGGCGCGGCCGAAATTTACGCCCGCCCAGGTAGGCCACCGCACACGGGTAGCAATTAAACCGGCATCCCCTTGATGCATGCATCAGGTCGACCATCTGAATGCCCCGGTAATTATACAGGTCCCGGTTTAAAATATCCCGGCGGGCCGGTCCGATGAGTTCCACGGGCGGCTGATCATCAAGATAATTATATAATTTTTTCAGCCGGTTATTATTGAAATCATCAAGCAGTGCTTCCATGCGGCCTTCTGCCTCGCCGACAAAAACCGCATCGGCATGGGCCATGGTCTCTTCGGCATGAAGCATGGCGGCAATCCCGCCAAAAATCACGGTTGTCCCTCTGGCCCGAAACGTATCGGCAATTTCCCAGCCGCGCTGGATCTGGCTGGTCAACATGACGGAAATCCCCACCAGATCGGCAGTGACGTCAAAATCAATTTCCTGAAGGTTTTCATCGACAAATTCGATATCCACATCATCGGGCAGGGCCGCCGCAAATACCACCGGGCCGTGGGGCGGCAGGTGAAACTCGGTTTGACCGGTCAGTTTGGGCCACTTGGGATATATCAGATAAAATTTCATTGAGTTACTTGATTCCTTCCTTACCGCTTTATGTTTACGATCTCTGTCAGGCCGGTGCGATGCTTAACTTATAAGCCGATTCGTGTGGATGACAGACACCGGAAATGCAGACGATAGCCACGGCTTCCCGTGGCCGTCAAGGTAAATGTATCGGGAATAAAAAGGGTCTCTGCCCCTTCCCAGCGACCCGACGTTCCTGTCACCACTTCGCGGACCACCCGGCCGTTTTCGTCATACTTCCGGATCTGCCAGGATCGGTCCGACCGGTCACGGGCGGGAACGACTTCCACGATGCCCTGTTGCGGTGCGCCGAACCGGCAGACAATATCTCCGCTCCCGGTCCGGCCGGTTTCAGGCGGCCCGGCGGGGGATAAAAATATCAGCCCGACATCAGTCAATATACCGGTGGCCAGCGCCGGTCGGTCAAAGGGCGGGACCGCCTTTATCACCTCCGGTTTCCCCCTGGTCAGGCGGGCATCAAACAGGACCAGGCCTTCCAGGGTAAGAAGCGTGCAGCGTACCGATTCCGCAGCCGGATCAACCGTGATGACGCCGCTGAAAAACGAAGCCTTCCTGCCCGTTTCCATGCGTATCGTGTGGACAAACTGCCACTGATTTTTTGCGAACGGCTGCCGGCAATCCGGTTTTTCTAATATCGTTTCAAGCGGATACAGCGGGACCATCCGCGGTATGCCGGTACAGCCGCCCAGGCAGAACAGGCAGATGATCAACCAGGAAAACCGGCTCATGGCACCACGGTAAACAGGGTGGGTTTGAAGGGTTTATTGGTCTGGATATTTTTAAAGGCCCATACGGTATAGGCATCGTCGCCTTCAATCACCTTCACCGAATCCACCACCCCCGGACGGTCGGAAAGCGTCAGCTCAATGCGCCGGATCATCCGGGAGAGGGCTTTATTTCCAGGGGTCAGCACCACTTTGCCATCGTCTGCGATCCTGGCATCAAAATCCGTACTGTCGGTAAACCGGCCGGACATCCATTGGCTGATCTGGGTCATGACCACCTGCATCCCCGCCATTTTCACCCCGACATCTTCAATCCATGCCCCGTTTTCTTCCACCAGCCGCCGGGTATTTCCCTGATGGGACACCAGGATACTTTTCAACGGTGAGACGTATTCCCAGCGAACCGATCCCGGACGCTTGAAATAGAACCGCCCCGTGGATTCCAGCGGTTTCACCAGAAACGGAAGGTGCTTTTCCTGGACAAAATCCGCCTGGATCGATTCAATTTTTTCAGCCGCGGCCTGGATCGATGTCCAGCTCTTTGTCCACCCGGCACAGATCAGCACCAGCAGCGCAAGGATCGTCCCCGGAAATACCCGGTGACAGCGATGGCTGCGAAGTATCCGTTTGATCCAGATAATGATCCCCGGTCTCACCGGCTCAGGCCATGCCGCCATTAACGGAAACCACCTGGCCGGTCACATACGAGGCATCGTCCGAGCAGAGAAAACGGACCACGCTGGCCACCTCTTCCGGTTTTCCGATGCGGGCCATGGGAATCATATTTTTCAGCGCGCTCAGGGGCACATCCTTGATCATTTCCGTATCGATCAGGCCGGGGGCCACCACGTTGACCCGGATGCCCAGCCGGGCCACTTCGGCAGCCAGCGAGCGGCTGGCACCGATCAAACCGGCCTTGGCCGCCGAATAATTGGCCTGGCCCCGGTTTCCGATCAACCCGGCAATGGAAGAGATCGAGACCACGGACCCTTTTTTGCGGCGAACCATCTTTTTCAGCACCGGCTTGGTCACATTGTAGAACCCGGCCAGGGTTGTATCCAGAACCTGCTGCCAGGCTTTTTTGGACATCATCATAAACAGCCCGTCGTGGGTGATTCCGGCATTGTTCACCAGCACATCGATCCCCTTGTACCGCGAGAACAGATCGTCCAGGGCCGCCTTGGTCTGGTCGGCATCGGTGACGTCAAATCCCTGCAATTCACCCCGCCCGCCATCCTGCGTAATCTGCGCCAGGGTTTTTTCGGCACCACCTTGACTGGATCGATAATTGACGACCACATAATAGCCCGCTTTGGCCAGTGCAATCGCAATGGCCCGGCCGATTCCCCCGCTGGCACCGGTGACGATGGCGACCTCAATATCATGGGATTGCTCCATAACCTACTCCTTGATGTTTTTTATATAACTATTTGTTTAATTTATCTTTTAATCCTCTTCCTGTACCACTTGAAGCGTGACGTCCGCAATCGGGTCCTCCCCGATACGAACGGTACCCGTAATCTCGGACAGCCCCTCGAAACTGAATTTTTTCTCTGCAGACGTAACCACCCTGGCACCCAGCGGAATCGGGTCTTTCATAAAAACGGCCTTTTTAATCCCCACCAGCCACCCCCTGCCGCCTTTGGTATTGCCATGTTTTCGTAATTCCCGCCAGCCGATACAGATACCGGCCGTCTGGGCCACCAGCTCCACCAGTGTCACCGCGCACGCACCGCCTCCTCCGGCTGTCGGCCATTTTTCAGACACCACCGACAGGGTAACGGCGGTGGTGTCATCCACGGCCAGGATCTCATCCACCAGTTTCATCCGATCCCGGTGAGGGATTAAATCTTCAATGCGGATATCGTCTTGCAGCATATTGAGGTTTCGCTAAAAAGAGATTGATAGTTGACGCCAAATCGCAAAATTGGCATAGTTTATCCATTCATCTATAACCTGATTTGCCGGGCGTTGTAAAGGACACTTCCGCCAGGCGGAACGCAATGCCGGCAACGACAATAAGGGAATTTATATGGAAAACCTGATCAAAGAACTCCAGATCAAAATCATCGACGCCCTTGACCTAGTGGATGTAACACCGGATGATATCGCCGCTGACGAGCCGCTGATCGGTGGAAAACTCGGAATTGATTCCATCGATGTCCTCGAACTGGTGATGATGGTGGAAAAAGATTATGGCGTCCTCATCGACAATCAGGAACTGGGCACAAAAGTGTTTGCCTCCCTTGGCGCGCTGGCCGGTTTTATCAATGAAAACCGGGTGGAAAAGACGCGTTGAAGTATCCGCAAGTGTATATTACCGGGATGGGGATCATCAGTCCGCTCGGTATCGGATGCGCCGCCACGCTTTCGGCCATCACCCGCGATGACAAAAAAATCAGCCCGCTTTCCCTTTTCCCCGTTCTCCACGGCACCCCGCTGCCGGTGGGACAGATCGGCGAACCGATCAGCCGCGATGCCCGTCTCCCACGCACCCATCAGCTCGCATTAATCGCCGCCAGAGAAGCGCTCAGTGGCCACAACCGGCCGCCGGACGCCATTGTTATCGGCAGCACCACGGGCGGCATGCCGGATACGGAGAAAGGGCTCATGGCCGGAATCGACGACCCGGATGCCTATCGTTTTCATGCCACCGGCTCGGTGGGCGATCATCTGGCGATCATCCTGGGCTGCCGGGGGCCGGTACTGACCGTCTCGACGGCCTGTTCATCTGGGACGGCAACCTTTAAAATTGCGCTGGAACTCCTCCGCTCCGGCAGGGCCACCCGCGTTTTGGCCGGCGGCGTGGACGCACTGTGCCGGTTGACGTATTATGGTTTTAACGCCCTGCAGCTCATCGACCCGACAGGGCCCAGGCCTTTCGACCGCCACCGGCATGGCATGGCGGTGGCTGAAGCGGCCGCCATGCTTCTCTTGGAATCATCCCAAACCGTTCCAGAAAATGCCGTGGCCGAGCTTCTCGGGGCCGGACTCTCCTGCGATGCATATCACCCCACGGCGCCCCACCCCCGGGGAGACGGAGCGCTGGCAGCCATGTCCGCCGCCCTGACCGATGCGGGCATATCCATGAGCCGGATCAGGGACCCGATCGATTATATCCACCTTCACGGCACCGGCACGGTAGATAACGACGCCGCCGAATCTGTGGCCATCGACCGATTGTTTTCCCACCGGATACCGGCGGTGTCTTCCATTAAGGGAAGTACCGGCCACAGCCTGGCTGCGGCCGGGGCCGTGGGCGCCGTCGTATCGGCTTTATCCATCCGCCACGGCCTGGTACCGGCCAATACCGGCCTGGTTGAGCCGGATACCCGTCTTCCACTCTGCCCGGTTGAAACGCCGGTTCACCAGCCGGTACGACGCGCCCTGGTCAATTCCCTGGGGTTTGGCGGAAACAACGCCGCCGCCGTCCTGGGGCAAATCGGCAGTGGAAACCCTGTTAAGACCGCTCATTTTCCCCGCGCGCTCTCTATCCTGGCCCATGCCTGCCGGACCGGTGCAGGAAATACGGATGCGACCGCAGAATGCTTTCGCCGGGGTCAATCCATGGCCGGGCAACTCTCTTCAGCCGCCCTTTCCGCCGGTCTGCCGCCCGCAACGCTTCGCCGGTTAAAACGGATGCCCCGCATGGTGTTGTCGCTTTGCGAAACGATCCGGCGTAAGGCCGCCCCCGCTAGCCCTCAATCGGTTTTTCTGGGAACCGGATGGGGCGCATTGACGGAGACCCATCGGTTTCTGACCCAGTTGTTTGAATCTGACCAGCGCTTTGCCAGCCCCATCGACTTCAGCGGTTCGGTCCACAATGCCCCGGCCGGACAGGCCGCGATCTTTTTTAAGGCCACGGGTCCGAATCTGACCCTGACCGGTGGAGATTATTCATTTGAGCAGGCACTCTTCACCGCGTCGCTGCTGGCCCGGGATGGTGACCCGCCGTGTATCGTGATCGGTGCCGATGAATTTCACCCGGACTATTCACCGCTTTTTGATCGATCCTGCCGGTTGGCAAGGGTGCCGGCGGACGGGGGCGGGGCATTTTGTCTGCAGGATGGAAAACTGCCCGGGCAGCCCTCCCTTCACTCTCTTTTTTACGCGCGGACCGAAGAAAACGGGGAAAACCCGGAAATCATATCCAGACTGGCAGCCGCCCTGGATGGCCGGCATTCACTTTCCGATAAGTACAGCGCTATATTATATGGTATTCCTAAATGTTATGACTCATTAGGTAATATGCAACTTAAGCAATTTTTCAGCGCGATAAACCGCCAGGTACCCGGTATCCCGTACCGCTCATTTACCGGGGAATTTGCCACGGCATCGGCCGTGGCCACCTCCCTGGCCGTCACCCTGGTTCAAGATCAGGTCGTTCCATCCGCCCTGACCGGGACCGGCTCCGTTGATCTGGGCGGGCGGGGCATCCTGATTCTCGGACTGGGAGCCTCTGTTTCTGCTATCTTGGTGAGCCCATAGATGAAAGTCCTGCTCATCTCCGCCAACCCGATGACCATCCCCTTTCCGGTCTACCCGGTGGGTCTTGATTATGTAGCCGGGGCCATTGCCCATCGGCATGAGGTGCGCATTGCCGACATCAACCTGACAACGAACGACGATTTATCCACCCTTATCCGTGCTTTCAAACCGGACTTGATCGGGGTATCTCTGCGCAATGTGGACAATACGGATATTGAAAATCCACAAACATTCATCAATGACCACCGCAACCTGTGTCATCATATCCGGCAATTGACCGATGTGCCGCTTGTTTTGGGAGGAAGTGGATTTACCCTCTTTCCCGATGAAATTCTCACCGAACTCAAGGCTGATTTCGGCATTATCGGTGAAGGGGAACGGCTGCTGCAGCTGTTAGACGCCATCGAAGCCGGCACGGCCCCGGCCCGGATCCCTGGTCAGATTCCGGGAGTCATTCTCCCCGGCACACCAGGCCGGATGCCCCCGCCCTTGAGCGGCAATATCCAGCGGACGGTCACTGCAGCCGATGGTCATCACCGGTACTACCTGGAACACGGCGGCATGTTGAACCTGCAGACCAAGCGGGGCTGTCCCTTTCGATGCGTCTATTGCACCTATCCCTATATTGAAGGGCGCCGGATGCGGTTGATCCCCCCGGCCGAAGTCGCCGGCACGGCCGCCCGCCTCGTCGAGGCCGGGGCCAGATACCTTTTTATCACCGACTCGGCTTTCAACGCAGACATGACACACAGCGCCGAAGTGGCACGGGCGTTTATCCGTTCGGGAATCCATGTCCCCTGGGGCGGGTTCTTTGCGCCCATCGTCCCCCCCAGGGGATATTTCAGGCTGCTGGCCGAGGCCGGACTGACCCATGTTGAATTCGGAACCGAATCGCTCTGCAACCGGGTATTGAAAGCGTATGGAAAACCATTTAAGGCAGAAGATGTGCAGATTGCCCACCAACGGGCCGTGGCCGCCGGGTTATACGTCGCTCATTATATTCTGCTTGGTGGCCCGGGCGAAACCATCGACAGTCTTGAAGAGACGTTAACAGCGCTCGACGCATTTAAACAGACGGTCATCTTCATCTTCTGCGGCATGCGGATTTATCCCCACACGCCCCTGTACGACCTGGCATGCCGACAGGGACAGATTTCTCCGGGGCAGAGCCTGCTTGATCCCGTTTTCTATCGCCCGCCGGGGATTTCCCCGGATCGGATCATTCGCCACATTCATTCACATGCTGAACATCACCGGAACTGGATCTTCACCAATGGCGAAGATCTGTCGGCAACCGCTCTGCCAAAACTGTACCAGCAGGGATTCAGCGGGCCACTATGGGAGTATCTGAGAAAATGACCAAAAATTCGCATCCGCCCCTTTTATTTAACCGGGGAAAATGGTATCGGTTTCTGGATTTGCGGCAGAATAACCTGGGTGAAATTAATGCGAGGGTTTCGGTAGAATCCGATTCTTTCTGGTTTTCCGGACATTTTCCTGATAACCCGATCCTGCCCGGAATTGCGCAATTAAGCATGGTGTTAGATGCAATCTGCCAGGCGGAAGACGAACGGTTTCAATTAAAACAGGTCAGCCGGGTCCGCTTCAAGCGGATCATCCGGCCCGGCGATCCCCTTGAAGTCGTTATCTGCCCGGGCAACCGGACACCGTTAACCTGCACCTTTCGGGTTGAATCCGGCGGAGAGCTCGCCTGTTCAGGACGGCTCACAGTGGAGCGGCAGCCGCCCGAAGATATATAAACACAATAATATGAAACCCTTGGAGACCATAGCATGACAAACAAGATCGACGGCGATGCCATCATCCGACGCGTAGCGGAGGTGATGATCAACGAACTGAAACTGGAAGACGTAACCCCGGAAACATTTGACGCGGACGTGGATCTCATTGATGAGATCGGTATCGACAGCATGGATCTGGCCACGGTGGCGCTGGTATTGCAGGACGAATATGCCATTCACATCGACGAAGATGACTACCCGAAACTGACGACGATTCGATTGATCGCTGATTACGTCGGGCAGCGAATTAAATAGAGGTTTCCCGTGAAAACCCTTGTCCTCAACCAGGCGGAAAAGAGCCCCGAGTCGAAACCGGTGTCAAAGCCGGATTCATCCGCTTCAACCGGAACCACCCGATTTTCCGATATTTTATCGGACCCTGCCGTGCGGGAGCGGTGGGAAAAGGTGCGCCGATATTTTTTCCTGAGAGAATCGACCTACGACATGACCAGCCGTTGCAATATCCGCTGCGACGGCTGCTATTTTTATGAAGGCGAGAAACAATACGCCGAAAATAATTCCGACCCGGATGCCTGGCGCCGGCATATGACCGCTGAAAAAGAGAGAGGGATTACCTACGCGGTCCTGGCCGGGGCGGAACCCTCCCTGGTTCCCGAACTCTGCCAGGTCTGTTCAGATGTCATTCCGCTGGGCGCCATCGCCACCAACGGCGTTCAGCCGATTCCCACATCCGTCGGTTACAAAATTCATATTTCCGTATGGGGAAACGATCAGACCAGCCGCCGGGTTCGACATGCCGCGGATCTTTTGAAAAAACAGATGGAGAATTACCGGGATGACCCCCGCGCGATAATCGTCTACACATTCACCCGTGAAAATATCGATGAAAGCCGCGAGGTAATCCGGACACTGGTAAAAAACAACTTCAAGGTGACCTTTAACGTTTTTTCCGCGCCAGTCGGCTATCAGGGACATCTGCGGCATACTCCGGATTCACTGGCCCATATGCGAAGCACCATGTCGGCCCTGATAAACGACTATCCCCGGCATATCATTTACTCGCCGTACAATACCGTTGCCCATACCCACACACTGGGTCTGCATAGCCTGTACGGCTGCTCGTATCCCCGCCGGAATCCCTCCAAAACCATCGGGCTGGGCCGGTCTTTCCGCCAGTATCGGTCCGATCTGACCTGGGACCGCCAGGCCGCCTGCTGCGTACCGGATACGGATTGTGATGATTGCCGGCATTATGCTGCCGGAAGCGCCGTGGTCACCGCGCGGCTCTTTCGCCATGCCGCCAGTTCGGCCACCTTTAAAGCCTGGCTCGATTATGTCGATACCTACCTGGCCGTCTGGGTAGCGGATTATTCCAAGGGCACCAACCTTTGCCATCATCTTGTGCCGCCGCCGGGCCGCAACCCGGCCTGACAGGCCCGGATCTTACCCGTAACAGGTTGATTATTTGGAGTATTTTAAATGAAAACAATTAGTTCCCTATTAAACGAAGACTGGTACAACCGATATAAACGGATTTCGAAACTCAATATCCGCAGTTCCATTTACGATGTGAATAACCGTTGCAACCTGCGCTGCAAGGGGTGCTTCTTTTTTTCTTCCGATGAGGACAAAGTCGCCGACGAGGAAAGAGACCTGACCAGATGGGAAGCCTTTATCGATAAGGAAAAAGCCCGCGGCGTCAACCTGGCCATCCTCATCGGCGGCGAACCGAGCCTCAGCCTGGACCGGGTCGATGCGTTTTATCAGCGTATCCCCACCTTTTGCGCCACCAACGGCCTGATCAAGGTACCACGGGACCGCTTTCCCGACCTGATGGTCGGTATTTCCCTGTGGGGAACCGAAGAAGATGAGATTCAGCTTCGCGGCAGGGATACCTTTGCCATTTCCAGTAAAAATTATGCCGGTGATGCGTATACCTATTACCTCTATACCATTACCCCCCGGCAGATCGGCAAAACCGAAGGAATCGTTCGTAAAATCCGCGATATCGGCGTCAAGGTTCACATGCAGCTTTTATCCAATGATGAAGATGTGGACGGCTTTTCCTGGCAGCCTGAAGAACTGATCGACATCCGGGCGGAAATGGATGATATGCTCGACCGCTACCCGGATACGGTCATTTCTTCCAAGTACTACCATAAAATCATTACCACGGGTAAAATGCTCGGCCGCCCATTTGGCTGGAACGAATGCCCGTCGGTGACCGAATCGTTCGATAACCGTGATCCGCAGCCCAAACGCCTGATTCACTTTGTCCGCTGGGCCTCGGATCTAACCACTACTCACCGCTGCTGCACGTCGGAAACCCGGGACTGCCGCACCTGCAAAGACGGCGCCGCCCACATGAGCTGGGTCATGGTCAACAAACGTGCCCACATGCGGTCGGCTGAGGATTTTCAGAACTGGATTGAAGTCTACGAGATGTTCGCCAAGCTGTATCGCTTCATTCCCTGGTAAAACAGAGGGACCCGCGGCTGTCCTGACGCCGTGAAATGACATCCGATGAATTCAAAAACCGCCGTTATCGCCGGGTTCGATACCGTATCCCCTTTGGGAACCGAATTGTCGGCGCAATGGGAGCGGGCGCTTGAAGGGAAAAGCGGGATCGGCCCCCTGACCCGTTTTCCGCTGGCCGATGATTTTCCCGTCCGTATCGCCGGACAGGTACCGGATTTCGACCCGGCTCCCTACCCCTTTCTTTCCCCCCGGGCCATGGCCCACTGGACATCGCCGGTTTTCCCACATGCCCTGTTGACGGTGCATCGGGCCTTGAATCACAGTGGCATCGAAATTGATTCAACCCTGGCACCCCGGGTGGCCATTACGTTCAGCTCGGCTGTGGGCGGTCAGGACGCGGTGCTTGCAGCCGACCGAAGGATGATCGCCGAGCATAAACTGCCCCATCCGTTTACCAATCCCAATTCATGCATCAACATGGTGGGCGGCAAGGTCTCGATACTGACCGGCGCCACCGGGCCGATTCTCTCGACCATTACGGCCTGTGCCACGGGATTGACCTCGATCATTACGGGCGCCATGCTGATCAGGCAGGGGATGGCCGATGTCGTGATCTGCGGCGCCGTTGATTTCGCCCTGGTCGAGCCGATCGTGGCCGGGTTTTTCACCATGAACGGCGCCTTTAATCCCAAACCCGGCCTGAAAGCCGAGCCACCCCATCGGGCCAGCCGGCCCTTTTCCGTTGACCGGAGGGGGTTCGTGATTTCCGAAGGTGCGGCCGCCATCGTTCTCTGCTCCCACGAATTTTCCCGGGCCCACGGCCTGGATCCGAAAATCGCCCTGGCCGGATATGCCATGACCTCGGATGCCCATCATTTTGTGGCGCCCAATCTGGCCACGGTGAGCCGCTGCATCAAGGAAAGCCTCGCCGATGCCCGGATCGAGGCCCGGCAGATCGACGCCGTTAACGCGCATGCCGCCTCCACCCGCGTCGGCGACCGGGTGGAATACGATGCCCTGGCCGAAAATTTCCCTGGCCGGATCCCGCCGGTGACGGCCAATAAATCGCTGATCGGCCATGCCATGGGCGCATCAAGTGCCATTGAATCGGTGTTTACCATCATGGGAATGATCAACCGGACGCTGATTCCCACCATCAACTACACCGAAGACCCCGCGCTTCCCATCGATTGCGTTTCCGAAGGTCCCCGTCGACTTGAGCAGGAATTTGTGTTAAAAAATGCTTTTGGCTTCGGCGGCTGTAATTCCTGCGCCGTCTTTCAGAAAATAAACGCATAGACGCAACCTGCCCGCCATCCGGCTAAACAACCGATACGGATTGACAGGCTTACAGGTAGACATAACAGACTGAACGTACATGAAACCACCATTAAACAGGCGCGTATTCGTGGTCGGTTACGGCGCGGCCACGGCTTTGGGAAATACCTTCCGGAAAACCTGGGACCGGGCAGTCAGGGGCGAATCAGGTTTTAGAAAAATCAGTCGCTGCGAGGTCCAGACCCGCAGCAACGTGGTCGGCGAAATTCCGGACTGGGATCCCCTGGACTACGATTTTGTCGACCGCAAGGAGGCCTACAACTGGAACGCGGATTTCGTCATCCTGACCATGGCGATCTGCCAGCAGGCCCTGGCAGATTCCGGGCTTGAGATCACCCCGGAGACCGGCCCCCGCACGGCCTGCCTGATCGGATCGGCCCTGAACGGCACCGATGCCTTCCGGGTGGCCATGGACAATTATGTCAACAAGGGACCTTTCAAGGTCAGCCCCTACCTGCTGCCCAATCTCTGCGCCAATGTGCCGGCCGGAAAAGCCGGGATGGCCCTGGGATTTACCGGCCCGGTCATCTCGCCCCAGGGGGCCTGCGCCTCGGGTAACCATGCCATTGCCATGGGCGCCCGCATGATCCGGGATGGCGATTGCGACTTTGCCCTGACCGGCGGCGTGGATACCTGCCTGGTACCGGAAATTGTCCAGGGATTTGCCAATATGCTGGCCACCATCAGTATCGGCCCCAAAGACCGGGCCTGGGATGATCCCCGGCAGGCCTGCCGGCCGTTTTCCATTGATCGCAGGGGGATCGTATTGTCCGAAGGGTGCGGCGTCCTGACTTTGGCGGCCGAAGAGATGGTAAAGACCTGGGGATTGACGCCGCTGGCCGAGGTAGCCGGCGTGGGATGGACATCCGATGCCTACCATTTCACCCTGCCCAATAAAAAAACGATCATCCGGGCCATTGCGCAAGCCATCGATGATGCCGGGATAACGCCGGATGATATCGGTTATGTTAATGCCCATGGCACCTCTACCCGGAAAGGTGATTTAACGGAAGTTGAATGTCTGCGGGACATCTTCGGACGGCGGCTGGAAAAATTGCCGGTGTCTTCCAACAAGTCCCAGCTCGGCCATTCTCTGGGGGCGTCGGCCGCCATCGAAGCGGCCCTGTCCGTGGAGGGGATGCGAAACGGCCTGATTCTGCCCACAATTAACCATCTTCCCGATCCGGAACTGGACGACGTGGACGTGGTGCCCCATACGGCCCGGCGGTATGCCCACGAATTTGTTCTTTCCAATGCATTCGGATTCGGCGGTACCAACTGCTGCCTGGTCTTGAAAGGAATGTGACGTGAAACCCAAACCGTTTCAACCGGAAACAGATCAAACCGATACGCATTATATCAAGGACCTGACCGACGGTCGTTTCTGGCACCGCTGCACCCATCGCATCCTCTACGCCGATACCGACCGTTCCCAGGTGGTCTATCACGCCAACTACCTGCGATACTTTGAGCTGGGGCGGGCGTCTCTCATGCGCGATACCGGTTACCCGTACCGCGAAGTGGAAAAAAGCGGGTTTATCTATCCGATCATCGCCATGGGCGTCAACTATTTTACGCCGCTTTACTATGATGATCCCATTTTTGTGCATACCCGCCCGGCAGAAATGGAACGGGTGCGCCTGCGATTTGAATATGTGATCACCCATCGGGAAACCGGGGAGGTTATCTGCAACGGGTTCACCCGGCATTGCGCCACCAACACCACCGGAACCCCGGTGGGCATCGATAAAAAAACCATCCGATTATGGAAAAATTTTCCCCGATAACCGATTCAGTTAACTATACCATCCCTGCGTATATCCGGGACCACCGCCTGGGATACCAGGCGGTGCTGCCTGCGGTGGAAGCACTCCGGATTCTGTCTGACACGGTGCTCAAACATCGCCCGCAGACGGATGTTACCCGTATGCGGGATATTGCCTTTTCGCGATTATTGCCCGTCGGGGCGGACGACACCGATGTCGATCTCAGGATAACCATCCAGGCTGTGGCCGATACAGGCGATACCAGGGGGACGCTGTCTACCCGGTTTACCTCCAGATCGGGTACCATCACCCGGATGAAAGAACATATATCGGCGGTATTCGCCGCACCCGGCACGCGTCCGAACGCCCTTTCCAGGGCGCAGCCGGTTCCGCCGGGGGATATGCGATTATATGCGGCCCAGGAGGGCTTTTCAGTCAGCGCCGATCGGCTTTACCGTGAACTGGTCCCTTTCGGGCCGGGATTCCAGAGCCTGACCGGCCATATCTGCCTGTTCCCCACCCATGCCACCGGCATGGCCGGCACCCCGGCAACCACGCGCCCGGCTCCCGGCATCCTGGGATCGCCCTTCCCGCTTGATGCGGCCTTCCACGTGGCCTGTGCCTGGGGCCAGCGGTATGCCCGGATCGTGGCCTATCCCGTTGCGATTCGTAAGCGAACCATCTTCAAGCCGACGGCCCCGGACGAACAATACGCTGCCCGTGTCCAACCGCTTGAGACGTCCGGCGGCCGGTTGTCTTTTGATATCCGGATTGAATCTCTTTCCGGAGAAATCGTTGAAGCAATCAGCGGGGTCGAAATGCGTCCGATCAGCGGAGTCTCCACCGGTCCGCCTGATTGGATTATCGCCTGAAACCGGAGCCGAAGCCCATGCGTTTTATACTGTTATTCACCGCGGCCTACATCGCCGGATCCATCAATGTATCCATCGGCCTGTTTCGGATCCTGGGCAGAGAGGATCCCCGTGCCCGGTTCAGCGGCAACCCCGGCGCAACCAACGTCTACCGTCAGGCCGGTTTGGGGTGGGCGGTAGGGGTACTGATCCTGGAAATGGGAAAAGCCGTCAGCCTGGCCTTCGTCGCGCTGAGCATTCTGCCGCTTTACCAGGTACCCTGGATCGGACTGGGCCTGATTATCGGCAACCGCCTCCCCTGCTTTCACCGGTTCCGGGGGGGGAAAGGCGTGGCCAACTACCTGGGGTTTGTCTTGGCGCTCTCTCCTCTGTCTTGCGGCATCGGCATGATTTTGTGGTTGACGGCCTACGGTGCCACGCGGCAGCCGTTTATCGGATCTTTCATGATGGTCATGGTGCTGGCCATCGGGACCCTGGCCCGGTGCGGGACAGATGGCATGGCGGTGGCGGGCACCCTTTTAACCGCCGGGATCATCTATTATGCGCATAAAAAAAACGTACGCGAGCTGATAGCAGGGTATCGGGATCAACAATAGACATCCGTCAGCAGACTTTAGTCAATCCGCTTTTTCATACACGCCTTGTTTCGCCCGGCACGACGCCATCATTGACATGAATATAGAGAACGAATAAAACTGCGCCAGAAAGCACCAGCCGTTTAACAACCTATCATCGGCAAGCCCCTTTCAAAAAATTTGATATTCCGGGCAGGCCAGGGACAAAATAATAAATATGACCGAATTACTTGAACTGAACACGGAACAGGAACGGGCCGCCACATACGATCAGGGACATGTCCTCGTACTGGCTGGAGCCGGTACCGGTAAAACCCGGACGATTATTGCCCGGGCCGCCCATTTAATCCGGCAGGGGGTCGACCCGGAACGGATACTGATGCTGACCTTTACCCGGCGGGCCGCCCGGGAGATGACGGAACGGTTGAAAAGCATCGTTGGCCGGGACCGCGTGGCACTGATGGCGGGAACCTTTCATCACTTCTGTCTGTATACCATGCGGCGGATGCCCACGCTTTTCGGCCTGGAGGGGACTACGGTCATCGACCGCGACGATCAGAACCAGCTGATGAAACTTATCCGGGTTGAATTCCGCCAAAAGGGCGAAAAATTTCCCCGGGCATCGGAGCTGGTCCGGCTCTGCTCTTTTGCCCGCAACACCACCCAGCCCATGGCGGAATACCTGAATCGCTATACTGATTACGAACCGGAAATGGTCGAGCGGATTTGTGCCGCGGCTATCAAATTTGATCAACGTAAACGGGAAAACGGGTACCTGGATTACGATGATATTCTCTTCGTTTTTGCCAAGCGGCTCCATGAAGATCCATCGGTTCGTGAACGGGTGCGGCGATTTTACGACCATGTCTTAGTTGATGAGATGCAGGACACCAACCCGCTGCAATGGTTGATCCTGGACGGGCTGCGCGATCCGGCCCAGCTGTTCTGCGTGGGCGATGACGCCCAGAGTATTTATGCGTTCCGGGGCGCGGATTTTCGAAACGTCCATTCGTTTACCAGCCGGGTTCCCGATGCGGTGGTTCTGCGTCTGGAAGAAAATTTCCGTTCTACCCAGGGCATACTGGACCTGTCCAACTGGCTGCTTGCAGACTCGCCCATCCGCTACAACAAGCAATTGCACGCCCATCGCCGGACGGTCAGTACGCCCCGCCTGCTCAATTTCGACAGTGATTTTGACGAGGCCCGCTGGATCGCCGACGACCTGATCGAGCGGCACGAGGCCGGCGCTTCCTGGAAAGACCACATGATTATCACCCGCACCGGTTACGGCGCCCGGGCCGTGGAATCGTTCATGGTGGAAAAAAAGATCCCCTACCGGTTTGTCGGTGGCGTCAGCCTGCTCCAGGCGGCCCATGTCAAGGATCTCCTCTGCCTGATCCGCGCATCGGCCAGCCAGCATGACGAGCTGGCCTGGATGCGATACCTGACCATGTGGCCCCGAATCGGGGATGTGACGGCCGCCAAAATGATCCGGGACATGCGGGCCCACGCCCATATGGATGATGCCATTGATGCCTTGAAAATAAGGCTGAAGGGAAGATCGAATATTATCAACGGGATCAACCTGGTGCAGGAGTTCTGGGATAACCCGGCCGAAACGATCCGACAGACCGGGCAGTTTCTGGAGCCGATCCTGGAAAACCGGTACGACAACTGGAAGGTTCGCAAAAAAGATTTCGACCTGCTGGCCCGCCTGGCCGCGCGCCATCGCAGCCTGCTCGCGTTTATCGAGACGTACACCCTCGACCCGATTTCAACCACCGAATCCCGGCGTCTGGAAGAAACCGATCTTGTGACCCTGACCACCGCCCACAGCGCCAAGGGGACCGAAGCCCCGGTCTGCTATCTCATCCGTGTGGAACCGGGCATGTACCCGCATATTCGCAGCATGGGGGTGCGGGACCAGGAAGAGGAAGAGCGACGAACCCTCTATGTGGCCATGACCCGCGCCAAAGACGAATTAATCATCACCCGGACGTACAGCCCCCACGGGCCAATACAGATGCCCTACTCCGCCGGGCGCACCTACGGGTCGGGAGAGCCGGTCTATTTCCTTCAAACCCTGCCCGAAAAACTGATCGATACGGGCGATGTGGACTCCGAACCGGCCGAATTTGATGATTATGATCAAATCAGCCCCTGGCAGCGCAACGAAGATAATGTACCGTTTTAAGCGATTACCCGGTAATCGGTAATTAATGGCGGAAAGCATATGTATTTGTGACGAGCGGTCAGGGATGCGCCATCAGGCATTGAGCAGCTCAATTCTCCCGATGGAAAACAGGATCATCAGGCAGCGGTAAGCATCATTTTCACCTATTATACCCTTTTCAACAATCCGGGCGATTGTCCGGTTTCCATTGACCTGCTCCAAAACAGCAGCTTCTTCTGCTGTCAGCCTGATCGCATCCGGATTGGACACAGGTACTTTTCCAAATACGAAGGCCGGGTCCCAAAGGTATCTTTTAATAATTGATATTTTTTCAACCCGACGAACTGCTTCATAGATGGTGCCGAGGATGTCGATACGGACCGGTATAATAGCATCCTCGCTGGAAGGCATTTCCCTGAATTCGAATCTGATATCCGGCCAGATCAGCAGAGCGGCCACAGTGAGTACCGCCTGTTTACGAATCATGGCGGTCAGGATATCAATGGTGATATACCCATTTAACACCAGGGTTTTTCCCAGCGACTGATTCTCTGCGATCGACTGTTCCAGGCATTCTGCCAGCTGCTTTTCCGAAATGAGCCCCTTGTTTTGCAGCAGATACCCCAAAAGGATTTTTTCCTGAAAACCAGTGGCATGGATGAGCACCCCTTCTTTAATAAAAATGGCCACGGTTTCTTTTTGATTGGTTGCTGTCAGCACGCCTGTTTTGCGATGGACGTACGCCTGATAAAGGGCATTGAAAAAATAACCGGTTGCTGTTCCTGTTTCATCCACCATGGTCACTCCTGAGTAGTCATATATGTATTGTTCTGCCTCTGATTTCCGGTTACCATGTGATTATTCAACGCCCATTCCGGCATGCTCCGACCGGCTGGCCGGCATGGCGGTCTGCGTAACCGTTTCCGGGTACAAAAGAAAGGGGGTTTAGACAGCATGCTGTCTGGCCGTGATCTACTCAAGTGTAATAAAAAACGGCCATTGCGTCAAGGAATCTCTGGCTGTAAATGTAAGACCGTGCCAGGGAAACCGGGAGGAATAAGGTCGGGGCCATATCAAGTGCAGTGACGGCGCTTTCTCTCCGGCCCGGGTACGCACCGGTTGCAATTAAACACTAAATCAGGCTATGAATCCATCCGGACAGGAAATGAATATGGGATCATGCATCATGGCAAAAAAACAACCGATTCAAACCTGTCGGATTACCCTGCAGGTACCCTTTCACGATCTGGACCCCATGCAGGTGGTCTGGCATGGGAACTATTATAAATACTTTGATCTGGCACGCTTTGAACTCTTTCATCAGTCTGGTATCGAATTGTATGGTCTGTACAAAAAAACCGGTCTTTTGCTTCCCATCACGCGAACAAACTGCAAGCACATCGCCTCACTCTCATATGGCGACGAGTTTACCTGCACGGCATCGCTGATTGAAGCCCACATTAAAATCGTTATTGATTTTGAAATCAGACGGATTGCGGATAACATTTTGTGCGCCACGGCCAGGGGGGAACAGGTGGCCGTACAAATGCCGGAAAAAGAGCTGCTGCTGGAAATTCCTGAATACATTCGTCATGCCCTGGACGGTACCGTATGAGTCCGGACTGGCATCACTATTTCCATCATCATTTTATCTCCGGGCTGGAACGCCTGACCGGGTGGGCCGATCTGCTCGACGACATCAACGTATATCCCGTTGCCGACGGGGATACCGGCCGGAACCTTGTTTTAAGTCTGTCGCCGCTGCGACAGCTCCCACGAAACCCCACGGAAGCGGCGCGCCAGCTGATGTTTGCGGCACGGGGCAATTCGGGCAATATTGCCGTCCGGTTTCTATCCGGGCTGCTCGCGGCCGACACCTGGATGTTGCTGCCCGGTACGGTTAAAAAGGCCGCCGTCGATGCCCGGCAGGCAGTTCATGCCCCCATGCCCGGTACCATGCTGTCTGTATTCGACACCTTGTCGGCCACATTGGCACCGCTGACGACAACGCCATCCCCGCTCGATGTAAAGCGGATTCTCGATGCGCTGGCCCGCACGGTTCGCCACACACCCGATCACCTGGAAAAGCTGAAACAGGCCGGTGTGGTGGATGCCGGAGCGCTGGGGATCTATCTTTTTTTTGAAGGATTTTTCAGCCCCCTGACCGATCCTGCCGTTCCGATACCCTCTCCTTTTGTACGGTTCAAAGGCCTCTTGAAGGTGAACGGTTCTTTCTCGGATGCCCCGGAGGATACCTGGTGCGTGGATACCGTTGTCCGGCTGGGGCATTCGGGTTTAAAGTGGGAGGAAACACTCCGATCGGCCGGTGACAGCACCGTGGTTGTCACAAAAGACGGGTACGCCAAAATCCACCTGCATACCCGCGACCCGGAAAAATGGCGCCAGACCGCCGCGTCCATCGGAGAAGTCATCGCCTGGAATGACGACAACATAACCCGCCAGATGGCTGATTTTAAAACCGGCCCTGCCACCCCGGCGATCCACATCATGACAGACGCCGCCGGATCGGTGACGCGCTCCGATGCCCGCCGCCTGGGAATAACCCTGCTCGACAGCTATATCAACTTTAACGGTCAATCCCTGCCGGAAACACGGATCCCACCTCAAAAACTGTATGCGGCCCTTGGCGACGGAAAACCGGCATCCACATCCCAGGCATCCGATTACGAGCGGCACGCCTGCTATCAAAATGTCATGGCGCGCTATGGGCGTGTGCTCTACCTCTGCGTCGGGTCGGTCTACACGGGCAATTACCAGGCGGTGATGGACTGGAAGACCCGGCATGATCCCGACGGCCGCCTCATTGTCATCGATACGGGGACCGCTTCCGGCCGTCTGGGGCTGATTTCCCTGACCGTGGCCCGGTTTGCCGCCCGTACCAAAGATCCGGGTGCGGTCATCCAGTTTGCCATCCGTGCCATTGACCGATGTGATGAATACGTGTTTCTCGACCGATTGAAATACCTGGCGGCCGGGGGACGATTGTCGAAAGCCAGTGCCTTTTTCGGCGATGCCCTTCATTTCAAACCGGTGATCCGGCCCGTGGCCACGGGCGCCGAGAAAGTCGCCGTGGTGAAAAACCGCCCGGCCCAGCTGGCCTTTGCCCTCGATCAACTGAAAACCGCATCACCTGAATCAACAGCGCGCGCGCCCTTAACGATCATGCTGGAGTATTCCGATAATCGGAACTGGATCGAATCAACTGTTTTGCCCGAAATAGCCCGGCAGTTTGCCGATGCGGAAATAATGCTTCAGCCGCTATCCCTGACATCGGGTACCCACATGGGGCCGGGAACCTGGGCGTTGGCGTTTATTACTGCGCCGGAATTAAGCGAACAGGCGGACCGATGACGCTGCCCCTGCCGAACCGGTTCAGTTTCGTTATCCCGGTCTACAACCATTATACCACGGTCTGGGATGTCATTGACAAGGCCAGAAAAACGGGCTTTCCCGTGATCGTGGTCGATGACGGTTCCACCGACGAAATGGCCCGTGTTGATCCAAGAAAAGACAGAAGGCTGATCGATATTACCTTTATCCGCCACGTGAAGAACTGGGGTAAGGGCGCGGCGCTGACAACCGGGTTCCGGGTGGCCGTAAAGAAATCCGCATGGGCCGTTACCGTGGATGCCGACGGCCAGCACCACCCGTCTGATTACCATTCCCTGGTTCGTGCCATCCCCCCCGGCAGCCGCCCGATTGTCGTTGGGAAACGATTGGGAATGAACAGCAGAAAAATCCCCTGGACCGGTCGATACGGCCGCAAATTTTCCAATTTCTGGGTCCGCCTCGCCGGCGGCCCGGGCGTATCAGATACCCAGAGCGGCTTCCGGCTGTACCCGCTGCCCGAAGCCCTTGACCTGGATATCCGTGCCCGACGCTTTCAATACGAAGTGGAAAGCCTGGTTAAAGCCCGATGGCGCGGGATCCCCGTGCTGGAAGCGCCGGTGTCGGTCCATTATCAGCCCGGAGTCGCCCGCGTGTCTCATTTCCGGCCCTTTGTCGATTTTATGCGCAACACGGTCGTCTTTTCCCGGCTTATTTTTCAGCGGATCCTTTTCCAGCCCAACTTTCGACGCCGGCGGAGCGCCCCATGACCCCCGCCCGGCAGAATCTTTCTCCGGATTTAAAGTCTGCGGATTACGTGGACACAAAATACCGGATCGGCTGGGGGGTGATTCTGACGGCGGTCATCGCCTCCGTTCTTTTTTCCGTCACGGCCGTTTATCGGCTCACATTCAACACCGATATCATCAGCGCAATCCCGACCAGCGATCCGGTCATCTCAGCGGCCAGGGATGTCATCGACGCACATCCGGCCCAGGATATGTTCGTCATCGATCTATCCCTGCCCGCTGCCGATCCGAACCGTCTGGTCACATATGGCCATCAGGTTGAACAGGCGCTGGAAGATTCCGGCCTGTTTCAACAGGTGGGGCTGGCCGACATGCGCCAGGAATTTCCCCTGCTGATGACACATATCACCGACTACCTTCCCATGCTGCTGACCGAAGACGATCTGAGCCGGCACCTGGCACCGCTGATCACACCCGGCAGCATCAGGAGCCGGCTGGCTGCCAACCTGCACGAACTGCAGCAGATGGAGGGGCTGGGCCAGGCCAACTGGATGGCCAGGGATCCACTGGAATTCCGAAATATCGTTCTGGCCAAACTTTCCGGTCTGATGCCCGGGAAAAAAGCCCGCTTTCGCGACGGATTTTTGATGACAGCCACGGGGGACCATCTGCTGATTACGGCCGTCCCCAAAGGTTCGGGGACGGATACACGGTTTGCCCGAAACGCCGACGCGCTGGTCCACCGCATCTCCCGGGAGGTAAATAAGACCTGCTTAAACGGCACGCACTGCGTTGTACTGACATCCGTCGGCGCGTGGCGGGCAGCCCTGGACAACGAACGCCTGGCCAAAGCGGATACGAGACGCGCCATCATCATGGCTACGGCGGGAATCATCATCTTACTTCTCTTTGCCTTTCCCCGGCCATATCTGGGTCTGCTGGCCCTGTTGCCGGCGGTGTTCGGCACCATGGCGGCGCTGTTCACCTACTCTCTTTTTTTCCGAACCATCTCTCTACTCAGCGTCGGGTTTGGCGGTGCCATTATCTCCATCACCGTGGATCACGGGATCGCCTATCTCCTCTTTCTTGACCGGCCGATTCCGTCCACTGGGCGGCAGGCGGCCCGGGAAGTCTGGGCCGTGGGGCTGCTGGCGTCCATGACAACGGTCGGTGCCTTCCTTTCTCTGGTGTTTTCCGGATTTCCCCTGCTTTCCGAAATCGGCCTGTTCGCCGCCATGGGTATGGGATTTTCGTTTGTCTTTGTCCACACAGTTTTTCCAGCGGTATTTAAACGCATTCCGCCGGTCACCCGCCCGCGCGGCCTGCCGCTCAGGGCCCTGGGGGATTACCTGGTGCTGAACCGGGGGAAAACCGGATGGATTGTCGCCCTGATCCTGTGCGCGGCCCTGGTCGGATTCGCCACGCCCCGCTTTGACATCAACCTTCGTGACCTCAATTCGGTTTCCCGGGCCACCCGGGATGCGGAAAAAAAGATCACCGAGACCTGGGGCGACTTTTCGGGCCGTATTTTTCTCACTCTGGAGGCGGGGGATTTGTCGTCACTCCGCGACCGGGCCGATCAACTGACCGAAGCACTGGTCCCGATGATTGAAAGAGAAAAGATCCGATCGGCCATGGCCATCTCGGCCCTTTTTCCGGGAGAAAAACAGGCCCGCGCCCGGTTTGCCAATTGGCGAAAATTCTGGAATCCCGAAAGAACCGCCGCCTTTAAACAGGCCGCCCGGACGGCCGCCGGGGAAACCGGGTTTAATGACGCCCTCTTTTCCCACCTGTTTACCCTGATCGATACCACCCGGGCGGAAACGCCCCCGCTGCCCGACCATTTTTTCCAGATTGCCGGGATCTCGCCTCCCCGGAACCAGCGGGGATGGATGTTGGCGGCGACCCTTGAAAAAGGCCCTGCCTACAACCCCGAAGCGTTTCACCGTTCTTTTTCCACCGCTGATTTTACAAAGCCGGACAGATCAAAACCGGATACTGTTCAACTGCAGTCAGTAAAACTCTTTGATCCGGTTTTTTTCGCCCACCGCCTCGGCCGCCTGATTTCATCAACCTTTGTCCGGATGATATTGATCCTCGGCACCGGTGCGGTTCTACTGCTGCTCATCTTTTTCCGCAGTCTCAAACTGATGGCCATCGCCCTGTCGCCCCTGGTCTTTTCCTTCATCTGTACCCTGGGAACATTGAAACTGATGGGTCGTGCCCTGGATATCCCCGGCCTGATGCTGTCCATCGTCATCATCGGTATGGGTATCGACTATGCCCTATACATGGTTTGCGCCTATCAGCGCTACAAAGATGAAGCCGGCCCCGAATGCCAGATCGTCCGCCTCACGATCCTTCTGGCCGCTTCATCCACCCTGATGGGATTCGGCGCCATGTGTTTTGCCGACCACCGCATGCTGCAAAGCGCTGGCATCGCCACTTCGCTGGGGATCGGGTATACGCTGCTGGGTACATTTGCTATTTTACCGCCGCTGTTGAGAAAAACTTTCCACCGGAAAGACAGGTCCAGATGAACACCCCGCTTTACGATACCATCATTCGACTGACCCGGTGGGGCGGCCCCTGGGTGCTTCGGGTGTTCTGCTGGTTTATCGCCACGGGATATTTTCTCTTTTTCCCCAAACGGGTGGCCGGCAGCGTCCGCTTCTACCGGGCGCTCTTTCCCCAAAAAAATCGCGTCGCTGCGCTGGGGGCCGCATTTCGCCAGTACCAGCAGTTCACCACCGTATTTTTTGACCGCTACCGCCACCTGGATATGGACCAGATCACCTACACGTCCACGGGATGGAACTACCTTCAAAAGGCGGCCGAAAATAAAACCGGGGGGATTATCCTGATGTCTCACCTGGGCAACTGGGAGATGGCCGCCCATTTTCTGCAGAAAAAAATCGAGGGCGCGAAAATTCTGCTGTTCATGGGGCGCAAACACCGGGAACAGGTTGAAAAACGCCAGAAAGACGCCCTGCAGGAAACCGGTATCACCATCATTGCTGTAGATGAAAAACAGTCATCACCCTTTGTCATTGTCGAGGGCGTCAATCGTCTTAAAGCCGGCGAGTTCGTCTCTTTAACCGGTGACCGGGTCTGGCATCCCGGTCAACGCACCGTGAGCGTTGATTTTCTCGGCCACGATATTCAACTGCCAGCGGCCCCCTATATCCTCGCGCTCATGTCACATAAACCGATTTACGTCTTTTTCTCCCTCCGCACCGGCCCGGAACACTACCATCTCTACTGCGCCCCGCCCATCAACGTGGAAGCCAAAGACCGCACCCGCCGCAATAGTGCCATCATCCGGGCCGCCCAGACCTACGCAGATCTTCTGGCAGACATGGCACGGTGCCATCCGAACCAGTGGTATCACTTTACCGATTTTTTTAAATGACTCAAACGTGTCCGGATCATTTACTTGCGCTGCGAAGGATAAAAAATCCGACACCGCCGGAAACAAGTGAAGCAAAAATAATTCCCAGCTTTGAAAGCTCAGTATAGGCAGCGTTTTCAAAGGACAACCCTGTAATAAATATCGACATGGTAAACCCGATTCCGCCGAGCATGCTGGCGCCCAGAATGTGCTGCCAGGTGATCCCTGTATAGAGTTCTGTTTTCAGCAGTTTGACGGATAGAAAAGTAAACAGAGAGATCCCCACAGGCTTTCCCACAATCAAACCCAGAAGAACCCCTAAAGTAACTGGATGGGAAAGGGATTCACCAAAATTGAGATCACGAAAAACAATACCCGAATTGGCCAAAGCGAACAAAGGGAGAATAAGATAAGCAACCCATGGATTGAGATTCCATTCCAGCTTCTGCAAGGGGGTTTTTACTTCCTCACAGGCCATGTCAATATGGTGAACCGCGTTCTGGTGGTTTTTGTTCAGCAAAATCGTATATCCGCATTCATACTCCCCCTGGCAATTAAATTCGTGGATATACCGCTGAACCTTATTTATAAACGTTTGCGTATCATACTTTCCCCTGGCAGGAATAAACATGGCCGTTAATACACCGGCCACAGTCGCATGAATACCAGATCCGAGAATGGCAAACCAGAGACCGATTCCCAGTACGGCATATACCAAAGTTACTCGAATCCATAACAGGTTACAGATTGCCATGAGGAACAGAAAAAGCAGGCTTAACAAAAGATATTTCCATGCGATCGCTTTGGTATAAAAAAGGGCAATCACCAGAACAGCGCCCAGATCATCCGCAATGGCAAAAGCTGAAAGAAAAACATAGATACCAAAAGGAATCCGCTTTCCCAGGATCGATAAAACCGCCAGGGAGAAAGCGATGTCGGTTGCCATGGGGATCCCCCATCCAGACAAGGAATCCGAGTTCAGATTAATCGCCACGTAAATGAGTGCCGGTATCAGCATCCCTCCTGCGGCAGCTGTTACCGGCAAAAGTGCTTTTTTAAAGGATGCCAGTTCACCTACGATAACTTCTCTTTTAATTTCAAGGCCCACAGTAAAGAAAAAGAGAGCCATCAGCGCTTCGTCAATCCAGTGGGCAAGCGGTTTTGAAATAGAAAATTTCCCCAGGCTTATTGAGATATGGGTATACCATACATCATGGTAGGTATGGCGGCTGATATTGGCCCAGGCAATGGCCAAAATAGCTGCAAAAAACAGGGGAAAACTTCCGGAAACAATTTTTGCGATAAATTTTTTAACCGGTTGAGTATATTTAACGGCTTTTAAAACTCCCGGAGATGTAACAGGAGTGGAAGTATCTTTTTCATCAGTATTTGGATTCATGGTATATTTAAAATCAGAAATCTGGTTAATTGTCAATTACAGCAACCCGGGAAGCCGGGGCCTTCACAGGGGGATGTTGGTAGCGCCGCAGAAAATAATTCAAATTTTGAGCGGGTCTTTTAAATGTTTTCTGGTTATGATTTCGAAACTTCAGTGCTTTAAAAAGTTAGATTATTTGACAAACCAGGTTGGATTCATTATTTTTTAGTATCTTATGATTTTCTCAATCTCTCTTTTACAGAATAATAATCTTTCATCTCGGCTATGTTTTTCGTTTTCTTAAAAAAGCCGTTAAATCCTAATCAGGGGGGACTTTCAACATGGCAATTATCACGATCAGCAAAGGGGTGGGAACAGACAGCGAAAAAATCGCCTCAAAAGCCGCGGAAAAATTAGGGTATGAATATATTGGTAAAAAGCTTTTAGCACAAATAGCCAAGGAACTTAACATATCAAAATCTGATGCAAAAATGTATACTCAGGCATCCAGCTCCAGGTTAATGCGGTATGTAGATAAATATACATGCAGTATTGTTCAGAAAGTCGTCGACCATGAATACGGCTGCTTTGACGATGATAAGTATTACAGTGTAACTAAAAAACTTGTTGAAGATGTATATAAAGAAGGCAATGCCATCATCCTTGGATGGGGCGCCCAGTGTATATTAAAAGATAAACCCGATACGCTCCATGTTCGATTTATCCAGTCAGAAGAAAAAAAGATTGCCGCAGTGATGAAAAAACAAAATATGGATGAAGCATCAGCCAGAGAGTATATCAAAAAAGAAGAAGCCGAGTTAATGCAGTACATTAAACATTATTTTAAAGAAGACTGGAACAATGTCCACCTTTATAATCTGGTTATTGATACAGGAAACAATTCCATCGACCAGGCTGTTAACATGATCTGTGATAATGTGAAATACAAGGAAGATGCATAAAATACAACCGTTACCGCAAATTCCTGAATCCGGGATTTAGACCAGAAGTAGCAGTGGAAACGCAACGCCTGCTGGACAGCGATTTGTTAGTGGTTCATTTTCCAATCTGGTGGCTTGGTATGCCGGCTATCCTCAACGGCTGGATGGATCGCGTTTTTATGTACGGAAAGATGTATCGAAGCGTCATGCGCCGGGAAAAGGATGATCGCCTGCGTAACCAGAGGCGCGGCCGAAGATTTCTGCTCATATAACGGTAAAGAAGGAGATCAGCATCTTTTGAAGATGTTGCAAACATGGGATCCTGTTGCAGCAGCATCCCTTTCATCAACTGGCCACAATGAAATAATCCAGGCCCTGCAGCAGTATCTGGACCCAGACCAGGACAGCAGGGTGGTCGTTCTTCACTGGGATACGCTGGAAGAACGTGGGACAGTAGGTTTCTACGTAGAGCGCAGAAACAGCGACATGACATGGACCCGGATTAACAACGATATGCTGCCGGGCCTGATTAATGCGCCCATGGGTGGTGAATACCAGCTGGCAGATCCCGGGGCTACGAGTGGAACCTATCAATATCGACTGATTGAACAGGAGGCCGCAGGGACAACCCGCAGCTATGGACCTTTTTCAGTGACGGTCAAATGAGTATTTCCCAGGAAACGGGTTCGGATGCCTGCATGCAGGTATCTTGAGGTGACACTATGATATCGTGCGGCGCAGGTATACGTCTTTTCAAGCGTTTCAGCGTTGTTTTTCTGACACCTGTTTAATTATAGTCCCTTCACCGGTGCAGGGCCAAAAAATGATAAAATTACCGCATGGCCCATCCGCGAGATCTGGTAATATCGATGAGAGGGGCCTTGTTATCAGCAACAAAACCGACGACATACCGACAATACACCTTTTTATACAGTTTATACAGACCGGATTTTTTCGTCCAAGGCAACGATTCAGCGAAAAAAGTAAAAAAACTTGACAGGGTTTTTATGAATTGGTGCGCCCGGCAAGATTCGAACTTGCGACCTACGGATTCGTAGTCCGGCGCTCTATCCAGGCTGAGCTACGGGCGCACATGAAAGATATCGTGACGCAGTATTTAAACATTTCCGGAAAGGTTGTCAAGAATCCTTTTTCTTTTTCATATCCAATCGGCCGTACAGTCAAATATTTCCAATACGATTTACCCGCCAGGTATTTTATTTCTTGATCCGCAAAATAGTCAGGGGTATATAATTCATCAATGGGGTCAATTGACGACAAATTGATGGCCATGGCCATTGATGAAGCCAAAAAAGCCGCGGATGGTGGTGAAGTGCCGGTCGGTGCAATTCTTGTCAGCGACTCCGGGGAGGTTCTTTCAACGGCTCACAACGCGGTTGTCACCACCCATGACCCTACGGCGCATGCTGAAATCCGGGTGTTACGGGAAGGCGGCCACAGACGGCTGAACTACCGGTTGTTGAACACCACCTTATATGTTACCATTGAGCCCTGTGTGATGTGCATGGGAGCGATTATTCATGCGCGGATCAACCGTCTCGTTTACGGGGCGCCGGATCCCAGATGGGGAGCGGCCGGATCTTTGTATAATTTTAGCGCCGATTCCCGCTTTAATCATGTTGTCACCGTAACGGCAGGGGTTTGCAGGGATGAATGCCGGACTTTGATTCAGGATTTTTTCAAAAATCGTCGATAACAACACTTTATTTAAAAGGAACCCGTTGACGGGTGAAAGTGATATTTTTTGTGCGGGCCCGGGTGGGGCAAAACGCTTAACCATCTATCAAAACCAAGGAGTTTAATGTGGCAAATATCGTTATTGTCGGTACCCAGTGGGGAGATGAAGGAAAAGGAAAAATAGTCGACTTGCTGGCGGCGGACGCCAATATTGTCGTTCGTTTTCAAGGCGGCAACAATGCCGGACATACCATGGTGGTCAAGGGAGAGCAGATCATCAGCCATCTGGTTCCTTCGGGAATTTTGCAGGGAAAAACCTGCCTGCTGGGAAACGGGATGGTGGTAGATCCGGAAGTGCTTATCGGCGAAATGGATTATCTGGCGGAAAAAGGGATCGACACCCGCCCGGAAAAGATCAAAATCAGTAGCCGGGCCCATCTGATCATGCCGTATCACAAGGCCCTTGATCAGGCCCGTGAGAAAAAAAAGGGAGCCGGAAAGATCGGCACCACGGGCCGGGGGATCGGCCCCTGCTATGAAGACAAAGCCGCGCGAAGCGGAATCCGCTTTGCCGACCTCATTGACCCGGCCGGATTCCGGGAAAAAGTCATCACTGTTATGGACGAAAAGAATTTCATCCTCGAAAAATACCTGGGCGCCGACCCGCTGGATCCCGAAGACGTTATTGCCACCTACGGCAGGTTTGCCGAACGCCTGGCCCCTTACGTGGCCAATGTGTCGGTGCTGATCGATGACGGGATTCACGCCGGGCAGCAGGTTCTTTTTGAGGGCGCCCAGGGCACCCACCTGGATATTGACCATGGAACGTACCCGTTTGTTACCTCTTCCAATGTGGTGTCCGGAAATGCCTGCTGCGGTGCCGGAGTCGGGCCGGGGCAATTAACCGGAATTATAGGAATTGCCAAAGCGTATACGACCCGGGTGGGTGCCGGTCCCTTCCCTTCCGAACTGTTTGACGATATCGGGGATCGCATCCAGAAAAAGGGGGCCGAATTCGGTGCCACTACCGGCCGGAGACGTCGTTGCGGGTGGCTGGATATGGTTATCCTGAAGAACGCCGTTCGCTTAAACGGGCTGACCGGTCTTACGATTACCAAGCTGGATATTTTAGGCGGGCTTGATACCATCAATATCTGTACGGGTTACGAATACCGGGGAGAAACCATCGCGCACTTCCCGGCAGACCTGAGTATACTGGCCGATTGCCAGCCGATTTACGAAACCCTGCCCGGCTGGTCGGAAGATATTTCCCATATCCGCAACCGCGATGACCTGCCGGTCAACACGCTGGCCTATCTCAACCGGATTGAGGAACTGGCCCGGATACCCGTGGATATTATCTCCGTGGGGCCGGGCCGGAACCAGACAATTATTGTCAACCATCCCTTCAGGCAGGGCTGAATTCGTCATAATTGATATTGACAATTATTCAACCATGACTTAAATTCGGTTTTCTTGTCGGGACGTGGCTCAGTCTGGTAGAGCACAGCGTTCGGGACGCTGGGGTCGCTGGTTCAAATCCAGCCGTCCCGACCACATGACTAATCAGGCCCTGCAGCAGATGCGGGGCCTTTTTGGTTTTTCCCCGGCAAAAAGCAATATTCATAGACCTTTTAAAGACGTGTATCATTTTGAATGGACCTTCTCCTGATGGCGGCACAATCAATCATGTCAGAATCCATCAATGATCGATTAAAGCACTGGCTTTCTCCCCTGAAAGACTTCCCTACGCCCTTCTACCTTGTCGGTGGCGCTGTTCGGGACCGGGAAATGAGCCGCCCGGTTACAGATATCGATCTGGCCTGCCAGAACGCTCAACAGGTGGCCGAAAAACTGGCCGCTGAGGAAAATGTGACGATTGTCCGGTTTTTGAAAAATCCAGACGTCCCCTGCTACCGGATCGTCAACCGGTCGAACACGGACGACCACATCGACATTTCGGAAATGCAGGGCGGCAGTATCCGGGCGGACCTGGCCAGAAGGGATTTCACCATCAACGCCATGGCCGTGCCGGTCCTTCAAGATGGCCCGACTGACGAAATCATTGATCCTTTTGGTGGAATCTCCGATATCGAAAAAAAACGCATCCGGGTGACCGGGACAGACGCCTTTACCGATGACCCGCTGCGCATGCTGCGGGCCGTACGGTTTTGTGCCGAACTTGGATTTATGTTGTCCAAAGAAACCGATACCCTCATTCGCCGGGACGCGCCTCTGATTTCGAAAATTCCCGGTGAACGGATATGGGCGGAGCTCAGGCGGATCTTTCAAGATAAAGACAGCCGCACGTTTATTCGTCTAATGGATAAATTAACCCTGCTGCCGGCTGTTTTTCCTGAAATTACGGCCATGAAAACCTGCCCCCAGAATGCCCATCATCATCTCGATGTGTGGCCGCATTCCCTGGCCGTGCTGGCCTATTGCGAAGAGATGATAAACGCCCCGGCCGGCCGGTTTGCTCAATCAGCCGAATTAATTGAAGCCCATCTGGCAGAAAACGACCGCGAGGCCCTGTTGAAACTCGCCGCCCTGCTCCACGACGTGGGCAAGCCCTCAACCCGCGGAGTAAACGATGCCACCGGCCGGATCACCTTTTATGGCCATGACAAGGCCGGTGCCGGCATGGTTACCGATATCGCCCGCCGGCTGCGGCTTTCCAAAACAGAACGTAAATATCTGGTCAGCCTGGTGGCCGAACACCTGCATATCCTGTCGCTGGCCATGCCCTCGGTCAAAACGTCTACCCGGATGCGGCTTTTCCGAAAGCTGAAAGAAGATGCCATCTCCCTGATCATTCATGGCGCGGCAGATGTCCTTGCCACCCGGGGCCCGCAATCAAGCCCGGCATATCGAACAGCTTATCTTGACTGGGCCGGGGCCACGCTGGCCGCTTTCAATGGTACCATTCTCCCCCGATTGTCCCCGGACAAAACCCCGATCCGCGGGAAAGACCTGATTTCTCTGGGGATATCATCCGGACCGGATATGGGCGAGATCCTTTCTCAAATCCGTCAGGCCTGGGATGACGGCGACATTCAGGACCATGCGGATGCCCTCGACCTGGCCGGCAAACTGATTTCGACAAAGAAAAAAAACAGATGTCTGACATAAAAAACAACCCTTGCGCCCCCGTTGCGGCAACAAAACATCGCGTCGTCTGGGCCGATGCCTCCCGCATGACTGCGGTGGATTCGAACAGCATCGACCTGATCGTCACATCGCCCCCCTACCCCATGATCGCAATGTGGGATGATATTTTCGGAAAACAGAACCGCAATATTCATAAGGCATTGAAAAAAAACAACGGAATGGCGGCGTTTGAAGCCATGCACCTCCTGCTCGACAACGTATGGAAAGAGGTATGGCGCATCTTAAAACCCGGCCGGTTCGCATGTATCAACATCGGTGACGCCACCCGGACCATCGGGGATCATTTTGCACTGTATCCGAACCATGCCCGCATTTTATCGGCATTAACCCGACTGGGATTTACGCCCCTGCCCGATATCCTCTGGCGCAAGCAGACCAATGCCCCCAATAAATTCATGGGCTCGGGGATGCTCCCGGCCGGTGCGTATGTCACCCTTGAGCACGAATATATCCTTATCGCCCGAAAAGGCGGCAAGCGTGAATTTACTCAACCGGCCGAAAAACAGGGCCGAAGGGAAAGCGCCTACTTCTGGGAAGAACGCAATACCTGGTTTTCCGATGTCTGGTTTGATATCAAGGGCAGCCGGCAGGCCCTGACAGACCCGGCGCTTCGCAAACGCAGTGCCGCCTTTCCCTTTGAAATCCCCTATCGACTGATCAACATGTATTCAGCCAAGGGAGATACCGTCCTTGACCCGTTTCTCGGGACCGGCACCACGTCATGGGCGGCCATGGCAGCCTGCCGAAACAGTATCGGCATTGAAATGGACCGGCATTTTAAGCCAACGGTCTTTGCCGACCCGGCGGCCGTCCGCATGGCGGCCAATGCGCGCATCGACCAGCGGCTGAAAGATCACCGGGCCTTTGTCGAGGAACGCCAGGACAAAGGATACCATTTCAAGCACATGAATACCCATTACAACTTTCCGGTCATGACGGCGCAGGAAAAATCCCTGCGCCTGGACCGCCCCGTCAAGGCCCGGAAAATTGACGAGAACATCTTACAAATCACCTACAGCATGGCAATCGACCATCAGGAACCGAACGCTCCCGGGCATGATTCGGCCGGTCCGCGCCAGAAATCCCTTTTTACGACAGATTGACGACAACCGAGGCGGCTTGCCGCACCCGCTGCGATGACAATCCCGCGCACACATGAGACAACGAAAGATGAGAAAACATGGCTGAAATAAAAAGTACCCTGGACCTTGTCATGGCGCGTACGAAAAACATGACTTTGAATGCAGAAGAAAAAAAGGACCAGCGCGAGAAGGAATTAAAAAATAATCTGGCCGGATTAATACAGAAATACCAGGACCAGGCCATCAAACAGACCGAGTTGACCCGCCAACTGGATGAATTGAAAACAGAATACGGCCATGGTACTTCCGGGCGGATTGTCGATGAGCTGTTGCGCCGAATCGAGGTAAATATCGACAATAACGCCTGTCTGTCGGTTCTGTCTGACTATTTCGGCCTGGATACATCCATGCTTGAAACGATTCTGGCCGAATTTGAAACAGCCCGCAACCAGGGGCGGCGGCGGCGAATCGACGCTTTAAAAACAGATTTATCAAACGACGGTATCTCCGGGTCAGCGGTCATTTTCAATATTGAGATCGACCCCCAATGGCAGTCAGAACAAAATACCCTCATCGATCAATTCCGGATTCAGCTGACTGCCGGAAAGAAACGCGTCGCTCACGCTCAGGATTCATAAAAGCCCCCTCAATCAATCCGCGCTCATGCCCCGCGATTAAGGTCATCCGCAAAAGATCAAACATAAGCAAACCATTGTCGTTCCAGCAGATCAAAATTGGCTTTTACCGCATCACCGCCGCGGATGATATCGCCATGGCCGGGCAGCACCCATTCCACATCCAGCGAAGCCATGCGTTTAATGCTTTCCTTGATCTGGGTGCCGTTTCCACCCGGCAGGTCGGTCCGGCCCAGCCCGTCCTTAAAGATAAGATCTCCGGTAATCAGCACTTTTTCATCCGGCCAGTAGAGGCAGATCGATCCGGGCGAGTGTCCGGGAGTGTGATAAACCTTGAAATGCACATCGCCGATGGTCAGATCGCCTTCGGTCAGCAGAATATCCGGGGCCAGGCCGTCGAGGGTCATTCCCAGTGAAGAGTGGAGCCGGGGCGCCATTTCCCGGCAGAACTGCCACTCGGTTTCGCCCATGGCCGTCCGGGCCGGGAGATCTTTGAAAAGCGCCATCCCCTCGAGATGATCCGGGTGGCCATGGGTACAGACAGCCATGCCGATATCGTCCATTTCAAGCCCCATGGATGTCAGACCCTTTTCAACATGATCGAAAAGGTGCAGATGCCCGGGATCGATTAATATCCGGACAGATCCATCAATCAGGAAGGTATTGCAATTATTCTCCCTGAAAGATTCCCACATAAAGCCGTGTATTTTCCTGGTAATTTCCATTATCTCCACTTTCTCCTTAAAGGGTGAACGATTCAGCCAGCCAACGCTTATGTCATTTAATAAATATGGTGATTCCGCGTGCCGGCGTCAAGGGAGGCCCGAAGTTTCTATAAAATATCGTTTTTTATCCAAATATCACTTCCAGATGTAATTATTTCATGTCGCGTCATCAATATTGCGTCATAATTTATCTTTTTGTATTTATTATGTTTTATAATATTACATCACTATATAAAAATATTTTTGCGTCATTTTTATACTACCGCATCGGGGAAAAACCGATCTTGTTTCTACTTTTTTGACCACTACCCCTTAAATTTGCCCGAGAATTACGGTGAAACCTTGACATATTCCGTTGATCCAATATAGTATTAGGAATTTAGCGTACAAAATATGCCAAGTGGCAGTAGCAATGACTCCTTTCCACTTGGCTCTGTTTTCATAAAAGACCGCGATATGGCTCAAACAACATCCCTCACATATTCGCCCATCGGGTGGTGCCTGAACGACCATACGGATCCGATCCGACAGGTTCGGGACGGGGCAACGCTCGACACGGATCCGGCAGGCATCAGGGCGGCATTGCTGCGGCTGAACGAGCCTGTTATTTTAATCCGGAAAAATAACGGCATCGGACTCAGCAAGAGTGGCAGCCTGATCATTGGGGGTAATGTTCCCGAAGAAAAACGGGGAGCCCCGGTGCTGGGTTATACAGCTCCGCTTCCACCCGGGAACCTGGGTGATCGGGAATTTTGTCATTTTCACGGCATCCGTTATGCGTATGTCGTTGGTGCCATGGCCAACGGTATCACCTCTGTATCCATGGTTGAAGCGGCCGGGCGGGCCGGATTGCTGGCTTTTTTCGGCGCCGGCGGGCTGTCCCTGTCCGGAATCGATGACGCCATTGGCCACCTGCAAAAATCTCACGATCGACGCCCGTTCCCCTTCGGCTTTAACCTGATCCATTCCCCGGCGGATCCGTCCCTTGAGATGAAAACGGTTGAGCTTTACCTTGAGCGACAGGTTCGGTTGATCAGCGCGTCGGCATTTATGGATGTAACCCTGCCCGTGGCATATTATCGTATCAAGGGTATCCACCAGGGCGCCGACGGCCGGATCATGGTTCCCAATCACGTGATTGCTAAAGTCTCCCGGGAAGAGGTGGCCCGAAAATTTCTGAGCCCGCCCCCGGAGAAGATCATCACCAGGCTGCTGCAGCAAAAGCGGATATCCGACCACGAAGCAAACCTGGCCAGACGCATCCCCATGGCCGATGACCTGACCGCCGAAGCCGACTCGGGCGGCCATACGGATAATCGCCCGGCGCTTTCTCTACTGCCGACGATAATGGCGATCCGGGACGAGATCAGCCGAAACCACGCTTACCCGCGACCGCCCGGTGTGGGGCTTGGCGGGGGTATCGGCACCCCGGCTTCCACCGCAGCCGCTTTTGCCATGGGAGCGGCATTTGTGCTGACCGGGTCTGTAAACCAGGCCTGTATCGAATCCGGTACATCCGAAGCGGTTCGAAAGATGCTGGCCGATACCCGTCAGGCCGATGTCGTCATGGCGCCGGCCGCCGACATGTTTGAACTGGGCGTCAAGGTCCAGGTGTTGAAGCGGGGCACCCTGTTCCCCTTGCGGGCACGCAAACTTTACGATCTGTATACCCGTTACGAGACCTATGGCGACATCCCCGATGAAGACCGCCGCTGGATTGAAACCGACCTTTTAAAAAAATCGTTCGACGACGAATGGCAGTTAACCCGTGAATTTTTTGCCCGGCGCGACCCCGGCCAGCTTCAACGGGCCCAGAAGAGCCCCCGGCACCGGATGGCCCTGGTATTTCGTTCCTACCTGGGCCAGGCATCCACCTGGGCCAATACCGGCGTAACCGACCGCCGGCTCGATTACCAGATCTGGTGCGGGCCGGCCATGGGCGCATTCAACGAATGGACCCGGGGATCGTTCTTAGCCGACACCGGCCAGCGTGACATTGTCACCGTGGCACACAATTTTATATTCGGGGCGGCGGTGATTCACCGCTGTCAGCAACTTCGCAGCCAGGGTATTCCGCTGCCAACCGAAGCCGGGCATTTCAAGCCCTTGCCCCTGGACCGAATTCAACAATTAATGAAAGAATAACGGCATCGTTCCTATGCAGACACGCACCACCGATCAGCTTCCTAATACGCCTGTCGCGATTATCGGCATCGGCTGCTTTTTTCCAAAAGCCCCCGGTTTAAAATCCTACTGGCGCCTGCTCTACCACGGGATGGATGCCATCACCGATGTGCCTGACTCCCACTGGTCGATCAAGGACTACTTTGACGCCGATCCCGCGGCCGAAGACAAAATCTATTGTACGAGGGGTGGATTCCTCTCTCCCGTTGATTTTGACCCCACCGAATACGGAATTCCGCCCAACACGCTGGAGGCAACGGACACGTCTCAATTGCTTGGACTGGTTGCCGCCAAAACGGCACTTGAAGATGCCGGATACGGAGAAAACGGGCAGCCGTTTAACCGGGAGCGGACCAGTGTTATTCTCGGCGTTACCGGCACCCAGGAGCTGGTTATCCCACTGGGGGCCCGCCTCGATCATCCCAAGTGGCGACGGGCATTGAAGGCGTCGGGCATTGAAGACGACAAGGTCGATGAGGTCGTTCAGCGAATCTCCGCTTCGTATGTATCCTGGCAGGAGAATTCCTTCCCCGGCCTGCTGGGTAATGTTGTGGCCGGCCGGATTTCCAACCGCCTCGACCTGGGCGGCACCAATTGCGTGGTGGACGCGGCCTGCGCCAGTTCCATGAGTGCCATTCACCTTTCCGTGCTGGAACTGACCACCGGGCGGGCCGACATGGTGCTGACCGGCGGCGTGGATACGCTCAACGATATCTTCATGCATATGTGTTTTGCCAAAACCCGTATTCTCTCACCCACCGGAGACATCCGGCCGTTTTCCGCCGAGGCGGACGGCACCGTGCTGGGCGAAGGGGTCGGGATCGTTGTCCTGAAACGGCTGGAAGACGCCCGGCGGGACAAGAATCGGATTTATGCCGTTATCCGGGGCGTGGGCACCTCCAGTGACGGCCGTTCCCAGAGTATCTATGCCCCCCGCAAAGACGGGCAGGTCAAGGCGATGCGCATGGCCTACGACCTGGCGGGTGTGGACCCGGCCAGTGTGGACCTGGTAGAGGCCCATGGCACGGGAACACGGGTGGGCGATCAAACGGAATTTGACACATTGTCCGAGGTGTTTCCCCGGGCCGGGGACGGGAAAAATCATCGGCAAAACCGATGCGCTCTCGGTGCCGTCAAATCGATGATCGGTCATACCAAGGCTGCTGCCGGAACAGCGGGCCTGATCAAGACCGCCCTGGCCCTGCACCATAAAACCCTTCCACCGACCCTTAAGGCCGACAACCCCGATCCCGATCTGCATATTGAAGAGAGCCCGTTTTACCTGAACACGACCACGCGGCCCTGGCTTTCCCGGCCCGGCCATCCCCGCCGGGGAGGCGTGTCCGCCTTTGGATTCGGCGGCAGCAATTTCCATCTGGTTCTCGAAGAATTTCAGTCCGAGAAACAGGAAACGGCCTGGGATGGCAGCGTCGAAATCGTTACCCTGTCGGCCGATACGGCAGACGCGCTGTCCGGAATTATTGCGGACTGGATCAAAAAAATTGAGCCGGGTCCTGATAGCGGGCAACTGGCCATCGATGCCGCCGACAGCCGCACAGATTTCGAATCGTCGGCCCGATACCGCCTCCTGTTCATGGTCGATCGGTCTGAACCGGACCCATCCAGATTAAAAGCCAACCTGTCCGACATTCGCACGACATTGGCCGAAACGGATTCCGACCCGTTCTTTCAAACCGCCGGCGACGTCTTTCTCGGCATTGGCAACCCTCCTGGAAAGCTGGCCTTTGTTTTTCCGGGACAGGGGAGCCAATACGTGGGAATGGGACGCGACCTGTCGTGTATTTTTCCCGAAGCGCTGGATGCGTTTGAATCGTTTAACCGCGTTTTTGAAAACGGACGCTTGAGTGATTTCATTTTCCCCTGCCCGGTAAACGATAAAAAAAGCCGGAAAGCCCAAGAAGATCACCTGCGGCCCACGGATGTCGCCCAGCCGGCCATCGGCGCGATGAGCCTGGCCTTATACCGCATCCTTTCCGGCTTCGGCATCGTGCCGTCGGCCACGTGCGGCCACAGCTACGGCGAACTGGTTGCCCTGCTGGCAGGCGGCTGGATGGATACCGAGACCTTTTGCCGGGTATCCATTGCCCGGGGTCGCCTGATGGCCGAAGCCGGTGCCACCACCGACGGTGATCCCGGTACCATGATGGCCGTAAAAGCGGCCCTGGCCGATCTGGATACCATGGTGGCCGCCCTTGATTCCGATGTCATTCTGGCCAACCGCAACAGTCCCCGCCAGGGCGTGCTGTCCGGGAGCACGGCGGCCATCAAAGCCGCTCAAAAAAAATGCAGGGAACTCAAATTCAGGGCCATCCCTCTGCCGGTGGCTGCCGCGTTTCACAGCCCGCTGGTGGCATCGGCCCAGAAACCCTTTCGCCGGCTGCTGTCCGATATCGACCTGACACCGACGGAGGTGCCGGTTTTTTCCAACACCACCGGTACGGCGTATCCCGAAGACGCCGACACGGCCCGGGATATTCTGGGCCGCCAGATCATCAACCCGGTCGATTTCGTCTCAAACATAGAGAATTTATATGACACCGGCATCCGGACCTTCGTCGAGGTGGGGCCCAAAACGGTTCTCACCGGACTCATCCGGCAGATTTTAAGAAAACAGGATTTCACCGCCCTGGCCGTCGATGCATCCAGCGGAAAAAAATTCGGTTTGATCGATCTGGCCAGATGTCTCTGCCACCTGGCCGCATTGGGATACCCGGTCGACCTGGACCGGTGGGAATCCCCACCGCCGTCGGGAAAACAGCGCACGCCCCTGATGCGGTTTCCCATTAGCGGCGCCAATTATAAAAATCCCCGAAGCGATTTATCCCAGGGCGCAGCAGCGACGACGGCACCGGCAGAGACACGGTCAGATGCCATGTCTGCTCCGGCCGGAACCCCTTTACCCCAAGACCCTACGGAACAGGAAATGAGCGACAAACCAATCACACCGACACCTGCAGTCAATGTTAATGCCTCCCGGCCCGACCGTAACCCGGCCGATAACAGCCTCACAGACACGGCCATGATTATCCGCGAGGGATTAAAATCGATGCGGGAGCTCCAGGCCCGGACGGCCAGTGCCCATGAACTTTTTCTGAAAACCCAGGCCGACGCCAGCCAGGTGCTGCAGTCATTGATGTCCCAAACCCGGGACATGGCGCATACATCCGGCATCATTGAAGCAACATCGAATACCCGCAACAGGGTGGATCATGCGGTCCATCATCCGGCAGCCGACCCGAAACAGACGCCTGCACCGCCCCCAACGGTCGATCCCTTACCATTGTCAGTGCCCGTGGATCCCCCGGTTGAGCCGGCCGCACCATCGCAGGCTTTAGCCCCCACGCTGCCGGAAACCGACGCCGCTGCCGGTGAATCGTCCAATACCAATGCGGTGGCAAAAACGCTTTTCAACGTGATCAGTGAATTAACCGGATACCCGGCGGACATGCTCAACCTGGACATGGACATTGAATCCGACCTGGGAATCGATTCCATCAAACGGGTGGAGATCCTTTCCGCCATGGAAGAAAAAATGCCGGAACTGCCGTCCGTGGCCCCCGAGGATATGGGCGATCTGAAAACCCTGGGCCAGATTGTCGGCCACCTCTGCGTGGATCCTCCTGCCACGCCAGAACCCATATCTCCCCTGGCGCAACCGTCAGATACAGCCGCAACGTCCCCGGAAGCAGATTCAGGAACCGTTACATCCACCCTGATGGACGTCATCAGCGAACTGACCGGATACCCGGCGGACATGCTCAACCTGGACATGGACATTGAATCCGACCTGGGAATCGACTCCATCAAACGGGTGGAGATCCTTTCCGCCATGGAAGAAAAAATGCCGGAACTGCCGTCCGTGGCCCCCGAGGATATGGGCGATCTGAAAACCCTGGGCCAGATTGTCAGGTACTTGACGGCAGGTGAAACCGCTAAGGACGCCCCCTTTCCGGCGCCGGAAACAGACGCCCGGCCCCCGGAAAAAGATACGGGGGACAGCACGGTCCGGCGCCGGGTTATCGAGGTAAAAACCCGCAGATTCTCAGGGCAATGCCGGACGAATTCAGGTAATCAAGACCCCATCTATATCACTGAAGACGGAACCGGTTTATCCACCGCGCTGGCCGATGCCTTTTCCGGGCAGGGCATGCCGGCCCGGGTGATTGCGACCGACGCTGCGGCCCTGGAACAGGTAGACGGGCCCATTGGCGGCCTGATCCCCGTCTTACCGGCCAACACGCCCATTGACGTGGAAATGATCCGCAACGTTTTCTTACTGGCCCGGTCTGCCGGAAAACGGATGCAGAAAACCGGATCGAAATCGCCCCGGCTTTTCTGCACCGTCACCCGCATGGACGGGGCCTTTGGTTTTTTGGGCACCGGTGTCCCCCACCCGATCCAGGGCGCCCTGGCCGGTCTGGTTAAAACCGCCGCCGCGGAATGGCCCGATATTCGCTGCCAGGCCATTGATGCTGCGCCCGGCTGGGACGATCATTGTGCCATCGCCGGGGCCATTTTGACCGCACTTACCGAAACCGAGCCCCGGCCGCCCCTGGAAATCGGCCTTCATCCGGACCTTGCGAAAAACGAACATTATATTCTTTCCCTTCAAACAGCCGATATTTCAAATGCCCGCTCAGATCTGTCCGCCGGGGATGTCGTCGTGGTCAGCGGCGGCGCGCGCGGCATCACCGCCACAGCAGTTGAGGCGCTGGCCCGCGATACCGGTGCAAGATTTGCCCTGCTGGGGCGATCTCCGCAGCCGGTAGAGCCACCGGAATGGCTGCCTGATACCACGGATGCCGCAGGGGCAAAAAAAGCCATCCTGGCCAACGAATTTGCGCCCGGATCAGAGACACCCCCGCCCTCCCCTATCGAACTGGAACAGGCTTTCCGGCGCCATATGGCCAACAGTGAGATTTACCACCACCTGAAAGCACTGGCCGACCTTGGTATCACCGCGCGGTACTATCCGGTGGATGTCACTGATGCCAAAGGGGTAAGCCGGGTAATCGGGCAGATCCGAACGGATCTGGGCCCGATTACGGCCCTGATTCATGGCGCCGGTCTTCTTCGCGACAGCTTTATTCTTGATAAAACCGTCCAGGAGTTTAACCAGGTCTTCGCTACCAAGGCCGGCGGCCTGCTCAACCTCCTTGCCGCCACCCGGAACGATGAATTGAAAAACATCGTCCTGTTTTCTTCGGTCAGCGCCCGCTTTGGCAACCCGGGCCAATCCGATTATGCCATGGCCAATGAAGCCGTCAACAAGATCGCCCAGGCCGAAGCGATCCAGCGCCCCCATTGTAATGTTTCATCCATCAACTGGGGCCCCTGGGAAGGCGGCATGGTTTCACCCGCTTTAAAACGATTATTTGCCCGGCGCGGCATCAGCCTGATTCCTGCCCAGACCGGTGCCGACTGCCTGGTTCGGGAGATGGGCGCCGGGCCGGAAAGCCCCGTGGAAGTCACCATCGGCAATGAAATCTCGGCGCCCATGGCGAACGTCCGGATGGACACTTCATCGCAAATTGAGACCACCGCGGCCCGGAATCTGAGTCTTTCCTTCAGGCGGGAAATCGACGTTCATCGTTATCCCGTTCTTAAATCCCACATGCTGGACGGTCATCCCGTCATCCCCTTTGCATTGATGACCGAGTGGTTCGCCCACGGCGCCCTGCATGAAAATCCCGGTCTGCTGCTGCAGGGAATCGACGATATGCGGATACTGAAAGGGATTCGCCTGGACAACGGTGCCAAAACAATCCGGTTGATGGCCGGCAAAGCCAGCCGCCTGGACAACCACTTTGAAATACCGGTCGAACTGCATGACGGCGTTAAAGAAGGTATTGAAGTGGTCCATTGCCGCGGCCGGGCCATTCTCGCTGAAAACCTGCACCCGGCGCCGGACTTTACCATTCCCGCGGAACTGACTGTCCGGCCCTACCCCCGCAGCATTGAAGATGTTTACGAAACCATTTTATTTCACGGCGAGCACCTGCGTGGCCTCAAAAAGATCCAGGGTCTGACCGAAAATGGCATGGTGGCCGACATCTGCTCTGCGCCCCGGCCCGACCAATGGATGACTGAACCACTTAGAAGCACGTGGCTGGCCGATCCCCTGGCCCTGGATACGGCCTTCCAAATGGCCTCGGTCTGGTGCTACGAACAACAGGGCATGGTATCCCTGCCCAGCTATACGGCTTCGTATCGTCAGTATACCCGGCAATTTCCGAAATCCGGACTGGTCGCCGTGCTCGAAATCCGAGATGTCACCTCCCGAAAAATGACTGGAGATTTTACCTTTGTCGGCCCGGACCAGGCGGTCGTGGCCCGGCTGCTCGGGTACGAAGCCACCATGGACCCGGCGCTCTATCAGGCGTTCAAACCCGGGGCCGCCGGTGACTGGTACAGGCTGAAAAGCGGTTCCAGCGCCGCCTGACAAATCAGAAAGGCGCCTCGCAGCCGTGAAAAATATCAAAAAAATTCTGGTTGTATCCTTTTCTCAATCCGGGCAACTGGCCGATATTGTTTCGGCCCTGGTCGATCCGCTCGTCAATGAAACCGAAAACGGGCGGATTTCCGTTGTCACCGAAACGCTGCGGCCGATCGAGCCGTTTCCCTTCCCCTGGACGGCCCTTGAATTTGTCGACGTCTTCCCCGAATCTCTGGAAGAAGTGCCGTGCCGACTGGCGCCGGTTTCCTTTGACCCGGATGCCGACTACGACCTGATTGTCCTGGCTTACCAGGTCTGGTACCTGGCGCCGTCGATTCCGGTTACTTCCTTTCTGCAATCACCCGAAGCGGCCCGGGTCATGCGCGGCCGGCCGGTAATCACCCTCATCGGCTGCCGCAACATGTGGCTCCAGGCCCAGGAAAAGGTCAAGCGCCGCATTGCGGCTAACGGCGGCCTGCTGGTGGGCAACATCGTCCTCACCGACAGCGCCCCCAACCTCGTCGGGGTGATCACCATCGCCGCCTGGATGCTCACCGGAAAAAAGAAGCGCTTTCTCGGCATTCTTCCCAATCCGGGCATTACCGAAGGTGACATCGTCGCCGCACGACGTTTTTCCCCGGCGATCAGAGGTGCCCTTCTCAACGACCGCTGGACCGCCCTTCAACAGGCGCTGAACCGCCTCGGCGCAACGCCGGTAGTACCGGCCTTTATCCTCTTTGAGAGCCGGATTAAAAAGATCTTCGCCGTCTGGTCGGCCTTTATCCGCCGCCGGGGAGAGCGGGGAGACCCGGCCCGCAAGCCAAGATTGCGCCTTTTTATCGGATACCTGCTGACCGCCATTTTCATCCTGGCGCCTCTGGCCACGGGTGTCACTGCCCTGATTCGATTATTGAAAAAAGACAAGATCAACACGCTGACCGACTATTTTCAAACCAACCACTTAAAGGAACCATGAACGCATATATCACCGACGTGGCTGCCTATCTGCCCCACGAACCGATTGAAAATGATCAAGTCGAAGATATCCTGGGAAAAGTCAACGATCTGCCGTCGCGCACCAAGCGGATCGTCCTGAAAAACAACGGAATCAAACAGCGCCACTACGCCATTGACCCGGCTACCGGGCGGTTGACCCATTCCAATGCCGGACTGGCCGCTGAGGCCATCCGCCGGCTGACCCCCTGTCCCGGGTTTGAACTCTCCGCCATCGAGACATTGTGCTGCGCCACAACTTCTCCCGACCTGCTCTTTCCGGGTCATGCCCTGATGGTGCTGGGCGAACTGGGCATTCCGGCCTGCGAGGCGGTGTCGACCCACGGTATCTGCATCTCCGGCATGACGGCCCTGAAATACGCGTATATGAATGTAGCCATGGGGCTGAGTGAAAACGCCGTGGCGTCGGCCTCCGAGCTGTCGTCGTCTTTCATGCGGGCCAAATTTTTATCCGCCCGGTCCGACCCCGACACCGATCTGTCCCAAAAACCGATCCGGGCCTTTGATGCCGATTTTCTGCGCTGGATGCTCTCCGACGGCGCCGGAGCCGTTTTTATCTCCGGCCGGCCCGCTGACGGCCGGATTTCCCTCAGGATCGACTGGATCGACCAGATCTCCTACGCCGGACAGATCGATACCTGCATGTATGCGGGCGGGGCGAAAGAACCGGACGGTTCCATTGCCGGCTGGCGGCAGACCGAATCAATCCCCGAAACCGAAAAACCCTATCTTTTTTCGGTCCGGCAGGATATCAGGCTGCTCGAACGCCATATCACGGCCACCATGGGCAGGGCCCTTGCAACCATCGCCGACAGACACCATTTGGAACCGAATTCAATCGACTGGTTCCTGCCCCACTACTCTTCCGCCTATTTCCGCCCGAAGTTCTACGATGTGATGAAGGAAGTCAATTTTGAAATTCCCGAAAAGAAGTGGTTCACCAACCTGCCCACCAAGGGGAATACGGGCAGTGCGGCGATCTATATCATCATTGAAGAACTCTTTCACTCAGGCCGCATCCAAAAAGGGCAGCAACTCCTCTGCTTTATCCCTGAAAGCGGTCGGTTTTCTCACTGCTTCATGTTGCTGACGGCGGTATAAAGGCGGAAAATCCATGAGGCTATGATACGAAAGGATAGCAGATAAAGGCTTTTTGAATCGCCAGATCGTTCTTCATCTCCCCCGCCGCCGGAACACGGCCCAGGCCACGCCGAGGTTGACACAAAAGAAGAGAAACAGCCAGACCAGCTGCCGCCAGACATCGATGAGGGAACCGCCCCTCAGAAAAAGTTCGAGGAAGGCGCCGTGGCTCCACGCCAGGGGGGAAAACGCACTGATCATCCGCAGCACTTTCGGCATGGCGAAGACCGGTACCATGATACCGCCCAGGGCCGCGGCAATGACCACCGAGATCGGGCCCAACGTCGCCGCCTGTTCATACGACCGGGCCACCGTTCCCAGCATGACGCCGTAGGCCGTAGCCGCAAGGGCCGAAGCAAAGGCCACCCCGACAACCGCGCCGATGGACGGCCCCATCCGGAGAACGTCGGTTCCGAGAAACGGCAGCACCGTCTTACCGATCACCACGACCAGAGCAAACTGCGCCATGCAGACCAGCGTGTAGGCCGCCATTTTTCCCGCAATCAGGACCAGCGGCGACACCGGCATGGTCAGAATCCGTGAAAAGGTACCGCTGCTGCGTTCTTTGATCAGAGAGCCGGCCAGGGGAACCACGATGAAGAACATGCCGAACAGCGCCCAGGCCGGAACGTTGTGTTGAACGGCCGTGGGCAGTATGCTGAACCGGCCCCGTCCGGTGGGCGTTTCCGTCACCCGGATAATTTCGTCTGGTTGCCGACCGGATCGGCGCGACCCGATGGCGGCTTGTGTCATCGCCTTTTTGATCGTGGCGGCAATATCCGTCGCCGCCGGACCGACAACGGGGCGCAGCTCTTCATCTATCCGCCGGGAAATATGGTCGGCCAGGACCCGGAGCCGCGCCGCCATCGCCAGCTCCCCGGCCACCTGGCGGACGACGCCGGTAACAGCGGCCTTAAAGCCGCCTTGAACCATGGGATCCGAGTAGACTTTAATCTCGGCCGCGCCCGGTAAAGCCGTGGCGTTCTCTTTTCCCGAAGCATCGGCCTTTTCCACCAGGGCAACAGCTGCGATCGTCAGGGCT
>QNYZ01000043.1 GCA_003973265.1 Deltaproteobacteria bacterium | reverse complement strand
TATTCCCTGGAAGATACCCTTCGCGGCGAGGGTGGCTTCGGGCATACCGGCCGCCGCTGACACCATGCCTTCCCGATTCCCCCCGCCGATCCCGATATCTTCACAACCGGACCATACACTACCGGCGGTCTGCATGCTGGCCAGCGGGAGCAAGGGAAACGCGATATATTTATCCGATGGAGAGACCCGCATCCTCATCGACGCGGGATTGTCCGGAATTCAAATCGAAAAACGATTAAAGTATCGTGGTATTTCCCCTGGCGATCTGGATGCCATTATTGTTTCCCATGAACATAGCGACCATATCCGCGGTGTCGGCGTGCTGGCCCGCCGGTTCAGGCTGCCGGTTCATATCACGGAAAAAACGGCACAGGCCGCGGCAACGCAGTTGGGAAAGCTGGAAGAAATGATTTATTTTCGTTGTGGAAAAGAATTTAAAATAAATACCTTAAGCGTACGCCCGTTTTCCATATCCCATGATGCCGTTGATCCGGCAGGATTTTCATTTCAGGTAAATGAAAAAAAGGTCGGCTTTGCGACGGACCTGGGAGTTGTCACGCATCTGGTCAGATCTCATCTGGCCGATTGCGCCGTGCTCATTCTCGAAGCCAATCATGACCCGGATATGCTGATCAATGGTCCCTACCCGTGGCCGTTGAAGCAGCGGGTCCAGGGACGCACCGGGCACCTGTCAAATACAGACACGGGGCGCCTGCTGGCGGAATTGACCCATGAACGGCTGCGCCATGTCGTACTGGCGCATTTAAGTGAAACAAATAACACACCTGAAAAAGTGATGGCGGCCATTTGTCCGGTGGTGGCGGATAACAATATTTCCCTGTCGGTCGCATCGCAATCCGACTGCGGACATTTAATAGATATTTAAACTGGCAGATGGCAAGGTAAGCATGAAGAAAATATCCGGCGTCCCCTCTCGAAAAGCCCGTTCAACGCTTGAACAGCAGGTTGAAGAACGAACCCGTGCCCTTGAGAATATGAATACCGCGCTGAAGGTCCTTTTGGAGAAACGCGAGAACGACAAACGAGAGATCGAAAAAAGGGTCATGGTAAATATTGACCAATTAATTCGCCCATACCTGGAGAAACTGGCCAACAGCGGTCTCAACAGCCGGCAAACAGCGTATCTGGAAATTATTCAAACCCATTTGAATGAAATTGTCTCCCCTTTTACACGGAATTTGTCGATCCGGCAGTGGAACCTGACGCCGACCGAGATGCAGGTGGCTATCTTGGTTAAACAGGGCCGAACCACCCCCCAGATCGCCAAACTGCTCACCCTGTCTGCCCGGACCGTCGAGGCCCATCGGCGTCGGATTCGCGCCAAGTTTGGTCTGGCCCGGAAAAAAACCAATCTAATGACCTATCTTAGATCCATTTAGGGCCTGCCGCATGATGTAGAAAAACGACACAACATGAGAATGAACGTAACCCGAATATCGAAACCCGGTCAGCGGGTTACAAAAGGGATCGATCCGCTGTCTGCCACCACCCGATGGTCGTACCGATTCTTTCAAATTCGATATTTTCCCGCAACTCGATTTGCCGGATCCACTCGCCCAGGCCGGAGGCATGATGAATGATCAACGGCGTACTGTGATGGGGTAAAATATCCTGTGACAACCGGTACATACTGATCGTTTTATTGATTTCACAGGCGATTTCAGGATGATCCCAGGGCGTGGGATGAATAAATCCATGATTGGCGCCTTCTTCTTTCAGATAGCCGAAATGGGCCGGAAATTTCGGTTTTAGCTCCCTGATCGCCCGGACAGCATCGAGATTGACCTGGCGGGTGACGCCTTTGTTCAGGTTTTTCAGGATCGTATCGTCAAAGGATTCAAATCCGATGGAGGACAGTAAAATTCGGATATCTTTTTTCCGGGCGCTTTCCAGCACACCTTCCAATCGGCGCAGTCCTTTCAGCAGATAATCCGCCCGCAGGGTCAGGTTGATCTGGGATAACGTGATTGACAATTCGTCTGCCATCTCAATCAATCCTGCCAGTCTGAAAAGCGGATTTTCATTGATCAGCTCAAAGGAAATTTTCCTTCCATCAGACCCTGCCGGTAATCCTGCCAACTGCGCCTGAACAGCTGATTCGTCAACGCTCCCCATATATCCCTTGTCCGCCGCCACATCACAGAAACTGCATCCCTTCTGATCAATAACAATGGCCAAAGGCTGCGAATCCGCCTTAACCAGCCCACAGGGATAATCGATGGAAACCGTCCGACACCGGGCGGCATGGGGACAACCGATCTGCTGCAGAACCTGGGCGGTGGTAATGGTTACCGGCTCGAACACGGTTCCTTTCAGCCGGTAAAGTGTTCCCCAGTCCACGGTTGAAAGATACTGATCCTCCCAGGGGATCGGCGGATTTTCAATGATCCGGTCGTCGTTATCCCGGAATAAAATCCCATCAAATGCTGAAATCCTATCAAATCCGGCGGCCAGCACCGGTACGATCTGCTGGGCGGGGCCATGAAGGGCAAAGGAGAAATGATCCGACAGTCCTCTAAACCGGTGGGGATGCGTCTGCCAGCCCACTTCGCCCCTGTAATCCGGCCCGGCCTGGGGTCCGGCCAGAATCGTCACTGCGCCGGTCGCTTTCAGTTCCCGGGCCAACTCAAACAGGTCCGGCCGCCCCCCGAGAGAGGAAAATCCCACCACTTTCCGTTGATCCTTAAAATGACGACTCAGCGCGGCCTTGAGCGCCTGCGGATGATCTTCATTGGTAACACCGACGACGATGGCATGGTAATCGGTATGATCATTAATGATGGTGGCAGCCATCTGCGGTCCTAACAACCCGTAGGACTCGCCGCTGAAATACCCGCTGATGATGACCATCTTTTTTGTTTTATGCGCCATGCCGGCAAGCTTTCTTTCATATCAAAAAGATACTGCACGTGCCGGATTCTTTCCGGACACGTGCAGTATAGATCAGCCTGCCGCTGTATGAAAGTGCTTATAATGATGCGGTGATTAAAAGGTCAGGGATTTTTTCCGAAACGGGTCAAGATTTGAGCGGTACGGGGGATAAGGCGCATACCCGCAGTCCTGATCCCGACACCGGTCCCGGTCATCCCAGAAACGGTTCCATTGCTGCCTCGGCGGTCTGCAGTCGACAACGCCGATCCGGCAGAGCGTATCTCTCCATTCGTATTTGATGAAGAATTTTTCCGACGGATGTCTGCGGGGACGAAACGATACCCGCCGGGAAGGGGAGTATTCTTCTCTGCCAAACCCGGTTCCCGGTGCCTCGGACTGGCCACGCTTCATGCTTTCCGGCCGCATTTTATTCTCCTGCTGCTGCCTTTTATAGCGGTACGGCGGCGGGGTAATCTCCCGGTATAAGGCAACCGCTATCACCCCCATGGCCGTATCGTCGTGCCAGGCGTGTGCATAGGAATCGCCGGCTTCGGTGAAATAAAACCGGTTTACCACATTTTTCCGGGTCCGCCAGCCACTGTAACTGGCCGTCTGGTAGGGAGAAACAATATACATCCGTTCATGTCGTCTCAAATGCGATTTTTTCCCCGAGATGATATTTCGCCCGTCCACGGCAATGACGACTCCGACCCGCTCGCCGGTTGTATTGGTAATGTTGATTCTATACCGGGCCCCGTCATCCGCCTGGAGGTATCTCCGGTGGACGCATACCTGTCTGGCGCTGTAGTACTGGTAGTCGGTATTCATCGGATAATACATGTCGAACTGCCGGCCGTAGTCATCCGAAATACTGACCGAAACAGTATTTCCTCTTATCTGCCTCATACCTGCCAGCGCCGTATCGGCAAATAGTGGAATCATGAACATGATGGCTGAAACAGCAAAAATCGTTTTTTTCATGGTCGGCCTCCTGAGTGATTGCTTTTAATAACATAGACACGGCCAGGGTAAAAAAACTCATTGGGAAATAAAAAGTTTGGGCAAGGTGAGCCAGGCTGGATATTTTTGTGCCATATTCCGAAGGTTGATTGATAGAGATTATATTCAGCCCGAACGGTGCGCGTTTCGCTTTATTTGATTTTGCTATAAAGATTGACATCTTCATCCTGATGCGATACATTTTAATATAAATGAGATACAAAAGGAGGTGAACTTTCATGCCGTTAAGTCTGAGGATACCGCCGGAAAAAGAAAAATTGATAAAAACCGCGTCAAAAAAAGCCGGTAAAACAAAATCCGCTTATATAATCGAAGCCATCGATGAGAAAATAGGGATCATAAAAAACCGTGAAAAAACCATACGGGACCTGGCTGGCTGGATGTCGCACCAAGAGGCCGAAGAATTAAAAAAATCACTTGATGTCTTTAGCCAGATTGACGAGGCAGAATGGCATTGAAACTTGTGCTGGATACGAACATTTATAGCGACTATGCGGAAGGCATCCCTGAAACGGTTGACTTCATGGCGACCCATGGCGAATCTTTGTACCTCCCCTCCGTTGTTTTAGGTGAGCTTCAGTTTGGATTCATGAAAGGTAATAGGCAACGATTTAACGAAAACCATCTGGCGACCTTTATCAAGCGCTTGAAAGTCAAAATCATTTCTGTAGATGCCAATGTTGCCAGAAAATATGCTCTCATCTTTTTATCACTTCAAAAGAAAGGGTCCAAAATACCCATTAACGATGTCTGGATTGCCGCGAGCTGTATGGCGGTTGGGGGTACTTTGCTGACAAGAGATACACATTTTGAGGTAGTGGATCAGATTGAGACGGCCATCCTGACAACAAACTAATGCTGCGCTTTATATATCATCGGCAAACTATACCGGGTCGAGAAAGAGGCCATCCAGCTTGAATTGAACCCAAACCATATTTATCAGCTACGCCAGGAAAAATCCTAACCAGTCCTGGAATCTTTTGAAGACTGGCTGACAACCAACCAGCCGCTGACACCGCCCACGGGTCTTTTAGGCCAGGCGATCCGTCCCTTTGGGGTGGGTCGAAAGAACGGGCTGTCTGCCGGCTCTCCGGATGGTGCCGGGCCGGCACCTGTTCGAAAAGCTGCCCGTCACACAGTCTGAACAGGGTTTAAAAACCCGCCTGCCTCTAAAAAATATCGATCCGGATTTCATTACCATCGAGGGCCGCGACTGACAGCTTGACTGACGCAATTTTCCCTGCCGGAAAAATAACGACTGCGGGTGTACTTTAATTGACACTTACCGAAAATTTGATAAAATATTGATATTTTACTATCATAATAAAATACAATGGTACTCAATCTTCCCTCACTATCCCACCTTGAACGCTACCGCAACGAAGGCACCCGTACGTACAGCCCACATGCCGGTTATACTGAAGCCCAAAGAAAATACCGGCCCGATGGCGGTCTGCCCTCCTTTTCACTGCCATGCTTTGCCATGCCCCGGGAACGGATGCATGTTTACTCGGCCAATCCGCCCGGCGAGCTGGCCCGGATCTACACCGGAGCCGACGACGTCCGCTTTTGTATCCATCCGCAGGTCCTCGATGAACGGGCCGATGACCCGTATGTGGTACAAACGCTGAAGATCGGTGCAAAATCCGACCCGCTTCAGGTCGAGCCCGGCGCATCCACCCGCACCCTGCACGTGCTCAATGGCCCGCCGGACCATGCGGTCAAGGTTCATTTTCCGTTTCGCATCTCGCGCTATGGCCGTAAAATGCGTGAGGAGGTCATTGAACAGGCGATCAACGTTTCCCGCGAGCTGGAAGCGGGCATTGAAAAGATGGATGGCCGCTTTGCGTTTTTACGGGAAGTGATTGGTGTGGCCCATGCGAACCTGCACCCCGAGTCACCCCGGGGTGAAAACTGGGGCTACCTGGTACGGGATATGCGGCCGTTTCCCCATGTGGTCGAAAAGCGGACCCTGGTTCCCGGGTTTTCCCTGTACGGAAAGGATTTTTATGATCCCGGCAAATCGATCCTGCTTTTTGACCTGATCGGTTCGGCCAATCCGCTGGAATTTGTTCTGGAAAGTATTCTGCTGCCGATTATCCGGCACTGGGTGGGCTGTTTTCTCCATTTCGGTTATCTGATCGAACCCCATGGCCAGAATGTCCTCCTGGAGATCGATGAAAACGGCGTGATCAAACGGGTCGTTCACCGCGATTTAAGCGTGGGCATCGATATGCGGCGGCGGCGGGATCTGGGACTTTCCGATGCCGGCCTCAACGCCTATAACCGGATGGAGGCCGGTCATTTTCTCAGTATCACCTACGATAAGTTCATGGGCGGACATTTCTTTGACCGGATCGTAGACGCCTGCCTGAAACGATATCCTCACCTGACGGCCGACGATTTTCGCGCACCCTGCCGCACCGAATTTCAGCACATTTTCCCCGACAACCCGGCCTATTTCCCCAGGACCGTGCAGTATTTCAGCGAGGAACGGGATGCATTCGGAAAACCCTTCTTTATCGATACCGGGAAAATGCCCGCATGGCGGTAACCGGATAAAAAATCGGGAACAGGACGTCTGCCAGCTAAGATCTAAATCAACCCCCGATCCCTGGCCAGGTTCAGATAGGTGGCCACCGTATTTCGCGGCGGCACATAATGTTTGTCCGCGTCGATCTCATGCAGCGCCATGGCGTCGTACTCACAGGTGGGAACGCACAGGCCGCAGCCGATACACCGGTCCGGATCCACCCGGGCATGGTCATCCACGGTGATGGCGTCCATCTGGCACCGGTCCACGCACACGCTGCAGGCCGTACAGAGATCTTCATCCGCCGCCGCCACCCAGCTGGTGGAGACCGCTTTGGCCGGCTTCTCCAGTGTTTTAAGGTTCTTCAGAATCTGGCAGCAGCACCCGCAGCACAGACAGATATTGGAAGGCTTGCGCGAATTGCCCGGCTGCAGCACCAGCCCGTCGGACAGGCCCTGATTGATAATTTCCCGCGCCTCGTCTTGTGTAATGGTGCGTCCCAGGTTGTTTTCTTCGTAATAATATGCGCTGGCACCGAAAATCAGGCAGGCTTCCATCAGTTTGCCGCATCCCTCCCCGATCAGTTCATGTTCCCGGCGGCAGATACAGGGGGCCACGACGATTTTCGACTGGCTGCTGATAATTTCTTCGGCCTGCTCATAGGGCATTACCTTCATTTCCGCGGACACGCTTTGGGTTACCGGAACCACCCGCAACTGCTTGGTGGGATGTTTGATCCACGATTTTTTTATCAGGTGAGGGATATATTCATTCATGTCCCGGACCAGGTCCTCGGACAGGTCATTGACATGGTACTCCCAGATACCGACCACAAACTGGGCGGCACTGTACCTGGCCTGGCCGTCCTTTTTTGAACGGAAAATAAGCCCTTTTCTGGCCATCTTTTCAAGTACCGGGGCCAGACCCCCGGCATCCCGATCCATTTTCCGGGCAATATCCGCCGGCGTTTCCGCCCGCATGGTCAATTGCATGGCGATACCGGCTTCTTCTTCGGAAAACAACCGCCTGAGAATACGCAGTTCCACGCCGGATTCAGTGGCCGGAAATCCGGCCGGCAGGTGATCCAGATGTCTGGCCAGCTTTTCATAAATATCGGTCATGGGCCAATCCTTTCGTCAATACTTCACAGGATTGCTTATGAAGTAGTCGCTCTGATTGAAATTCGGTTAATGAGATTGAAGCGAGATGAAAAACAAATAGTACATTGGCGTCAGAATGACAACCTGCAGGCGCGTACCATTCCCATTTAGGGGGGGGCAGATGGTCAGACCACCGAGAAATAGAAACATGCTTCGAATGGCAATATCATCTTCTAATCGCTCGTGGCGAAGGTTTTTTACAAGTTAGACGGCCGGCAAATGGTATTTTTTATGAAAATAGGCCAGTGCGGGCGATAAATTATCATTTGAAAGCGGTAAGCCGGCCTGTTCCCGCATTAATTCGAGGGTAAGCGGCATCGCTATGAAGTCATGCACTTTCTCGAAATCAAGAATATCGGTACGTATCAGGCCGTCGATATATTGAAGTCTCCACCGGTCGGCATCAACCGGGTTGTCCGCTAAAAATGGTTCCGGGAACCCCCCTCTTTCCGATCCTGTCTACCGATTCATAATCGGGAAAAAACAAGGCTTACATAAAACTTATTTAGAATTCTGATCGTCTTGTGTTGTAATACGCCTTTTGTTACAAATATTTTTCACAGCTTCATTCTGCGAGCATAACGCTGCCAAAATGTTGAAAAAGGAATACCATATGAAAATCATCGACCTTCGAAGCGACACGGTAACCCGCCCGACGGATGCCATGCGATCGGCCATGGCCATGGCCGAGGTGGGTGATGATGTTTACGGTGAAGACCCCACGGTAAACCGGCTGGAAGCGCTGGCCGCAAAGATCATCGGTACGGAAGCAGCCCTTTACGTCTCTTCCGGCACCCAGGGCAACCTGCTGGCCCTGTTCAGTCATTGCCGGCGGGGTGATGAGTATATCGTGGGCCAGGAAGCCCATACCTATAAATTCGAGGGGGGCGGCGGCGCGGTGCTGGCCAGCATCCAGCCCCAGCCTGTCCACTTTGAGTCAGACGGCCGACTCGATCTTGATAAGGTCGCCAAAATGATCAAACCGGTTGACGACCATTTTGCCCGGACCCGGCTGCTCTGCCTGGAAAACACCCATAACGGCAAGGTCCTGCCCCTCGATTATATAGAGACGGTCCGGCCGTTTGTCGACCGGTACGGGCTGAAGCTGCACCTGGACGGTGCGCGTATTTTCAACGCGGCCATCAAACTTGATGTCCCCGTGACGCAACTGACCGCACCCTTTGATTCGATCTCCTTCTGTCTTTCCAAGGGGCTGGGGGCACCGGTGGGCTCGGTATTATGCGGCAACAGGGATTTTATCCGAAGGGCCCGGCGGTGGCGTAAGCTGTTGGGGGGCGGGATGCGCCAGGCCGGGATTCTGGCCGCAGCCGGGATCCATGCCCTGGAAAACCATATCGACCGGCTAACCGACGATCACGAGAATGCCCGTATCCTGGCCGAAGGACTCTCCGTGTTTCCCGACCTGACCATCGACCCGGATACGGTGCAGACCAACATGGTGTTCTTTTCAATAGATCCGGAAAAGTCCGAGGCGTTAACGACTCATTGCCGGTCTCAAGGTATCCTCGTCAGCGGTCAGGGTGAATTCCGGCTGGTGACTCACCTGGACATCACCCGCGAGGATATTGACCGGGTCATCGAGACATTTGAAACCTTTTTCAATGAAACATGACCCGTTATGACCGAACGAGCCCACGCCATCCTAAAAAATGTTTTCGGATACGACACCTTTCGTCCCCTCCAGGCCGAGGTGATCGGCAATGTCCTCGCCAAAAAGGACACCCTGGTCATCATGCCCACCGGTGGCGGCAAATCTCTCTGCTACCAGATTCCGTCCATGATCTTTTCCGGCCTGACCGTGGTGATTTCTCCACTGATCGCCCTGATGAAAGACCAGGTCGACCAGATGCAACGGGCCGGGGTGGATGCCGTCATGCTGAACAGCGCGCTCCAAACCCGGGATTACCGTCACAACATCGGCCGCATCCGATCCGGTAAGGCCCGCCTGCTCTATGTGGCACCGGAAACGTTGATGATGCAAAGAACCGTCGACCTGCTTTCAGATATGACGGTCGATTGCCTGGCCATTGATGAAGCCCACTGCATATCGGAATGGGGGCATGATTTTCGGCCGGAATACCGCCAGCTTGTTCAGATCCGGGAAAAATTCCCCACAGCCGTCTGCACCGCCCTGACCGCCACGGCCACCCCCCGGGTCCGTCAGGATATCCAGACTACACTGGGATTTAAGCATACCGATACCTATATCGGCAGCTTCGATCGGAAAAACCTTTTTTTACAGATCGTTCCCAAAATCAATCCCATGGTACGGATTCAGCGGATGATTCAAAAGTACCCGGACCAGGCCGGGATCATCTATTGCGCCACCCGTCGCCAGGTGGATGAACTGGCCCGATCGCTTCAAGATGAGGGCATCAGCGCCCTGCCTTACCATGCCGGGTTGTCCGATGAAAAACGAAGGAGCCATCAGGAGCGTTTTATCCGGGATGATACCCGCATTATCGTGGCCACCATCGCATTTGGCATGGGCATTGACAAACCTGATGTCCGGTTTGTTATTCACTACGACATGCCCAAAAATATTGAAAGCTATTATCAGGAAATCGGCCGGGCCGGGCGGGACGGTCTGCCTGCTGATTGCCTGTTGCTGTTCGGGTATGCCGACGTCTATAAAATCAAACACTTTATCCAGCAGAAAACGACGGCCGAACGTCGAATCGCCAATATCCATTTAAACGCTTTTTTGCGATTTGCCGAATGGCAGGGATGCCGGCGGGTGCCGCTGCTGCAATATTTTGGCGAAGCAACGGAAACCGACCACTGCGACCGGTGCGACAATTGCCGGGGCAACAAAAGGGAACGGATTGATCTGACGATTTTCGCCCAGAAGTTTCTCTCCTGCGTTTACCGGACCGGCGAACGGTTCGGGGCGGCACATATCATCAACGTTCTGCGCGGGTCCAAAGGCCAGCGGGTGATCCAGTTAAATCATCACCAGTTATCGACTTACGGAATCGGCCGGGATCTGTCGACCCGGCAATGGCAGACCCTCTCGCGCCAGTTTCTTCATCAGGATCTGTTGATCGAAGATATGGATTATGGCGGATTCCGGCTGGGGCCGACAGCCTGGGAGGTGCTGAAAAGCAAAAAAAAGGTATGGGGCTGGATGGATGACAACCCCGTCGAAGACCGGGAGACGCCAAGACCGACACCCCGGAAAAAGGCGGAAATCCCGGATTTTGACCGTGATCTGTTCCGGCTGCTGAAAGACAAACGAAAAAAAATCGCCGATCAGGACAACGTCCCGCCGTATGTCATCTTCGCCGATAAGACCCTGATGGAAATGGCGGCCTATTTTCCCCAGACCGAAGCCGGGCTTTACCAGATTCACGGCGTGGGAGAGACCAAGCTGGCCACGTACGGCCCCGCCTTTCTTGATATGATCCGAGCGTACTGCCGCAAACAGGGAATATCGGAAAAGCAAAAACCCACGCTGAAACCGGTCCGTAAACCCGCCCGCCGGATAAAAAAGAAACGCCATGAAACAATCGGCGAAACGTTCAACGCCGGCCGCACCCTCGTGGAGTTGATGGAAATGTTCGTTGTCAAACGCCAAACGGTACTCGAACATCTGTACCGCTACTGGTGTGAGGGGAATCCGCTGGATAACCATCTGGATATTCCTCCAAAACTGACCCGGCAACAGACCGGCCGGGTTTTTTTGCTGTTTGAAAAGCACGGCATCCGCCGCCTCAAACCGGTCCACGATGCCATGGCCGGTGCGATCGACTATACCAGCCTGGCGGTGCTGCGGTTAATATTCATCGCCCAAAATGACCTGATGGCCAACGGGGAGACGGACCCATGAACACGTACCTGTTTTACGACATCGAAACCACCGGTCTGAACCGGGCCTTTGACCAGGTGCTTTCGTTTTCTTCCATCCGCACCGATTTATCGTTCAACGAACTGGAAAACCATACGATCGACATCCGTCTGCGGCCGGATGTTATCCCTTCGCCCGGCGCCATGATCGTCAACCGCATTGATCTGCCGACCCTGCTGACCGGACACAGTGAGCTGTCGGCCATCACCGAAATCCATCGCCTCTTTAACCGGCCGGGCACCATCAGCCTGGGATACAATACCCTGGGATTTGATGATGAATTTCTGCGATTTTCCTTTTATCGCAACCTGCTGTCCCCCTATACCCACCAGTTTCAGCACGATTGCAGCCGGATGGACATTTTCCCCATCACCCTCCTCTATTTTCTGTTTAAACCGGAAGGGCTCCAGTGGCCGGAAAAAGAGGGCAAACCATCCCTGAAGCTGGAGAACCTGAACAGCGCCAATCACCTGGCCCACGGACCGGACCACGATGCCATGGTGGATACGGCGGCCACCCTGGCCCTGGCCCGGCGGTTGTCCAGGCATGAAAAAATGTGGGAATATGTTACCGGGTATTTTGATAAAAAAACCGATGGTAAGCGGATCGACACCCTGCCGGTGAGTTTTCAAAGCCCGGCCGGCCCCCATCGGCTGGGATTGATGGTGGATGGCGGATTCGGCACCGATGCTTTGTTTCTTGCCCCGGTGCTTTCCATCGGCCAGTCGATTCCGTATGGCAACCAGACCCTCTGGCTCAGGCTTGACCTTCCAGAGCTCCAAAATACAACCGCCGATACGTTCGACGAGACAACCGCGGTAATCCGTAAAAAACTGGGCGAGCCTGCCATCGTCCTGCCGCCCCTGAACCGGTACTGGAAACGGCTCGACAGCGACCGCCAATCCGTTGCCGAGGAAAATCAAAAATGGCTCCAGGCAAACGAATCCCTGCTGATGGGGATCATCCGTTACCACCGGGAATACCGCTATCCCGACGTGCCGAACGTGGATCCGGATGCGGCTTTGTATGACATCGGGTTCATGTCAAAACGGGATGAAGAGATCTGCCGGCAGTTTCATGCGGCCGATATCAAAGAAAAAATCCATCTCATCGAACGGTTGACCGCTCCGGTTTATCAGGAGCTTGCCCGGCGACTGATGGGTCGAAATTTTCCTGATGCGGTATCCGGAAAATTAAGCCGGCAGTTTAACCGATTTCTGAAACAGATTCACCCGTCCAGTGACGGGGATGCACTGGTTGATTACCGGGGCCAGCGGCGAACCACGCCCACAACAGCGTTAAAAGAGATTGAATCCCTGCGGGAAGAAACGAAAAAGGGCGACATCCGGCTGGATGCCGCCCAGAAAAAAATACTCGCCGGGCTGGAAAGATATTTGCAAGACAGGTTTTTCGATTCGGACTGAGAATACGGGCAGCGGCAGCGGCTATCGGTGGCAGGTCGCCGGCCGGGGGTACCTACTTGTCCTCTTTTTCAATCTGACCGGGTTTTGGGTCCTCTTTGCTCGAGTCCTTAACACCCGATTTAAAATTTCGAATCGCCTTGCCCATGCCACCGCCGATTTCAGGCAGCTTCCCGGCACCGAAAATAATCAATATAATTACGAGAATAATAATGAGTTCCATGGGTCCAAGTCCAAACATTAAAGTCCTCCTATGCGTCCGGATGGGTTTGTCTGATTTCATTGAGGAGTCGCTTAAACTCCCTGGATTTTAGATAACGATCCACGGCCTTTTGATGATCGATCCACAACCGCCATTCGGCCGCCCATGCATCATTGTGCCAGTAATAGTCCGAATCACCGCCATCTTTCGCGCGTGCGATGTAATCCCGGTATTCGTCCATGCAGCTTTCGCAGAACCGGTAGGGGCTTCCGGGTTTCGGCGGCTGACCGTCCTTTTGCAGTTGGGCGTTGCTGATCTGGGTGCCGCATTTATCGCATTTGAAGGTACAGCGGGCGCATTGAAAAATTTTTCGCACGGCCAGCACCTTCCGTTTACGGATGATTTCCTTTTTTTCCCGCTCGGACAATTGCCGCCGTTTATCAATGGAAATAACATCGGCCATTGGATTTCCCACATGGTAGAAAAAGAATCATCTGTATCAAAAGATATCACCGGCACCCTGGAGTGTCAATCTTTTAGGTGGCCGGTTTTTCCCTCCCGGCGGCACCCGGATACATCAAGCCGCTTGAGCAGATATTGGATCCATGTTAATTGTGATCATCTCAACGGTAACTTATTTATGAATCGAATGGGGGTTTCCATGAAAATCAAATTCCAGCCCGAACTGCGCCCCACCCTGATCGGCAGCCTGCCCTACAGGGATCATCGAAAGGCGCTGACCCAGGTCATTCACCACACACCGGAAATCCCCTTGTGGGTACAGCTTCCCGTCTATCCGAAAGAACAGATGATCCCCCAGTTTTTGCATTTAATGCCGGGGCTGCGCACAAAAGACGACCGGATGTTCATCGCCCTTGGCGACGACGCCTTTGATACCGAGCTATTATCATTTTACGAGTCCTATCTGACAGCGATGGAGGCAGACGGCGATCTGGCCCGGCTGGGATTTGCCCTCACCCCGGAAACCGCCGGTGGTTTTTTTGCCCTGATCGACTACCTTGCCGCCCCGGCCGTCCCGCCCGTGGCGGTGAAAGGCCAGGTGACCGGTCCGATTACATTCGGCACAGGGGTAAAAGATGAAAAAGGCCGATCCATTTTTTATGATGAACAGGCCCGGGACGCGGCCATCAAACTGCTGGCCCTCAATGCCCGCTGGCAGATTCGAACCCTGGGGGCGCATGTAAATCCGGTCATTATTTTCATCGACGAGCCCGCACTGGCCGGTTTCGGATCATCGGAGCTGATCAGCATTTCGAGAGAAGAGATTATGGCCAGCCTCGACGAAGTAATCGACGCCGTCCACGACGAAGGGGGCATTGCCGGCATCCACATCTGCGCCAATACCGACTGGGACCTGGTGCTGGCATCGGGCGTCGATATCGTCGACTTTGATGCCTACCTCTATTTTGATAAATTCATCCTTTACCCGGATCAGATCACGGCATTCATCAATAACGGCGGGATTCTGGGCTGGGGAATTGTTCCCACCGGCGATCCGGCCCAGATTGAACGGGAAACACCCGGCACCCTTGCCGACCGATGGCAAAACCAGGCCCGGCAGATCGTCGACCTCGGGATTGACATGGACACGTTGAGGTCCCAGTCGCTCATCACCCCCAGTTGCGGGACCGGATCGATGTCCATTGACCATGCCGAAAAGGTGCTTAAATTAACCCAGCGTTTATCTGAACGACTCCGGAGTTGACCAGAACGATCCAGGTGTACCGGAATCGACGATCATCAACCATTCATCGTTGAACAGGATATCCCCATGACCGAACCGCAAAAAATTGTGCCTTTTTCAGGCGCTGACAAATACGTTCTGGACGAAGAACTGGCCGCTATTGTCAATATCTCCATGGCCCTGGAAATGCCCCTGCTGCTCAAAGGCGAGCCCGGCACCGGCAAGACGATGCTGGCCCATGCCATCGCCGGCGCCCTGAACATGCCGTTAATGGTCCTCAACGTCAAATCGAGTATGAAACTGGTGGAGGCGTTGTATCAATACGACACGCTGACCCGGCTGAACGACAGCCGTTTCGGCGATTCCACCCGTGATGTCAGCGATATTGAGGCGTATATCAAAATGGGCAAGATCGGCCAGTCTTTTACCGCAGATGAGCGGGTCGTCCTGCTCATCGATGAAATCGACAAGGCAGATACCGATTTTCAGGACGATATGCTGGACGTACTCGACCAGATGGAATTCGACATCATCGAGATCGATAAAACCATCCAGGCCAGGCACCGACCGGTGATTATCATCACGTCCAATGCGAAAAAAGACCTGTCCGACCCGTTTTTGGGCCGGTGTAACTTTCATCATATCGCGTTTCCCGACCCCAAAATGATGCGCCGGATCATCAAGGTCCATTTTCCGGAAATCGATACCACCCTGATGGAGAATGCCATCGACACATTTTACCGCATGCGGGATCTGGATGCCATTGAGAAACGCCCGGCCACCCGGGAGCTGATCAACTGGATTCGGGCCCTGCGCCTTGATCCCGATTTCAAACCCAGACAACTGGCAAAAGGCGACGTGCCGTATCTGGGTGTGTTGTTTAAAAAAAGCGGGGACTACCAGAAGGCGGCCACCACCACCCGGCGGCGACGGTTGTTTTAATGGTAGCGGAAAAATGCCGGTGCCTTCTTTATGGGGCGGGCTTCCCGTGCCCCTGACACGATAAAATTATGTTTATCAAATATTTCTATACACTCAAGGAAGCGGGCATTCCTGTCTCGCCCACCGCTTTTCTGACCCTCCACAAGGCATTAAACCGGGGACTGATCGGTTCGTTGAATGATTTTTATACCGCTTCCCGATGCATCCTTGTAAAAAGCGAACGCTATTTTGACCTGTTTGACCAGGTGTTTGCCCATTATTTTGAAGGTGCGGATCTGCCCGATCCGGATCATGCGGTGATTGACGAGATGGCCCGCATGCTTCTTGATTCGTGGTTGAAAAACCCGAAGGTGCTGGCAGACGCCCTGGGAATGGACGAATCGGAACTGAAAAAATTATCTCCGGAAGAACTGATCGAATATTTCAAGGCTCGGTTGAAAGATCAGGACGGCGAACATCACGGCGGCAGTCGCTGGATTGGTACAGGTGGTACGTCGCCGGTGGGGCATTCGGGGTTTCATCCCGGCGGCATGCGCGTGGGAGGGACGTCCCGCAACAAGTCCGCCGTCAAAGTGGCCATGGATCGACGTTATAAAGACTATTCCCTTTCCGGCCCGCTCACCCGCCCCATGATCGGCGAAGCGCTTAAGCGGCTCCGACACATGATTCCCTCCGGCCCCAAAGACCAGATCAACATCGACGAAACCATCTACCAGACGATGAAAAACGCCGGCGAAATCGAAATTGTTTTCGACCGGAGTTTGAAAGACCGGCTGAAAATCATCCTGGCCATCGATAACGGCGGCTGGTCCATGGATCCGTATATCGAAGTTGTTCAGACCTTGTTCAACTATGCCCGGGACCAGTTCAAGGAGGTCACCACCTGCTTTTTCCACAACACCATTTATGATGCGCTCTGGGAGGATGCTGCCCGCTATAAAAAACCCCGGCGGGTGGATGACCTGGTGCGCCTCGATCCCGACACCCGAATAATTATCGTGGGTGATGCCAGCATGGCACCGTACGAATTGATGGCCTCGGATGGATCCATTCACCTGGAGGAACGATCCGGTAAACCCAGCCTGGAACGGCTGCGCCTCATCGCCGATACGTTTCCTTACAGCGTCTGGCTCAATCCGGTTCCCCAACGGATGTGGGATTATACCCAGACCATCGTCGCCATCCGCCACATTTTCCCCATGTTTGAACTGTCCATTGACGGACTGGAGGCGGCGATCAGCCATATGATGACGTCGTAGAAGCCGTACCTGTGCCGGATAACGCAAAAAATTACGGCGTCATGACATCGTTTTATACCTGACAGGCAGTCAAGGAGGCATTGCCATGGAAAAAAAACGGGAACGGGAATGGTACCGAAAATTTCAAAAAGGGACTTTCCTGATCAAAGGATGGCAGTCACGCCAAAAAGAAATCCTCGATGCCGTACCGGAAACCGAAAAAGAATCCGTTGGTAAGATACTGGGGCGGCTGGGTGAAAAAATCGGGATGGAATGGGCCAGGCACCCTGATGTACGCCGGATCGATACGCCCATGCTCCAGAAATGGGGCAAACAGTTAAGCCGCTCAAAAGCCAGAGGCGCAGACGAATTGATCGCCGAAATCCGAAAAATAGATGAGACGGTTGACGACATGCTGGCCTGAATCAACCTGTCAAATTGGCATATTCCCCAAAATTGAGCATCGTCGCCAGGAAAAAATTAAAGCCGATCAAACGATTGACCGGCTTTAACTCTTTATCTTGTGGTAGGCACGGACAGATTTGAACTGTCGACTTCTACCGTGTCAGGGTAGCGCTCTCCCCCTGAGCTACGTGCCTATATTTTTATCGTTCGATATCATCTGATCTTTTTCCTGTCAAGAAAATCGCTGAAAAAAATCTATTCTTCGGATCCCGCTTAATCGTGTAAAATCTTCAAACCGACAAAAAGATAATGGCCACCGGATACACCGGTGATAATGGCCGTTAAAACAAAAAAGATCATCTGCACCCCATCCGGTATGGATACCATGGGCGATAAAAGCATCAGGCAGACGGTGAAAAGCTGGATACAGGTGGTCACTTTGCTCCACAGGCTGGGATGAATTTCAAATTCAGTCTGGGTCAGGGTAAAAATCGCCACCCCCAGAAGAATCAGGACATCACGACTGATCACTATGACGGCCAGCCAGGTCGGAATGAGCTGAAAGACCGCCAGCCCGATATAGGCGGTCGTCAGCAGGAGCTTGTCGGCCAGGGGATCGAGGTAGGCGCCCAGTTCGGTGCGTTGATCAAAATACCGGGCCAGAAATCCATCAAGACCGTCGGAAACGGCCGCCACGGCAAAAACCAGCAGGGCGGACGGATACATGCCCGCCTGAAGAAAAATCACGAAAAGCGGAGTCAGCAGCATACGGATAATCGTGATTATATTGGGAATACTGATACTGAACATCGTTTTACTCTAGGGCAATAAAATAACATTGACATGGTCGGCGCCCGACGGCTCGACCTGAAGCCTGAGCATCGTGGATCTAATTTTTTTCAGGTTTCGGGCCAGCTTTCCCGCCGACCCGTGGAAATGAACCCGCAATGTCGCACGGGGCGGGATCAACGCCTCGATCTGCATCCGTTCTACGCCGGCCATGGTGTTCAACGCCTTGCGCAGCGCCACAAAACTGCGCAAATGGTTCGTACCGGAAACATCCACAACGATCGGCGACAGGGCCGATGCTCCGGGGTGTCGCCGGTGGGCACTGAGCTGTTGAGCCACATCATCGGCCACGATATTGGCCACCAGCTGGAAAACGCTTTTCCCGCCGGCAATATCATCGGTATTCACTGCGACGGCCTGAGCATGCGATATGGCAATCTGCGCCCCGCTGTCAACCCGATACGCCCGTACGGTCATTGCACCTTCGTAGGTTTTCAGATCCGTGACCCGGGTATTTTTTGCCAGGCGCGCGGTCGCTTTTCCGGCAATCACCAGATCGGCTTTATAATACCGGCCGATACGGACGACTTCAACGCCACTTAATTCCATCCGGTCTGATCCCTCCGGCAGGGGGGTTGAATGATCCACCACCCCATAACCACGGGCGCCAAGCGCCCCGGCCAGCGCTTTCTCGGCCGGGATTTCCTGCCCCTCACCATCGGCATGCCACCAGAAACGGGGGGTACTCTCACCAATACTCTGTTCGCTAACCAGGAAAAGGATGGCGGGAAGCGGCACATTTTCGACCATCAGGCCGGCCTCGTCCACGGCCTCTTTTATCCGATCCCGCAGGACCACCGCTTCGATCAGCACCTGGTATTCCTTTTCGGTGTTATGTTCGGCAAGAACCTTATACCGCTGTACAAACGACTCGGTCCGTTGATCCAGCAGGGCAACCAGCGCCTTAAAATGAGAAATGAGCAGCTCCGGCGGGACAATTGTCTGGGCCACCTGGATGACGGCTTCGTTTAATCCACTGGTGATAGCCGTTTCCCGGGCCGCGGCCGGATCGGCATCGGATTTTTTCCCTTTGCCAAGCACGCGAACGATTTCGGTGGATTTTTTTCCGGTTTTCCCCCACGCCGATGACAGGCCGCCGATGAGCCCGCCCCATACCAGGGCCAGGATTAAAACAGCCCCCAAACCGATTCGCCATCCGGCAGGCCGCCCCACCGTCAAGCCGGGTGTCACAGTGGCAAAATTATCCGGGACAATCTTCATAAACCCTTTTTCCTCCATTCACTGCTTGCGGACAAGCGCATACTCGGCAACGGCCAGTAATGTTTCCCGGGTCGGGCCGGCTGGAAATACGGAAAGCGCATCTTTTGCCCGGGAAATATTCGATGCGGCCCTGCGCCATGTATACGCGATGCCGCCGTATTGCTGCAACAGCTGAATCAGCGTCTTGAAATCGCCTGCGGAAAATTGTTGATCGGAAATAATGGTTTCCATTCTCAGGCGATCCGGCTTATCTGCGCGGCTCAGGGCATAAATCACCGGCAGCGTCAGTTTTCCCTCTTTCAAATCCGCACCTGTTTTTTTTCCCAGTATTTCCACATCCGCTGTATAATCCAGCAGGTCATCGGTCATTTGAAAGGCCATGCCCAGATGGTACCCATATTTTGAAAGTCCCTCCAGCGCCGCCGGGTCGGCATCGGCAATCAACGCCCCCACCCGGCAGGCCCCCTGAAACAACACGGCGGTCTTGCATCGGATAATTTCCAGGTACTCGGCCTCGGTAATCGCCAGGCTGCCTTTTTTATCCAGCTGGTCAATTTCTCCCTGGGACATCTGTTCGGTAATATCCACAATCGTCCGGACGATATCCAGATTTCCCGTGGTGGCGGCAACGGCCAGGGCCCGGGCCAGCAGAAAATCGCCGGTCAACACGGCGGTTTCGTTCCCGTAGACCGTATGCGCTGCCGGCTTTCCCCGGCGCAGTGTGCCACCATCGACCAGGTCATCGTGCAGCAACGTGGCGGCATGCAGGTATTCAAACGCCGTTGCGTAGCCGGCATCATGATCGCCCCGGTATCCACAGAGCCGGGCAGACAGGATCATCAACAGCGGGCGCAGCCGTTTGCCGCCGCTGAATAGTATATGACCGGCCACCATTGCCACCCGGTCGAATTGAGGATGAAGGTGCTTGGCCAGTTCGGCTTCAACGGCCACCAGGTCATCTTTCACACCGGCAAGGATCTGCGCTTTCAACCGGGCGGCCATATCTCCGGATTGCCGGGGGAGGGCTTGATTTATTTTATCCATCCTATATCCTTCACATCCCGGATCCCCTGCTCCGGATCCCCTGCTTCGGCCACAAGGTCATATTCCATGGCATCGACAATCCTTGCCCGGACAAAATCGCCCACAATCAGGTCTTGACCCTTTTCCGTCCGAATAAAGGTAACCCCGTCAACCTCCGGCGCCTGACAGGCGGTTCGGCCTGTCCACAGGCCGGATTCGGATATCTCTTCTACAAGTACATCCATATTTTTACCGACATAACGCTGATTTTTTTCCCGTGATATATCCATCTGGAGGGTCATCAGATGGCGCAATCGCTCCCGGGCAACCGCGGCAGGTACCGGGTCCGGATACCGATGGGCCGGCAGATCCTCCGCATCGGAATAGGTAAACACGCCCAGATGATCGAAACGAACCTGACGGACAAAATCGACCAATTGCGAAAAATCGTCTTCGGTCTCTCCCGGAAAACCGGTAATCACGGTCGTGCGCAAAACGGCTTCCGGAATGTGCCGACGTATCCGCCCAAAAAGGTCAACCAGGTCTTCCATATCATACTGCCGACCCATCTTTTTCAGAACCCTGCCACTGGCATGCTGGATGGGCAGATCGAAATAGGGCAGCAATACGGGCGTATCGGATATTATTTCAACTAGTTTTGAATCCATACTCTCCGGATGGCCGTAAAGAAACCGAATCCAAACCGGGGCCGGGGCGGCTAACCCGGCCAGCGCGTACAGCAATTCGGCAAGCCCTGCCCGGGAGCTTAAATCAGCGCCATAATGGGTTGTCTCCTGGGCAACCAGCACCAGCTCCTTGACCCCGGCGGCAATCAGGAGACGAGCTTCCTGCAGGATATCTTCCATTGGCCGACTCTTTTGACGCCCCCGGAGACCGGGAATAATACAATAGGTGCAATGCCGGTTACAACCTTCGGCAATTTTCAGGTAGGCGGAAGGGGTTTCGCGAACCCGGCGTTTTTTTCCCCTGCCTGTCATCCGGATAGCATCGGGGTCGGGCAACACGCACGTCTTGTCGTCGATCAACCCGCCGACTGCCGAAACAATCTGATCATAGGCACCGGTCCCCAAAAAAACATCCACTTCGGTGAGTGCATTCCCGGTTGCCTCCCGATATCGCTCGGGCAGGCAACCGGTAACGACCAATCGACGGCAGGCACCGGTGCGTTTGTAATCGGCCAGTGCCAGAATCGTATCAATGGCCTCGTCGGCGGCCGACTCGATAAAGCTGCAGGTATTCACCACGATGACCCGGGCCGACTCCGGCCGGTCTGCCAACGTCCAGCCGGCGCCTTCCAGCTCTCCGGCCATAACCTCACTGTCGACCTGGTTACGCGCGCATCCCAGAGTGACAATATAAACATTTTTCCGGTTCGACATACTGTTAAGTTCGGTACCCGGATGGCATACAGCCACGGGTAATTCGTTTGAAATTATAGGATCCAGTCCTGAGATGTACCATATACCCGCGGAAGATCAAGTAAAGAATCCGGCCATCTCTTAACCCGGCGGTCAATTATTCCTCCCCGGGACAGCACCGGTATACAGATGATCGCTTAACCGCAAAGATCAACGGATAAACAGCGGCATCTCGACTTTGAACTCAATCAGCCGGATCAGAGCCGGTATGACAAAGCCTATCTTCAGGCCGAAGCGATGTATGATCAGGCCCGCAGCGAGTTGACCATCCAACAGGAAAAAATAGAAAAAGAAAAAAACCACCGGAAGCGAAACAGGCCAGCCGCCGTCAGCAGATTTCGGCAGAATCCGTTGACGGGCTTCCGGTAACGGTCCACTTCGATTTGTCCCGGACAGATGGCGGTACAGTGGTGGGAAAAATATGGTCCCGCTTACGCCGGCTATTCCGGTAAAAAGGCGCCGGACAGATGGTCGATGAGGCGGCCGCCGGAATCCCGAACCACAATCAGGCATTCCACGTGATCCAGGCCGTTGACGAGGGCCAGGCCCTTTTCAACCCCCAGAACCATGATCCCCGTGGCCAGGCCGTCGGCCAGGGCGCAGGTGTCGGCGGTAACGGAAACGGAGACGACCCCGTTGGTGACGGGATAACCGGTACGCGGGTCAAGGATGTGCCCGTAATACCGGCCATCCGCTTCGAAATAATTCCGATAATCACCGCTGGTGGCAAGGGCCCGGTTGGAGAGGTCGATGGCCTTGTAGACGGCATTGAACGCGGCAGACCGGTCAGGCCGGTTGATGCCCACCCGCCACGGACGACCATCGGCCCGGCGGCCGGCAGCAAAAACCTCGCCGCCGATCTCTACCAGATAATCGCGATATCCTTTTGTTGCAATCAAGCGGGAAACCGCATCCACGGCATATCCCTTGGCCACGGATGCCAGGTCCAGAGTCACGGCGGCATTCTTTTTTACCAGATGATCACCGGGGCCAATGCCGATCATGTCAAATCCGACCCGCGTCAACAGCGCCGAAACGGTTTGCGGGGCAGGCACCTGATCCGTTGCCCCGGTTGACCCAAATCCCCATAGATCGACCAGCGGCGCAATCGTCCCGTCCCAGGCCCCGCCGGTGAGCCGGTACAAAGTACGGGCCAGGGTGACAACCGCCATGAAATCACTCGATACCGCAAAAGGCTTGCCGGTCTGTTTCAAGGCGTTGAATCGGCTGATCTCACTGTCGGGGATGAATGTGGACATGCTCCGGTTGATGCGGATCAACCGGTTTTCGATGGCCGCCTTAAGTATCCCGCCATCGCTTTCTCCGGCGGAGATCACTTTCACATGGTAAACGGTCCCCATGGTCCGGCCGGCGATCTGGATCTCCTGCCGGCCGGCCAGAGCGGCTGTCGGCTGAGAACCGGCCGTCATCACAAGCACGAAAATGAAAATGGGTATCGACAGCTTCTTTATGTGCATAACCGATTGATTTCGTCAGCAGGCATGGTGGATGGATCGATATCGACAGATCTCAATAAATGATCGGCAGTTGATTCCCGGTTGATCCCTGCTTGATCCCCGTTTGACCCCTGGTCGGCAGATCCAGGAAATGTTTATCAGCGGGACAATCAGGGCCTAATCGTCAATATCATCATCGCCGGTTTCATTCTTGATGATTTTCAAGGATGTTTTTATCTTTTTAATTTCAAGATCCGCTTCAACCTCATCATCGGTTTCATCATCGAGCAGATCGTCAACAACCGCATCATCATCCAGTTCTTCTTCGATTTCGATAACTTCTTCTTCCTCGTGGGCCAGCAGATCCACATCATTTAAAAATATATCTTTGCTGTCGATGCTGTCCGATTCGTAAAATGACACCACTTCCTTTACGATCTGATCCATATGGGCGCTCGGCGGATACAGGTTTTTGGTGCGCAGGGTCGCAACCAGCACCTTGGGACCCTTGGCAATCGCTTCGGCCACGATATCGGCATCGTAGGTTTCTTCGCACAACAGCGACAGGATATCTTTATCCAACTCGGCGTATTCCCTGATGATCAATTTTTGTTTTTTTTCATCTTTAATCAGTGTAAATTTTTGTTTCATAAAACGATCTCCTGTTTAATTTGGAACCCTTTCCAATAAAAAAGAATCCGGCTGGCATTCGAATTAAATCCACGCAATCAACCCGATTATTTTCCCCATAATCATTTCAGGCCCCCAATCTCATGTCAAGCAACAAATACCGATTAAGTATTGACCCATATTGATCTTAATGTTATTTTTATTATTTTAAAGGAGGGATGGCTGAGTGGTCGAAAGCGGCGGTCTTGAAAACCGTTGAGGTTCACGCCTCCGTGGGTTCGAATCCTACTCCCTCCGCCAAAAAAACGATCGTACGCTCAAAATATTAACCATACGATTGGGGCGACCAGATATTCCGGAGAGATGGCCGAGCTGGCTGAAGGCGCTCGCCTGCTAAGCGAGTGTGCGGTGAAAGCTGCACCGAGGGTTCGAATCCCTCTCTCTCCGCCAGTCCTTCCCAGGCGCCCGGTGCGAAACAGTACCGGGCGTTTTTACTTATCATCCGAACGACAGGGCAGACGATAAAGCTACCGGCCCTCACCTCCGTCACTTCGAAGCAATCCGATCCTGAATCCATTCGATCCAGGGGGCAAACCCGTCGCCGGTTTTGCCGGACACCGGCCACACCGGCATATCCGGATGAACCTTACGGATATTGGCCACAGCGGCCGCGGAATCAAAATCAAGGTAGGGCAGCAGATCGGTTTTATTGAGCAGGGCCACGTCGCTTTCACGGAACATCAATGGATATTTTAACGGTTTATCTTCGCCTTCGGTCACACTTAACACGACCACCCTGGCATGTTCGCCGATATCGAATTCCGCCGGGCAGACCAGGTTGCCTACGTTCTCCACGATGAGGAGATCAATATCTGACAGGTCGAGGCCATCCAGCGCCTTGCGTATACCCGGAGCGGTCAGATGGCAATCTCCCCCGAACAGGTCGGTATTGATCTGCACGGCCGGCACCCCCGTGGCCGCCAGGCGATCGGCGTCGTTGCGGGTACAGATATCGCCCACGATGACGGCGCACTGAATCCCCAGTGCCTGTAACTGCCCGATGGTTTTGATCAGCGTCGTGGTCTTACCGGATCCGGGCGAACTCATCACGTTGAGAACGAATACGTTCCGGTCGGCAAACAGGCGCCGGTTTTCGTCGGCCAACCGGTCGTTGGCATCGAGCACCCGGCGTTGCACGGCGATTTCCCGGCTGCCCCCCCCGTGATGGACGTCGTTATGGGGATGATCATGGCCGCCATGCCCGCGATGGCGGCTGGCCCATACCCTGAATCCAGGTAAAAAAATCATTATGCGTTGGTTTCCTCAATCTCGATGGATCGAATATCCAGTTCCCGCCCGGAGATAATCGTCACCGTGCTGCTGCCGCATTTTTGGCACTGAAATACCGGTTGCATCACCGTCCACACGGCATGGCAGGCCTGGCAGCGGATCTGAACCGGCACTTCCTCGATGACCAGGTCGGCCCCGGCCAGGGGTGTATCCTTTGCCGCGATGTCAAAACAGAACCGCAGGCTGTCTGGCACCACGGCCGACAGTTTGCCCACCATCAGGTTGATCCGTCTTACCCGTGCGTCGTGAGCGTCTTCCGGAATCGACGCCGTGGCGATCTTGATGATCTCCAGGGCAATGCCCATCTCATGCATGATCGGCGATAAGGCGATAAGGCTGGAACGCCGGAAAGCGGGGGAGCCATTTGATCAGTAGATGCCCCGGTGTCCCCATGGATTAAAACACCTCCGCGCAGAGCTCGCCGAGCCGCCCCAGATCCTCGCACACATGAACACCGGCGGATTTCAGGGCATCAATTTTTCCCTGGGCGGTGCCACTGCCGCCGCTGACAATGGCGCCGGCATGCCCCATCCGACGCCCCGGCGGGGCCGTCAACCCGGCAATAAAACCAACCACCGGCTTGGTGACATGGCGGGTAATAAATTCAGCGGCATCCTCTTCGGCGGACCCGCCGATTTCGCCCACCATGACAATACCGGTGGTATCCGGGTCCTGCTGAAACGCATCCAGGCAGTCGATGAAATTGGTCCCGTTGACCGGATCACCGCCGATACCGATACAGGTGGTCTGGCCGATCCCCTGCTGAGTCAACTGGTGGACCACCTCATAAGTCAGGGTGCCGGAGCGGGAAATCACGCCGATGGGGCCGCCGGGTTTGTGGGCCGGCCCGGGCATGATCCCGACCTTGCAGACACCCGGGGTGATGATTCCCGGACAATTCGGTCCGATCAGGCGGACCGGCCGGGTGGCCAGGTAATTCTTAACCCGCATCATATCCAGAACCGGAATCCCCTCGGTAATCGTAACAATCAGGTCGACCTCTGCATCGGCGGCCTCCATGATCGCGTCGGCGGCAAAGGGCGGTGGTACGAAAATCAGGCTGCAGTTGGCCCCGCTCTGATCAACCGCTTCCCGGACGGTATTAAACACCGGCACATCATCCATTTTCCGGCCGCCTTTTCCAGGTGTTACCCCGGCCACCACCCGGGTGCCGTACGCTATACATTGACGGGTGTGAAACTGTCCCTCACGACCGGTAATACCCTGAACAAGAACGCGCGTCGTATGATCCACAAAAATACTCATAATCGATCCTCAATATCCATTGATAAAATCATAGTCCCCGGGCGATCCCCCCGGATGAATTGAGACATTAGACGATTTCCGCCACTTTCCGGGCGGCATCTTTCAGATCAACGGCGGTAATCAGGTTTAATCCTGATTTTTCCAGTATTTCCCGTCCTTTTTCTACGTTGGTACCTTCCATGCGAACCACTACCGGGACCTTGATCGCCGTTTTTCTGGCCGCTGCCACCACGCCTTCGGCGAGTACGTCACAGCGTAAAATCCCCCCGAAAATATTGATGAGAATGCCTTTGACGTTTTCATCAGCCAGGATAATCTTGAATCCGTTTTCAACCATTTCGGCGCTGGCACCGCCCCCGACATCAAGAAAGTTGGCCGGCTCCGCCCCGGCCCGTTGAATGATGTCCATGGTGGCCATGGCCAGACCGGCCCCATTGACCATGTTGCCGACATTGCCGTCTAAATTGATGTAGTTCAAATTATACTTGGCAGCCTCAATCTCCCGGGGATCTTCTTCTTCCAGGTCCCTATATTCGAGGATATCTTTGTGCCTGAACAGGGCGTTGTCGTCAAAATTGATCTTGGCATCCAGGGCCACCACCGTCTCTTCAGCCGTGATAACCAGCGGATTGATCTCAACCAGGGAACAGTCGTAATCGACAAAAAGCTGATAGAGTTTTTGAAGCATGGGGATAAACTGCTTGATCAGCGGCGCAGACAATTTCAACCCGAAGGCCACTTCCCGGCAATGATACGGCTGAATACCGGCCAGGGGGTTGACGGCCACCCGGATGATTTTTTCCGGCGTGCGGGCCGCCACTTCTTCGATATCCATGCCGCCGGCTTCACTGGCCATGACCACGATCTGGGCGGTTGCCCGGTCAGGGATCAAGCTGAGATACAACTCCTTTTCAATATTCAGCCCCTGCTCGACCAGCACCTTTTTAACAACACGTCCCGCCGGTCCGGTCTGGGGCGTGACCAGGGTCATTCCCAGAATACGGCCGGCCACCTCGGTCACCGAAGGCGCCGTATCGGCCAGCTGAACCCCGCCGCCTTTTCCCCGGCCCCCTGCGTGAATCTGGGCTTTTACCACCACCGGGTATTGCCCCAGCCGGCGGGCCGTAGCTGCCGCTTCATCAACTGAAAAGGCCACCTGACCATCGGGAATCGGAATACCATACTGCCGAAACAGCTCCTTGGCCTGATATTCATGGATTTTCATGGGATCTCCTTGTTAAAATCGTTCAACGCGGGTCGTCGTCAGAACAGATAAAAAGCGCAAAAGAACCATCCGCATCTCCTTTGCGCTTTCACGGGCTATTGCGGCCTGCCGTCTTTGTTGGTTAACCGATGACACAAAGGACATCGCTTTTTCGTACCGAATCACCACTGCTGAAGTTGATCGCCTGGATCGTTCCCGAGCAGGGAGCCGGCAGGGCATTCTCCATTTTCATGGCTTCCAGAATCACCACGGTCTCGCCTTCTTCTACGGCGTCCCCCACTGCCTTTTCATAATCAACGATCATTCCCGGCATGGGGGCCACCAACGGAGTTCCATCAACAGATCCTGCCGGGGCCGCCGGGGCTGTTTCGGCCGGTTTTTCGGCCGGTTTTTCGGCCGGTGTGGAAGGTGCGGCCGCCGGAGCCGGTGCGGCCGGGGCTGATTGCGGAGCAGCTGGAGCCGGAGCGGCTGCCGACATCGGCTGGGCATAAGCAATTACCGGTGATCCACCGACTTCGTCCACCCCGATCTCATAATATTCGTTGTCCATGAATACGTTGAACGTCCGCAAATTTTCACTCTTGGGCGGTAACTCGCCGGTCTTCTTTTCGACCAGTTCACCAGCCCTGGCCTTGCGAACCATTTCTTCTTCTTTCTTTGCCTCATCCAGCGTTTTGGGCATTACCTCGGGCGGCGGGGTCTCCTTGCCGTACTTCCATTTAAGAAATCTTTTCCCGGTAACGGGGTAGATGGCGTATAAAAGAAGGTCATCTTCGTCAATGGCCAGATCACCGATCTCTTCTTTTGCCTTGGACAGTTCGGGTTCCAATATCTCTGCCGGTCGACCGGTAAAGGGCTCTTCACCGCGTTCATACCCTTTCAAGGCTTTTTTCTGTACTTCCGCATCGATAGGTACTGCCGTTTTGCCGTAAAGGCCGTAACAAAGATCCTTTACCTGATCGGTAATCATCTTATACCGCTCATTTTCGTCATCAAAAAGCACGTTGTTAACCGTCTGAATGCCGACGATCTGGCTGGTCGGTGTAACCAGTGGAATCTGACCCAGTTCTTTACGTACCCGGGGAAGTTCTTTGTATACCTCTCCGATTTTATCCAGCGCGTCCATTTCGCGCAGCTGGTTGACCAGGTTGGACAGCATCCCGCCCGGCGTCTGGTGGAGCAGCACATTGATATCAATGATGGATACCTTGGAGTCATCGAGAAGGTGTTTATATTTGGGCATGATCTCTTTTTCAAATATTTCATTGATCTCTGCCAGCTTGTGAATATCAAAGCCGGTGTCGCGGCTGGTGCCCAGTAGCGTCATCACCAGCGGTTCGATGGCCGCATGAGACGTGCGGTAGGCATAAGGCGTCATGCAGGTGTCGATGATATCCACGCCCGCCTCGATGGCTTTTAAATGACTCATCGGGCTCATCCCCGACGTAAAATGGCTGTGAAGGTGAATCGGTACTTTGCAGTTTTCCTTCAAGGCCTTGATCAGATCGTAGGCGTCATACGGGGCAATCAGGCCGGCCATGTCCTTGACGCAGATCGTATCCGCGCCCATATCTTCAAGGGCTTTGGCTTTAGCGACATAGTAGTCGAGATTGTATACTTTACCACCCAGACGCGGTTCGGTCATCGTATAGCAGATGCACCCTTGAAAATGCTTGCCGCATTTTTTGATGACCGGAACAACCGTCTCAAAATTGCGGTAGTCGTTCAGGGCGTCAAAGGTTCGGAAGATATCCATCCCGTTTTCCGCCGCCCGCTCTACAAAGGCCTCGGCCACATCATCGGCGTAGTTGCGGTATCCCACCAGGTTCTGTCCACGCAGCAACATGGAAAAGGGCGTCTTTTTAATGTAACGTTTCAAGGTCCGGATCCGTTCCCAGGGGTCTTCGTTGAGAAACCGGTGCATGGTATCGAAAGTGGCGCCGCCCCAGACTTCCATCGCCCAGAAGCCGACTTCATCCATCTTTTCGGCCACCGGAATCATATCTTCGGTGCGGCCGCGGGTGGCAAACAGGGACTGGTGACCGTCGCGCAAGGTCAAATCTTCAATTTTTAGCGGGTTTTCGGCCGGGGGCCGATCCGGTTCATAATTCATGGTGGTCATCTTGACTTGGTCGTGGTCACTCATCGCTCTATTCTCCCTTTTTTATCTGTAATGTCATTTGATTATATATCATTCCCGTTTCAGCTGCCGTCCATCAGCGGGATATCGGCCGGTGAAACGTCTTCATCTGCATCAGACCGCGATTCTGCATCATGGCCTGGCGGCCACTCATGCCCCAAAGGGTGATCGGCAATATCGCCGGCCGGGGAATTTTGGGTGCGGACATGGCCAGCACTGCTTCTTCCTCGGTTTTGATATAGGCCGTTATCGCTGCAACGGCCGCCGCTAATTTTTTATTTTCCATCGTGATCTCCGTGTTTTTTGTACCATCTCGTTTCCTGCCGGCTTAAGCCAACTGGCTACATCGGGATATTGCCGTGCTTCTTGGGCGGGCGAACTTCCCGCTTGGCGCACAGCACTTCCAGTGCATCGATCAAACGCGGACGGGTGGCGGACGGTTCGATGACAGCATCCACATAGCCGCGTGCGGCCGCGCAATATGGATTGGAGAACAGCGCTTCATAGGCAGCGATTTTCTCTTCCCGCTTGGCTTTGGGATCATCGGCCCCTTCTATTTCGCGTCGATGAATAATATTGGCCGCACCGGCGGCCCCCATCACGGCGATCTCGGCGCCGGGCCAGGCCAAGACATAATCGGCTCCCAGGTCCTTGGAGCACATGGCCAGGTACGACCCGCCGTAGTCTTTACGGGTCACCAGCAGCAATTTGGGAACCGTGGCTTCGGAATAACACCAGAGCAGTTTTGCGCCGTGACGGATAATGCCGCCCCACTCCTGCTGGCTCCCCGGCAGATACCCCGGCACATCGGCGATGGTCAGCAAGGGGATATTAAAAGCATCACAAAACCGGATAAACCGCGTGGCTTTGTCCGACGCGTCGATATCCAGACAACCGGCCAGCACATTGGGCTGGTTGGCGATAATTCCGATGGTGCGCCCGTTCAGGCGGGCAAAACAGACAATCATGTTTTTGGCGAAATATTGATGCGGTTCAAAAATCCTGCCGTTATCCACAAGGGAGGCAATCACATCCTTCATGTCGTACGACTGGTTCGGATTATCCGGAATAATCGTATTGAGCGCCGGATCGGTCCGCCGCGGGTTGTCGCCGGTATCCATGATGGGCGGGTCTTCCATGTTGTTGGCGGGCAGATACGAGAGCAGCTCCCGGATCTGATTTAACGCATCTTCATCGCTTTCAGCGGCAAAATGGGCCACCCCGCTCTTTTCATTGTGCGTCATGGCACCGCCCAACTCCTCGAAAGAAACCTTCTCGCCGGTAACGGATTTGATCACATTGGGGCCGGTGATAAACATATAGCTGCTGTTTTTAACCATGAAGATAAAATCGGTCATGGCCGGTGAATAAACGGCCCCGCCGGCCGTGGGCCCCATGATGGCTGAAATCTGCGGAATCACGCCGGATGCATTGGAGTTTCTGAAAAATATCTGGCCATAGCCGGATAAGGCATCCACGCCTTCCTGAATCCGTGCGCCGCCCGAATCATTGAGGCCCACGAAGGGGACGCCGGATTTGAGGGCCATATCCATGGCTTTACATATTTTTTTGGCATGCATTTCACCCAGGCTGCCGGCCCGGGCCGTGAAATCCTGGGCATAGGCAAAGACCGGGCGCCCATCCACCAGGCCGTGCCCGGTAACCACGCCATCCGCCGGAATTTCAACATCTTCCATCCCGAAATTAACGCACCGGTGGGTGACAAACATGTCCAGCTCCCGGAATGTCCCCTTGTCAAAAAGCAGACCAATCCGCTGACGAGCGGTGAGCTTGCCCTTCTCCCTCTGTTTGGCAACGGCTTTGTCGCCGCCCATCTTCCGGATCTTTTCCTCGCGTACTTTCAGATCCCTGATTTTGTCTTCCATGACACCCATTTTTTATTTCCTTTCACTGATATACGGTGCTGTGCCTGCCAATCACCGATATTAAGCAGACAATCCTGATATTAAGTATATAATCAGGGGCAAAAGAGTTAATCTTTTCATAAACCCCCTGCCTTTTGTCAAGCAAAAAGCAATCGAAAAACTATCCGGCGGGCACCTTGATAAATTCATCCACGATTTCGCGCATGGCCTGGTAGGGATTTTCCTTTTTTTCGATAATGGCATCCACCAGCCGGTCCAGACGGCCATTTTGGGCCAGTTCCTTTTCCAGCAGTTGAAACAACGCAAATTGAATCATCTGGAATGTCTGCTGCCGGATCCGCTCGCGCCGTTTTTCAAGCAGGGCGCCGCTCTCTTTCAGCTGACATCGGCACGATTCGATGGCGGCCATCAGGTCATCGATACCTCTCTTTTCCGTGGCCACGGTTTTGACCACGGGCGGCGGCTCCCGATCCCTTTTCCGGATCTGCGAATCCTGCAAAATACGGCTGTTGACTTCGGTATAGAGCTGATCCGCTCCGGCATGGTCGGATTTATTGATCACATAGATATCGGCGATTTCCATCACCCCGGCCTTCATGCTCTGAATGATATCTCCGTATCCCGGCGCCAGGATCAGGCAGATCGTATCGGCAATGCGCATGATATCTATTTCATCCTGGCCGACGCCAACGGTCTCGACGATGACCACATCCTTGCCCGCCGCATCCATGGCCTTGACCACGTTATCCGTGGTCTGGGCCAGCCCGCCTAAAAACCCGCGCGTGGCCATACTGCGGATAAACACACCGGGGTCCCCGGCATGGCGGCTCATGCGAATCCGGTCGCCCAGCAAAGCGCCGCCGGTAAACGGGCTGGACGGGTCCACCGCAACAATGCCCACGGTTTTACCCGCGTTTCTGAAATGATGGGTAAGCTGGTCCGTCAGGGAACTTTTACCGGCGCCGGGAGAGCCGGTCAGCCCCAGAATATGGGCCCGCCCCATATGCGGATAGAGAATTTCCAGGCATTCAACGGCCCGGGGATCGTCGTTTTCCACCCAGGTAATCACCCGCGCCAATGCGCGCGGAGAGCCGTCCAATACTTGTCTGGCTAATTCAGAGGGCATGATATTTCCATATAACGGGTCCGGAGAAACGGGATTTCGCCAATTAACGCCACTTTTTATCCAGCCACATTTCCCTCAATGTACTGAACGATTTCGTCCGTGCGGGTTCCCGGCCCGAAAATCTCGGCCACACCGGCCGCTTTCAGGCTCGACACATCTTCATCGGGAATAATACCGCCACCCACCACGAGGACATCCGCCATGTCCTTTTCTTTTAAAAGGGATACCACCCTGGGGAAAAAATAATTGTGCACACCGGAAAGGCTGCTCAACCCGACCACATCGGCATCCTCCTGCAACGCCGCTTCGACGATCATCTCCGGGGTTTGCCGCAGGCCGGTATAGACCACTTCCATACCGGCTTCGGCGAAAATCCGGCATAATAACTTGGCCCCCCGGTCATGTCCGTCCAGACCCGGTTTGGCCACGATAATTTTTAATTTTTTCTTTGCCATGATCGATTCCTTTTTCGTCGGCCGGCCCGCCGGCCAGCTCAAAAATTAAAACGGTTAAACGAATTCCTTGGGGCGGTACTCTCCGAAAATCTCGCGCCAGACATCGCAAATTTCGCCAACCGTGGCGCGGGCCTTGACCGCTTCGATAACCGCCGGCATGACATTATCACCGGATTTGGTTACTTCCCTCAGATGGCCCAGGGCGGCCTGCCAGGCATCAGGGTTCCGTTCGGCGCGAAGCGCCTTGAGCTTTTCCGTCTCTTTTTCTCCCACCGACATGTCAATTCTGAGCAGATTTTCCGGCGGGGGCTCCTCCATCTGGTACTTATTGATCCCCACGTAGGCCCGCTCTCCGGATTCAATCTCCTTTTGAAACCGATAGGCACTGTTCTGAATCTCCTTCTGGATATATCCCTCTTCGATGGCCTGAAGCGTCCCGCCCCTGGCATCAATTTTTTCGATGTATTCGTTCACGTCCGCCTCGATCTGGTCCGTCATCGATTCCACATAATAAGACCCGGCCAAAGGATCGATCGTATCCGTACTCCCGCTTTCCTCGGCCACGATCTGCTGGGTTCTGAGCGCCACGGTAACCGCCTCTTCGGTGGGCAGGCAAAGGGCCTCATCATAGGAATTGGTATGCAGCGACTGGCAGCCGCCCAGAGATGCCGCGTACGCCTGAAGCCCGACCCGGACAATATTGTTCAGCGGTTGCTGCGCCGTCAGCGTGACCCCGCCGGTCTGAACATGGTAGCGCAGCATCATCGCCCGCGGATTCTTCGCACCAAAGCGCTCCTTCATCACTTTGGCCCACACCCGCCGGGCCGCTCTGAACTTGGCCGCTTCTTCCAGAACATTAGTAAAGGCATTGAAGAAAAACGACAGCCGTCCCGCAAATTGATCGACATCCATGCCGCGGTCGACACACGCCTTTGCATAGGCGATCCCGTCGGCGATGGTAAAGGCGATTTCCTGGGCGGCCGTGGAGCCGGATTCCCGGATATGGTACCCGCTGATACTGATCGTATTCCAGCGGGGAACGTGTTTCTGGCAGAATTCAATTAAATCAACGGTCAGGCGCATGGTCGGTCCCGGCGGATAGATGTACTGCCCGCGGCAGATGATCTCCTTGAGCACATCGTTTTGTACCGTACCGCCCACCTTATCCCAGGAAACGTTCTGCGCTTCGGCCAGCGCCAGATACATACCGAGCAATATGGTGGCCGGCGCATTGATCGTCATGGAGGTGGTCACCTTGTCCAGGGGAATCCGGTCGAACAGCACGCGCATGTCATCAATGGAATCAATGGCCACACCGACTTTGCCCACTTCGCCCATGGATAGAGCATGATCGCTGTCGTAGCCGGCCTGGGTGGGCAGATCAAAGGCGACGCTCAGGCCGGTCTGCCCCTTTTCGAGCAGATACCGGTAACGGGCGTTGGTTTCGGCGGCACTGCCGAAACCGGCGTATTGACGCATCGTCCAGAACCGGCCCCGGTACATCGTGGGCTGAACCCCACGCGTGTAAGGATAATTGCCGGGAAACCCCAGATCGGTCTGATATCGGAGGGTAGCCGTATCTTCCGGGGTATAGATGCGATTGACGGGTGTTCCGGAAATCGATGTAAACTTTTTTTTACGTTCTCCGAACCGGGAGAGCGCCTTGTTCAGCGGGCCCTTTTCCCATGTTTCCCGGCCTTTTTTTATTTCTTCCAATTCGGTTTTATCTGCCATGATGCCTCCCCATGTTCTATCAAAATCAGATTGAGTCGAAACCGGGTTCGACTGAAACCGGGTTCGGTCTTAATCTTCCGAATGCCCGCATAGATGCCGGTTAGATTATCGTTCGCATAATTCGACCAGCACCCCGCCGGTGGCCTTGGGATGCAAAAACGCAATCCGGGCACCGCCGGCTCCCTTTCGGGGGATTTCATCAATCAGCCGGACCCCTTTTGCCTTGAGTTCGGAAAGGGCCGCCTCAATATCTTTTACCCGAAAGGCGACATGCTGAATCCCCTGCCCCCGCTTGTCGATATATTTGGCCACCGGCCCTTCGGGTGACGTGGATTCGAGCAGTTCCACCTCACTTTCGCCCACCGGGAAAAAAGCCGTGGTGACCTGTTGAGGTTCGACGGTTTCCGTACCTTCACAGGCCAGGCCCAACACATCGGTCCAGAACTTTTTGCCGTCCTCGATACTGTTGATCGCAATACCGAGATGGTCAATTTTGAGTATTTCCATTTTACGCTCCTTCTATTTTGTACAGACCGGAAAGCCCGTGCTTCACCTGGCGTCTTTGACGACCCCTACGCCAGGGGTTTCGTTCCGGGGCTCGAAATCCCCCGCCATACCATTTCAAACATCACATTCGATTCCCCGGACAGACTGTACGTCTGTCCCCGGGAGATCCACATAAAAAACGATCGCTGGACAAATCCCATCATGAAATCGAGTAAAATACCGGTCCGGACCTCTGGGTTAAAAACGTTTTCGGCCTGCCCCTGCCGCAACACTTCCATAAACATATCGATCATCTGTTGCTGCCGGAAGGTTTCATCGGCCATCCAGGTTTTCATGGGAACCGTCATGAACAGAATCCGTCCCAGTTCGGGATGTCGTTCATAATAATCCAGCTGCACCCAGAATACTTTGCGGATTTTCTCCTTGAAATCCTCGATTCCCTGTAGATGATCGATAATCCGGCGGGTAAGCTTGCCAAGAGAGATATCGACAAAGGTAAATAACAGTTTTTCCTTACTCCCGAAATAATTGTAGATCGTACTAAAGCTGATTCCGGCCTGTTTGGCGACATCCCGCATGGTGGCTTTGTGAAAATCCGAATTGGAAAAAATATCCATGACCGCTGTTTCCAGTCGATTTCGGATGCGGGGGTTGAGTTTATCTATCATCGTTACCGGGTTTTCGCTTTGTTATAAAAAGGTATTCGTAAAGAATTTATATGACAAATTATGAAATCGTAACATTGTTACCGAACAATCTACTTCCGAATGGGTTTGCTTGTCAATAAATATTTAACCATGTAATTTCCTGCATACCCCGCTGAATGAACTTTCGGCCGTGACCGGGTAAAATAGAATCTTGACAATTCGGGGTAAGTATGGTTATTTTGGTCGTTTATTGGAAAAGGATGATCGGGCAGACACGGCACATGGTTCATTAACATGGTTCATTCATTCGGTCTGACAAAAACAGAACGAGATCACATATAGAGGGAATATCATGAAAAGAACGTATCAGCCAAGCAACAGAAAAAGGACGCGTAAGCATGGATTTTTAAAGCGGATGTCAACCAAGACCGGCCGCAGGATCATCAACCGTCGCCGGGCAAAGGGACGCAAACGCCTGGCCCTGTAAGGCAGGGAAAACAGCCATCGGATTTTAGCGAATCCATCGGAGGCGTGCTGAGCCAACACACTTACACGAAAGCCGACCGGTTACTCAAAAGGGCAGACTACCTGCGCCTGACACGAACCGGCCGGCAGATCGGTAACCGGTATTTTATCATTCGCTATAATGCCAGCAACACCGGCAGATCGAAACTGGGGACAACAATCACTAAGAAAGTGGGCAACGCGGTCGTGCGAAATCGATTAAAACGGTTGATGCGAGAGCATTTCCGGCATAATCGACACCGGTTCGACGACCCTTTCGACCTGATGATCATTGCCCGAAAACCAGCAGCCGGATTAACATCCAAACAGGTATTCGATTCACTTGACAGATTGTTTACGAATATATCCGGAACCTGAATGAAAATGATGCTGAAACGTATCCTTCCGATACCATTTATGGTTATCATACGACTATACCAATACCTGATATCGCCGGTGTTGGGTGCACATTGTCGATTCAGCCCCAGCTGTTCGGAATATGCCCATCAGGCCCTGTCACGATACGGCTTGATCAAGGGTACCTGCCTGGCCGTTTGCCGTATTTTAAAATGCCATCCATTTCACCCGGGGGGGATTGATCCGGTCCCTTAAGGGATGGACGCCTCTTTAAATTTTCCTTAAGTTGACTTTAACCATGGTGCTTTTTCGTTAAGATCCAAGAACGCACCATAACCGCATAATCATCAGGAGCACACTATGGAGCAGGGACGCGTATTCATCGCCATCGTCCTGTCATTACTCGTTTTTTTGGTCTGGGACTATTTTTTCGTTCCCCGCAAACCAAACGTCCAGCCGCCAGCGGGCCAGGAAGAGACAACGGGGAAGGCCGAACCGGACCACACCCCCGCCCAGCCGGCCCCGGTTTCCCCGGCAGGTGAACCGGCGACGCAGCCCGTTTCACCCACGGCCACCGCGCCTGCGCCCGAACCCCGGACGGATGGACCGGCCCGGACAATTACGGTCAAAACGCCCCTGTATACGGCCGATCTCTCCGAACTGGGCGGGAATATAAAGGGATTTACATTGACAGAGTATCGGGAAACCACCGCCAAGGATTCCCCCTTTAAACAACTGATGTCGGCAAAGAACCCCCTGGGGTCTGTTCGTCTCGACCTGCCCGGGGTCAATATGAAGGGGATGGAGTACCGGGCTGATACTGAAAACGACCAGATTACCGTTCAGGATAAAAGCCAGTCCGTTACCTTTAGCGGAACCCTGCCCGGCGGGGTGATCGTAAAGAAAACCTTTTCGTTTTCACCCGACACATACCTTATTGATCTGACCATCGCCGTTAAAAACGGCAGTGACCACCCGCTTTCTGTGGGGCCGGCCGTATCACTGGTCAAATATGAATCTTCGGACCAGAAATCAAGATATGGCTTTACCGGCCCCAGCGGATATATAAACAAAAAACTCAAACAGATAAAATTGAAGAAAATTGCCGGGTATGAAAGTGAAACCGGTAATATTGGATGGATTGCCATTCAGGAACAGTATTTTATTACCAGTATCCTTCCGGCGAACCCTGAAAACATGACCATGCGGGTATCGATGGAAAAAACCGCGGATAAATCAGCGCTGATTCACAATCAACTCATTGCCCCGGCAGCCACGCTCAACCCGAATGCTGAAAATAAATTTGAGTACCAGCTGTTTTTCGGCCCGGCCAGTCTGAAATTACTCAAAACATATAACAATGACCTCCAGAAGATTATTTACTTCGGCTGGTTTGATATTGTGGCCAAACCATGTTTGTGGGTGATGAATTTTATCCATGACCACCTCATCGCCAATTATGGTATCGCCATCATTCTGCTCACGCTTCTGACCAAAATACTGCTGTGGCCACTGGGTCAGAAAAGCTACAAGTCTATGAATGATATGAAAAAACTCCAGCCGCTCGTCGCGGAGATTAAAGAAAAATATAAAAATGATAAAAAAAAGATAAACGAAGAGACCATGGCGCTTTATCGTGCCTACAAGGTCAACCCCATGGGCGGATGTCTTCCCATGGTGGTCCAGATACCTGTCTTTTTCGGGCTTTACCGGATGCTTTACGGCGCCATTGAGCTTCGTCACGCGCCATTTTTTGGATGGATTAACGACCTGTCCGCCCCGGACCGTCTCTTCCATTTCAGTTTTCCCATTCCGTTTATGCAACCACCGTACGGCATTCCGGTATTAACGCTGATTATGGGCGCCACCATGTTTTTTCAGCAGAAGCTGCAACCGTCCATGGGCGATGCCACCCAGGCAAAAATGATGATGTTCATGCCGATCTTTTTTACCTTTATCTTTATTAACTTCCCTGCCGGCCTGGTATTGTACTGGCTGGTAAATAATGTTTTCTCCATTGCACAACAGCACTTCACCCGGGGGACAAACAAATAATGGACTGATACCGCCGCTTACCCCCGAGAGGATCCAAACCAGGGAGAATGATTGTGGCACAATTGGAATTTGAGGCAAAAAGTGTAAAAAAAGCAGTGGCAAAGGCCAGCAAGGAATTACGTGTCAAACCGACAGATCTGAAATACCAGATCAAATCCTATGGGTCTTCGGGAATATTTGGTCTGGTGGGCGCCCGTAAGGCAAAGATCAGCGTGAAGGTGCCCTCAGACACACCGGATAAGCCGGCCCGAAAGTCACACGCACCTGAAAAAAAACCCGAGCCGTCTCAATCGCCCCGGCCAGCCCAAACCGAAACGGATATCCTTCCGTCCGGCCCGGGGCCAACGGAGGCTGAAGTACCCGCCCCCGTTGACCGGGTTGCCGAAGAAAAAGACAATACCGATCCGCTTGAGGAAGAACAGGTCTCCCTGGACGAGGTTTCTGAACATGGCCAGGCTTTCTTAAAGCGGCTGGTCGACGTCATTACACCTTCTACCACCGTCATCTGCTCACAAGATCAGAATAAAATTTCCTACGACATCATCGGGGGAAATCCGGCCATTTTAATCGGCAAACATGGCCAGACGCTGGAAGCCCTGCAATATCTAACTGAAAAAGCGGTAAATCGAACAATTGATCAGCGAATTATTGTCGAAGTGGACGTGGCCGGATATCAGGCCAAGCGACGGGAAAATCTGATCGACCAGGCCCGGCGAATGGCGGATAAAGCAGTCAAGAACCAAAAACCGGTAACGATTGGCCCCATACCTCCCCAGGATCGGCGGGTCATCCATTTAACATTAAAGCCGGACGGGCGCGTCCGCACCCAGAGTGTGGGGCGGGGAATCACCCGTAAGTTGACCATCCACCCAAAAAAACGCCGCAAGCCGAAGCAACCGAAACAAAGATAGAACCAGGCCGCTAGGTTTCCCGGTCGACCGCTCGAAAAGCGGGAGCGGCTGAATCGGTTCGCCCGTAAAGTGCCAGGGCCAGGCGGTCAATCAAAATGACCTGAGCGGCGGCTTCCTGCGCACGCATGGTCGGCACCTGAACCCCTTGAAGCATCAGGGTCTCCATATTATTAATCTGCCGCATCCGTTCAAACTTCAACGCGTATTGTGCCGCTTCGACATAGGACTGTTTTTCCTTCATCAGTGGCTGATACCCATCGGTTCCCTTCATCCGCCCAATAAATCCGACCATCCAATCAAAGCATTCAAAGAAGTCGACGGCATCGGCAAAGGTCTCGAAAAAACGACACAGCAACCGGGTACCAGACGAATCCGGAGTTAGATTGGCATTGCGCAGCCGGACATAGACAGCCGTCCGCCGGTCCTCAGTCATGCGATTGTCTATCACCTCCCGCAGAGACGGGGCCGGTTGCCAGCAAATATTTAACCGTTTCACTATCGCCTCAGTGACAGATGACGTCAGCGTCAGGACCGTATGACCTTTAAGCATGGGAAAATAGACGGTAACGGTTCGTAGAATTTTCGACATATGCCGGATCACCCATTCCTGATCGACAGCTGAAAACGCGTATTTGAGCAGGAAAGGCGAAAGAGCCGCCTGGAACGGTTCATCAGGGAAGAGCAACAGGTCGATCAACGAATCCCGCTCTTCATGGGTTTCATCTACCAGAATCGCCTTGAGATCGTGAAGCGACGGGGTGGAGAATGTGGTTTCAATATACGCACAAACCGCCGGATCGGCCGTTATCCCGCTGGCCAGCAACATAATGATTTTTTCAACCAGACGCTGACAGGGGGTTTTGTCTACAGGCGTCATCTGAAAAAATTAGATGAACGGGGCCATCTTCTGGACAATCTGGGGTTTGGGAAGCGCGCCGATCAACGTATCTTTCAACTGGCCGCCGTCGAATATCAACAACGTGGGAAGACTCCGGATAGTGAACCGTGCGTTCAATAAGGGATTGGCTTCCACATCAAGCTTTCCCACACGAACCCGCCCCTTCCATTCATCTGCCAGCGCCTCAATAACCGGGCTGAGCATGGTGCAGGCACCACACCACCCCGCCCAGCAGTCGAGCAGTACAGGCAGGGGGGACTGAATCACCATCCTCTCGAAATTTCCATCGGTTATGGTTACCGGTTGCGGTAAAAACAGGTTTTTTGTATCCAGGCGTGTGGCACATTTGCCACACTTTGCGATGGTTCCGACCTTATCCTGCGGGATTCGGTTCTTAGTCATGCAATTGGGGCATCTGAACATATAAGGTGTGCTGTCATTCATCGTTTTACCTCCCGACCCTGAACCCGCGCATCTCACTATACGGGTTTAACGTATGTCTTCAATCCAAAAACCAGGCGATTTACCGAAAATAACCTGCGACGGCAGGCTACCCTTCCAGCACCGAACCAACGCTGCCGAAAAAGAACCGATCCCCCAGACGGTTATGCAGGACCGCCGCCTTCGCAAGTCCCGTACAATGGGATACGCCGATCCGTTCGATCCGGAATTGTTCAACGACACGGAGCGTTTCGTCAAACTGGTCGGGCCCGGAAAACCCCAGGTGCGTCCCGCCGATCACCGCGTAAATGCGATCGCGGCCCATCTGCTCAAGAACATAATGGATTATATTTACCATGCCCGCATGGGCACATCCCAAAACCAGAATCAGCCCCTTATCACTGTCGATCACCAGGGACAGGTCGTCGTCGATGGGATCCGGATGAACGGGATCGGCCGCAGGGGGGTGAACCGTCATATTAACATCGTTTTTTTCAAATGCGGTCTCTCTGGGTATTTCGCCGGTGAGATAGATACCGTTCCCCACGGTCGTCATCTCTTTGCTGAGTTTAAACCGGGCACCCAGCGATTCCAGAAAGGGGCGTCGATACGGGATGCCGATGTACCGTTTCATGCCGTCTTTGGACCAGAAACGATCGTAAAACATCCCCGGATGGCCATATACATCCACGGCCCCTTTTATCTTCAAGACGGCAGGCAACCCGCCGGTATGATCATAATGACCGTGACTGATCATAATGGCCTTAATTTTTTTTAAATCCTTTCCCAGTGCCAGCGCGTTGGGCAGGATGCCCATCCCCTGGCCGGTATCGAAAAGATAATCACCCGTATCCGTTTCGATGAGGCAGGCAAAACCATGTTCACCAATGATACCAAAAGGAATTTCCACCGAATTTTCACATAAGATTGTCACACGTGTCTTCATTGTTCCTCCTTCGGGTCTGGCTGGAGATGAATCGTTACAGAATCAGACCGATTTTTCACCTGCATTCAATGCCGAAATAATATCGGCCATGTCGGTTGGAATCGACGCCTCGAATTGAACTTTTTTCCCCGTTGACGGGTGAACAAACCCCAGACGCCTGGCATGCAGCATCTGGCGGGGCACCCGTATCCGTCTGCCGGGCGACACCTCAAGCGTATCGGCCTTCCGCCGCGGGCCATATATCGGGTCACCGACCACGGGATGGCCCAGTGATTTTAAGTGGACACGTATTTGATGCGTCCGGCCGGTTTTTAGATTAAGCGTGACCAGCGCAGCAGACGGATAGCGATGGACCACCCGCCACAGGGTTCGGGCCGGGCGCGCGCCCCTGCCATCCACGGTCATTTTTTTCCGATCCACCGGATGGCGGCCGATGGGCCGGTTAACTTCGCCTGTTCGCTCAATTTTATGCCCCTTTACCAGAGCCAGGTATTCTTTATAAACAGTGCGCGCTTTAAACTGGCTGGAAATCTCCTGGTGGGCCGCATCGTTCAGCGCCACGACCAGGCATCCGGAGGTATCTTTATCCAGTCGATGGACAATCCCCGGCCGCATCTGTCCGCCCACGGCAAAAACACCCGGAAAATGATAAAGCAGGCCATGAACCAGCGTACCGGTCTTATGTCCGGCTGCGGGATGAACGACCAGGCCTGCCGGTTTATTGACAACAACAATCGAATGATCCCGGTAAAGGATATCCAGAGGGATCGCTTCGGGGACAATGTCTCCGGGATCCGGCGGCGGAAAGCGGCCGTGAATATCATCCCCGGAACGGACCTGGTGGGCCGGTTTGACAACCTGGTTGTCAAGACGGATAAAGCCGTCTTTAATCAGGGTGGCTGCCAGGGTGCGGGAACACTGAGAGATATGGCTGGCGATCACCATGTCCAGACGCCGGCCGTCATCAGCCCGGGTGACGGTGAAACGAATATCGCCCGTGGAGGTCTGCATTACCTCAAAAGGTCAGTTTTCCGGATTATCGGGAGGGGGGAACAAAGCGGAAATTTCAGATTGAACCGTCTCTTCAGTCACCTCTCTTGCCGTGGAGATTTCTTTAACCAGCAGGGCCTGGGCGGTATCGTAAAGCTTTCGCTCACCGAAAGATAAATCTTTGGTGTGTTTTAACAAAGACAGATCCCTGTATACTTCGGCCACATCGTGAAGCGAACCGGTTTTTATTTTGTCCATATATTCCCGGTACCGTCGATTCCAGGTCTGGCTTTCATTGCCCCCGTCCCCATTGTTCGTCATGATTTCGAATATTTTAGCGACGTCCTTTTTATCGATCACATTCCGCAATCCGACCTGACAGACATTGGTCGTGGGAATCATGATGGTCATGCCGCTCTCAATGACCTTGAGAATATAAAAATCCTGTTTTTTTCCGTTGATGACACGGCTTTCCACGGAATCAATCCGGCCGACACCATGCGCAGGGTAGACCGCCAGGTCACCGACACAAAATCGAGTGGCTCCGTTACCGTTCTCATTATCAGGGGGGGGTGTTTTTTCATTCATTATTTGCACCGATCGTAGCAGATATAGGTAAAGCTTAATAAGTTTATACGGCGGAGATTAGCACAATCCTGTCTATTAATCAAATAGAAAAGGACCGGCGCACCAGCGCCGATCCTTTTTTGTACTTATTTATTTTGGCTTTAAATACCGCTTACAATAAGAACGGCACCATCAATAGAGCCACCACATTCAGGATCTTGATCATCGGGTTAACCGCCGGGCCCGCTGTATCTTTGTAAGGGTCGCCTACGGTATCGCCGGTGACGGCAGCTTTATGGGCATCACTGCCCTTGCCGCCCAGATGACCATCCTCAATGTATTTCTTGGCATTGTCCCAGGCCGCACCACCGGTGGTCATGGAAATGGCCACAAATACACCGGTAACGATGGAACCGATCAACAGCCCGCCCAGGGCCACTTTTCCAAGAAACAGACCGACCAGAATGGGTGCGATCACGGGCAGTAACGCCGGTACCAGCATCTCTTTCAGTGCAAACTTGGTGACGATATCGACACATGCGCCATAATCCGGTTTGGCGGTTCCTTCCATGATTCCGGGGATTTCACGAAACTGGCGACGGACTTCTTCTACGACCGCGCCGCCGGCGTTCCCCACGGCTTTCATGGCAATGGATGCAAACAGATACGGAAGCAATCCACCAATGAAGAGACCAATAATAACATTGACATCGGCCAGATCAAACGTCAATCCCTCCTCGGCGCCATGAAGCGAAAATTCCTGTACATAGGCAGCAAAAAGAACCAGCGCCGCCAGGCCGGCAGAGCCAATGGCATACCCCTTGGTCACGGCCTTGGTAGTGTTCCCCACTGCATCCAGAGGATCGGTGACAGCACGGACACTTTCATCCATTTCGGCCATTTCAGCAATTCCACCGGCATTATCGGTGATCGGCCCGTAGGCGTCAATGGCGATGACCATACCGGTCATGGAAAGCATCGACATGGCAGCCATGGCGATCCCATAAAGCCCGCCGAAATTGTATGCCAGAAAAATAGCCAGACAGATCGCCAGAACCGGCGCAGCCGTCGCCTGCATGGAGACAGCCAGTCCGGCGATGATATTGGTTCCATGTCCAGTGGTGGATGCTTCGGCAATACTTTTAACCGGCGCATAAATACCCGTGTAATATTCGGTAATAATGACGATGACCACGGTCAGTACCAGGCCGACCAGGGTACAATAATAAACGTTTATGGCCGACAGATCGCCGAGATCACCCATGAAGTACCGCGTTGCATAGAAAAAGGCCACCGCCGCTATGATGGCAGCGCCAAACATCCCTTTGTAAAGGGCCCCCATGACATACTCGCTCTTTCCCAGCCGTACGAAAAAGATCGCGATGATGGAAGCAATAATCGAAATCGCGCCAAGCACCAGCGGGAATTCGACGGCCATCGGATTATTGGGAAACAGCAGCGACCCGATGAGCATGGCCGCCACAGCCGTGACCGCATAGGTCTCAAACAGATCAGCCGCCATTCCGGCACAGTCGCCGACATTATCGCCGACATTATCGGCAATCGTTGCCGGGTTTCTCGGGTCATCTTCAGGAATACCCGCCTCAACCTTACCCACCAGATCCGCCCCCACATCGGCACCCTTGGTGAAAATACCCCCGCCGAGCCGGGCGAAAATGGATATCAGGCTGCCACCAAAGCCAAGGGCAACCAGTGTCATCACATCATGCGTGATGGAATAGTACCCGGCTACCGATGTCAGCGCCAGTCCGGCAACGATCATACCGGTAACGGCGCCTCCCCTGAATGCCATGGCCAGCCCTGCGCCCATCCCTTTCCGGGCGGCTTCGGCCGTTCTGACATTGGCCAGGACAGAGACGCGCATACCGATGTAGCCGGCACAAAATGACGCCACCGCACCGACCAGAAACCCGAGGGCTGTCTTCGGCCCCATGGTGGCAAAAATAATACCAAAGATAATGATGCCGGCAACCCCCATGCTTTTCATCTGGCGGTTGAGGTAGGCTATTGCACCTTCCTTGATAGCACCGGCAATCTCCTGCATTTTTTCATTGCCGGGAGATGCACCTTTAACGATTGTTGCCAGAATGAGCGAAAATAATACCCCCAACACGCCGACCAGGGTACAAATTAATGGTATATTCCCAGTGACTACGTTTAGCGTAGAATCCATTTTACCCTCCATCTCGAAATTAATTTTTCATTCACATCTGTTTACCGTTAAACCTGTTCATCGCCGACAATGTCCCCTCGCAAAGAATTGCATGAACCGCCTCGGCCGCCCGATCGATCACCCGTAACAGGGGGTCTCGTTCCGATAATTCAAAAGGCCTCAGCACATGCCCCGTCACGTCAACCCCTGGTATCGGCCGCCCGATCCCGACACGAAGGCGGGTGAACGCTCCACTGCCGAAGGTTTGCATGATGGATTTGATTCCGTTATGACCGCCGCTCCCCCCTTTCTCTTTGATTTTTAACGTACCGAATGCGAGATCAATATCGTCATAAACGATGATCAAGTCTTCGTACTTAAAATGGTATCGATCCACCAGCTGTTGGACAGGTGGACCGCTGTTGTTCATGTAGCCCAGCGGTTTGGCAATAAAAACGTCTATCCCCACCAGGGAATGCCGGCCAAATTCAATATCGGTCAGCCGGTCGGAAAAGGCTACCCGCCACATGGCAGCCAGGGCATCAACGACCATAAAACCCGTATTGTGCCGGGTTTGGCGGTATTTCCGCCCGGGATTTCCCAACCCGACGACCAGGCGCTTATTCCGGGTATTCATTTATAACTGCCTGACCGCTCGACCGATTAATCAGGATTCTTTGGAATCGGCGCTTTTATCCGTATCTTCGCCTGCAGCCTCATCACCGGCTTCCTCACCCTCAACAACCTCGCCTTCCAGGTCTTCTTCCTCGGGTTCCTCGATCTCCATGGCCGGGCTGACAACTGTCATCACGGTAAAATCGCTCTCCGATACAATCTCAACACCCTCGGGTAAGGGGATGGCCTTGACATGGAGGGAATCTCCAACATCCAGCTCGGAGATATCCACTTCAATGGTATCGGGAATCTGGGACGGAAGGCAGGTGACTTCCAGTTCGCGGCGAACGACCTGCAGAAGCCCCCCGTTCTCAACCCCTATGGATTTGCCGACTATCTCCACCTGGACATTTACAGTGACCTGCTTGTTCAGATCAATTTCGTAAAAATCGGCATGTAAAAGTGCCTCGCTGGTCGGATGCGTCTGCAGCTCTTTGATCATCACCGATTTTGAATATGTTTCATCATCATGGATCACCAGGTTCAGTACCGTCTGGCCGGATGCGGTTGTTCTAAAAATATGTTCCAGCTCCTTTGTGTCTACGGACAAGGTAACCGGGTCTATGCCGGGCCCATAAAGCACGGCCGGTATTCGCCCCGCAGAGCGGAGTACGCGGGCGGGTCCGTTTCCAGTGGCGGTGCGGACATCAGCGTTTAGTTCAATAAGTTCCAAGGATCTACCTCCTGTTTGAAAATATGATATTTTTCAGCTGTGTATTTGTTAAAAGTTTTAAAAATTTCCTTAGCCACCCCGAAAAAATCGGCGACTAAACAAAAAGCGAGTGCACTGAATCTCCGGTATGACTGCGGAGAATGGCTTCGCCGATCAGATTGGCAATGGTCAGTACCTTAAATTTATTGCTGTTAACGGCCGCAGGTTTCAGCGGGATGGTATCGGTCACAATAACGGACTTTAACGCCGACTTTTCAATCCTATCGATTGCCGGGCCGGAGAGGACAGGATGCGCACAGCAGGCATGAATTTCCCGGGCGCCGTTGTTCAAAAAAGCCCCGGCAGCTTCGGTCAGGGTGCCTGCCGTATCCACCATGTCGTCTAAAATGACCACCACTTTATCTTTCACATCACCAATAACGGCCATCGCCTTGGCCTTATTGGGCGCATCCCGACGCTTGTCTACAATCACCAGATCTACATTCAGCCGCTTGGCAAATGCACGGGCCCGTTCTACACCGCCGGCGTCGGGAGAAGCAATGACCAGATCTCCATTAAAATTAAAGTTTTCACGGATATGATTGAGAATCACCGGAGCGGCGAACAGGTTATCCACCGGGATATTAAAAAACCCCTGAATCTGCCCGGCATGCAGATCCATGGTAATCACCCGATGCGCACCGGCAGTCGTAATCAGATCGGCGACCAGCTTGGCACTGATCGGTACGCGCGGCGCCACTTTTTTATCCTGGCGGGCATACCCGTAATAGGGGATGACCGCGGTAATCCGCCTGGCCGAGGAACGCTTGATCGCATCAATCATTAACAGCAACTCGACCAGATTCCGGTTAACCGGCGCACAGGTCGATTGAACCACAAAAATATCCCGCAGGCGTACATTATTATCGATCTCGATCTGGATTTCACCGTCACTGAAGGTGTTTATCTTCGCCTCGCCCAGTGGAATCTTCAGATAATCGCAGATTTTTTGAACCAGATCCGGGTTCGAATTCCCCGAAAACACATGAAAATCATTATTTTCTGTCATTGCAGTGTTACCCTGTTTTGACCTGCCGTGTGACACCTAATACCGGCCTCACAGTTCAAATTAAATGGCTGGGGCGGGAGGACTCGAACCTCCGAATGCAGGAATCAAAATCCTGTGTCTTAGCCACTTGACGACGCCCCAGTAACCAGTTCTGTTTTAAATACCTGCCAGTGACGGTTTCGTGAAAGATCAATAAATGCGTCTTGTGCCGCTGCTTTGTCCCTGAAAAGGCCAAACACCGTCGGCCCGCTTCCGGACATCAATGCCCCGGCGGCACCGCAAGCGATTAACGTCTGTTTTATGGTCTCAATAAACGGATGTTGCGATACGGTGACGGTTTCAAGGTCATTGCATAAGTATTTTGTCAGTCTATCCAACCGAAAATGTTCCCGTTCCGCTCCAGAGTGCAAAGTAATATTTTTAAGTCGTTGTTGGCATTTTGTCAATCTTAATTTCAGGTTTCGATAAACATCTGCCGTGGATATCCGGATGGACGGGTGAACAAGCAATACGGAAATCGGCGCCAGGCCTGCCACCGGTTCGAGGATTTCGCCGATACCGGTGGCAATGGCCGGGCAGCGAAGAATGAAAAAAGGGACATCCGCGCCGAGTTTCAACGCCATAGCCATCAATCTGTCCCGGCTGAAAGGGTTTTCGCACACCCTGTTGAGCGCCAGAAGGACCGTTGCGGCATTGCTGCTGCCGCCCCCCAGTCCGGCGGCCACGGGAATTCGCTTTTTAATCACCATGCGGACCCCAAATGGCCGGCCGTTTTTTTCCTGAACCCACCGGGAAAGAAATATTTGGGCCGCCCGGTACGCCAGGTTGGTCCCATCTCCGGGGACATCCGGATCCGCACAGCAAACGGAAATGCCCTGCTGTGTCTGTTCTATTTTAAGGGTGTCTGAAAGCGCCAGCGGGCACATCAATGTGAATAATTCATGGTATCCGCCGGGTCGTCTGCCGGTTACGGCCAGGAACAGGTTTATCTTGGCGGGAGAAGTAAATAGAGTCGGAGTCTCTGTCATGGATGTATCTTTGCTCGAGACGACTCAAGCGCCGGGTTTACAGATGATATCCGCGTATTCGGGGGCACCGTTGACAGCATCGTATTTGCAGTCTGGCAGCGATAAATAACCCGGAGAAACCCGTCCTGCAGCTTGAATACCAGCAATTAATCGCATTTTCAGTGAAAACCCGAAGGGTAGCCCGTCTACTTATTGAGTTTCTTTAACATAGATCATTCGTAAATCATAAAGCAGCCCCTTGAGCAGGCCCTCTTCTTCATCGGTCAGGTTGCCCTTGGTTTTTTCTTCCAGCATGGCAATGATATCAATGGTTTGCTTGGCCATCTCCAGGCTCTTGGTTTTGGTTCCCGTGGAGGGATCCTCTATCTTGCCGAGGTTGACCAAGGCCGAATGATTCAACGAAATTACAAATGTCGCAAATGTCATCACCGGCATTGCAGTGTGTGATGCGCTGTCTTTGGGTTGTGCTTCATCCGGTTTGACCGGATCGGCAGATTTCCCCCCGTCCTTTAAAATAAAATCTTTGATATCTTCGGCCATGTCGTCTCTCCCGGTATTATCTGGAACGATAAAAAAGCGCCGCCGTTCCAGAATTCTATTTTTTTATAGTTCCAAGGGTGTTACCGTCTTTACCAGGGGCAAATCCTGCATCTTCCGGATCACATCCGATGGAATCGGCCGATCCGTGCACAGAAAAATGATATTGTGATCTCCATCTTCTTCCTGGCCCACCTGCATACGGTCGATATTGATGTCGTATTTACCAAGTACGGTACCGATCTGACCGATGGACCCCGGTTTATCGATATTGTGGATCAGGGCCAGATGGCCGCGCGGGATCATTTCCAGCCGGAACGAATTGATGCGGACAATCCGGCCCTCCCTTTTACCATAAAGGGTCCCGGCTACCGTACTGGTCCCTTCGGTGGTCGTTACCCGCATGGTGATCAAATTTAAATAATCTTCGGGCTCACTGCTGATGGTTTCCGTTACCTTGATGCCCCGCTCTTTGGCAATCGTCGGGGCATTTACAAAATTAACCATGTCCCGTGCATGGGTATCCATCACCCCTTTCAAGGCAGCGGTTGAGACCGGTGAAAGATCCAGGTCCTGAAAATCGCCGGCATATTCAATCGCCACTTCAGTAATCGCCCCGTCGATCAGCTGGGATTGAAGAATACCGATCTGTTCCCCAAGAGACAGGTAGGGCCCCAGTTTTTCCAGCAGGCGGCCGGTAACCGATGGTGCATTAACCGCATTGCGCACCGAACCATTTTTTAGAAAATCAATGATCTGTTCCGCCACGGCCACGGCGACATTGGTCTGGGCTTCGCGGGTGGATGCGCCCAGATGCGGCGTACAGATCACCTCGTCAAGCTGCAGCAGCGGTAAGTCCTTTGGCGGCTCAGTTTCAAAAACATCAAGGGCCGCACCGGCCACCTTTCCCTCTTTAATCGCCTCGTAAAGGTCACCTTCGTTGATAATTCCGCCCCGCGCGCAATTAAGCACCATGACACCCGGTTTCATCTTTTCGAATGCCGCCCGGTTAATCAACCCGGTGGTTTCTTTAAGTTTGGGAACATGGACGGTAATATAGTCAGAGATTTCGTATAACTCATCCAGGGAAACACTCCTGTAGCCGTCTTTTTCGACCTGTTCTGAAGTTACGTAAGGGTCATGGATAACTACCTGCATTTTAAGGCCACGGGCACGATTGGCCACGACGGCGCCGATCTTGCCATATCCAATGACCCCCAGGACTTTCTCAAATATTTCCCGACCCTGCAGTTTTTTCTTTTCCCAGGCCTGCGCCTTCAATGTGGCTGTTCCCCGGGGGATATTGCGGGTCAACGACATCATCATGGCAATGGTATGCTCGGCAGTGGTGACCACATTGCCGCCCGGTGTATTCATCACGGCCACGCCTTTCTGGGTGGCCGCCGGAATATCAACATTGTCCAGCCCAATCCCCGCCCGGCCCACGACTTTCAAGTTTGTGGCCGCATCCAGCAAATCCCGGGTCACCTTCGTGGCGCTTCGAATCACCAGCGCATCATATTTCCCGATAATAGACTTTAATTCTTCGGGAGACAAACCGGTCTTTACATCAACGTCTATCCCTTCCTCTGCCTCAAACATCTGAATACCGATTTCACCCAGCACATCGCTGACGAGAACCTTCATCTATCCCTCCTTGAACCGTTAACAAAATCGACCCGATCGTTGATAAAAATGTGCCCGGGAAATATCGCCAAATAAATTATGGGCCCACGCTTCATTTATCGGTATAATAAATTTTTTGTTCATCCCCCCCGGCCTTAAATCTTGACCCCTTGGGTCTGGACAGAATAACATATAAAATCTGATCGTTTGTCAAGGGCAATAGACGTCCGACCTGAGATTCATCGATCGCTGTTTCCCAAACTGGATTGACCGATGGAAAAATGTACCGAAAATAAGCATAACAACACCGGATTAGCCTGGCCGCCACTTATTCGGGGAACGCTGATCAAACGATACAAACGATTTCTGGCCGACATACGACTGGCCGACGGCAGGGTCATCACCGCGCACTGCACCAATTCGGGACGTATGGACACGTGCAATCAGCCGGGTCGCCCGGTATACGTCTCACGGGCGACGAATCCCAAGAGAAAGCTTAAATACACCTGGGAACTGATCGAAATGCCCGACTCCATGGTCGGCGTCAACACGCTGGTCCCGAACCGGTTGGTGGCCCACGCAATTTCTTCGGGACAGGTTAAATCGCTCTCAGGATATGCCCACCTGAAACGGGAAGTCAAAGTGGGAGATCGGTCCCGCCTGGATATCCGCCTGTCAAACGATGAAGGAATGTGCTGCTATGTGGAAGTCAAAAATTGTACGCTGGTGGAAAACGGCCGCGCCTGTTTTCCCGATGCGGTGACCACAAGGGGCTTAAAGCATTTAGATGCGCTGCAGAAACTCGTATCTTCCGGCCACCGGGGGGTGATGTTTTACCTGATTCAGCGGATGGATGCCATGGTTTTTTCCCCGGCTGATCATATCGACCCGAATTATGGAAAAGGGCTGCGAAAGGCAATTAGAAACGGGGTGGAAATCATTGTTTTCGATGTTTGTATCGATCTTAAACAGATATGCTTAAACCGTCCCGTTCAAACGCGTTTGTAGCCTTTGAGCGGTCATTTACCTGACACCTGTAACCATCGCGACACCGCATGCCACCACCACCGCGGCAATGACGCGTTGCCGGAAAGGCCGTTCCCCGAGAAATAAGGTACCGATCAAGGCCGCCATGATCACGCTCGATTCCCTCAGGGCCGATACAGCTGCCATGGGCGCAAAGTTGACGGCAAAAATAACAATACCATATGCAAAGACCGAACAGATTCCGGTGCCGGCAAATTGTTTCCATTCGCGGTGCAGCAAACGGACGATTCGGCCCCGGCGTCGATAAACAACAAACAAAATCACCGGAAATTCCAGAAAGAACAACCAGGCGATATACCCAAAAGGGCTGTTGGAAAGCCGAACCCCCACCCCGTCGGCCACGGTATACCCGGCGATGATGACGCCGGTGCCCATGGCAAAAAAAAGTGTGGATGAATTATTTTTCAGCGATGATTTTTGAAAAAAGGCGATACTGGCAATACCGGCAGCCGTGATCATGACCCCGGCAATCGCAGGGAGTGAAAGGATTTCGCGGCCGAATATGGCCGCCCCCATGGCCACCAGGACCGGCGCGAGTCCCCGCGCCAGCGGGTATACCAGGCTCAGGTCACCGAATCGATATGCCTGGTACAAAAAAATATAATAAAGATAGTGGCATGTAGTCGATACGGCAATGGCCGGCCAGCTGGCCGGATCCGGGGCCGGCACAAAAGGCATGACCAGTATCCCGGCCATGCATTGGCCAAAGGCAATGGCGGAAATAATCAGCAGCCGGTCCGATGCGGTTTTAACCAGCGCATTCCAGCCCGCGTGAAGAAAAGCGGCCAGCAATACGAGCAGTGCAATGTCAGCAGCCATCGATTATTCCTTCTGGTCGCACGTTGGCATCAGACTCCGATCCGTTTATGTCGCCGGTGCCGAATATATCCCCACAATTGAGACAAGGTCATACCGGTGAGCATCAGCAGGCAGCCGGAGATTTCGCGTGGCGAGAGGATTTCATTCAATACGATCCAGCCGCCCAGAGCCGCGAAAACGGTTTCCATGCTCAAAATAATCGCCGCATGGGCCGGGTGGGCATTTTGCTGGGCAACAATCTGTAACGTGTAGGCAATCCCCACCGACAGGGCCCCGCTGTAAATGATCGGCAGGGAAGCCTGAAAAATTCGGGCGGCGATGATCTCTTCGGTGAAAAGCGCCACGGTAAAGCTTAACGCCGAACAGAGAACAAACTGAATAAATGCAATCTTGATCGGGTTTACACGGGGAGACAGCCAGTCGATCATCAGCACGTGGACCGTCCAGAACAATGCACTCATCAATACCAGGAAGTCACCGCGCTGAATGGTAAACTGCTCGGTGACACTCAGAAAATAGAGCCCCACGGCGGCCAGGACCGCCCCCACCCAGGTGCCGATATCGGTCCGGTGATTTAAAACAAGGCCGAAAATGGGCACCATCACCACATAGAGCCCGGTGATAAACCCGGCTTTTCCCGCCGTGGTATAAATAATTCCCACCTGCTGCAACGATGCCCCCATAAACAGAACACCGCCGGTAATCCCGCAACCAAGAACCATTGTTTTGCGCTTGAGACGGGTGCGGGGGGATCGCCGTTCGCTTACAATCAACACCGGAAGCAGCACCAGACTTCCCAGGGCGAACCGCATCCCGTTAAACGTAAACGGCCCCACGTAATCCATGCCCATGCGCTGGGCCACAAAAGCAAATCCCCAGATCGCAGCGGTCATGAGCAAAAGGCTGTTTGATTTTAAAATCCGGTTTTCCATGGCGCCAGATTCGATACCCGCAAAACGGTAAGATCCGATGAAATGGCTCATCAGACAGGAAATACCGGCTCATAACGGATAATTCGCCTCAACACAATCTCTAATTTAAAATGATCGGCCGGTTCAGGGTAACGACCCGTTCGGCTTATCCTTTGTAGAATGTAATCGGGATAATCCGTTTTTTCGTTTTAAAGTGGATGATGAAAATACCGGACACAATAAACCCCAGGGCCAGCAGTATTTTCCCGGTGATCGGCTCGTTGAGGACCATGCCGCCCAGAACAACGCCGGCAATGGGCATGATAAAGACGAACGAATGAAGCGCTACGGTGCCATACCGCTGGAGTAAATAGGTCCAGGCCAGGAAACCAAAGGCGGCGGTCACCACGCTCTGGTAAAGCAGCGCACCGATCACCTTTGTATCCGGATGAAGCATCATGGGGCGATCCCATACAAAGGCGCAGATCAGAAAAACGGGAACGGCAAAGATCATCTGGTACATGACGATCTGATACGGCTCGAACCGGTGGATCACACGTTTGATGTAAACGGCGTTAAGGGCCCATAAAAATGTGGCCGCCAGGATAATCAGATCCCCGATACGTAAATCACCGGCCCCGCCGGTCTGCTTGTCCAGGAACACAAAGGCAACCCCGCTGAACCCCAGCAGGATTCCGATAAATTTTCTCAGTGTGATTGGGTCGCCCGGAATAAAAAAATGGGCCAGAAGCAGGGTGAAAAAAGGTTGGAGGTTGGCCAGCAGAGTCCCCCGGGATGCGTTTGACCGGCTCAACCCCAGATAAAACAGGGACAGCTGACCGGCAAAAATCAGAGATATAATCAACAGCGGACCGAGCTGGCGCCGGGGAAAACCGGTTGGCCGTTTCGTCCCCACCGCCCAGAGAAAAATGAGAACGGCGGCCAGGGAGAACCGTATCCCGGCCGTGGTAAATGGTCCCATCCCTGCCAGGCTGATTTTGATCGCCACGGAGTTGGCCCCAAACAGCACGCATAAAAAAACGCTCAGCAGAGAGGCGCGAAGATCAAGGTCATCATTGTGGATATCGTGAGTCGCCACGGTAACATCCCTTGTGATATTGAAAAAGAATGGCTTGATTGAATCCCTGCCGGCTTCCCTGCCATTTTTCACCGGTATTGCCCATGGAACCCGGTGGATGGAATTGAAAATAATGCGCGGAATGAAACCGGCTTGACACCCATTGATGCGTTCTTACGTTTCATGACTGTATGGTTGACGTACAATTTTTTTAAGACCCTGTCATGGGAAATCTTTTTCAAAGGTATCATCTGTGGACAACACGCGGCAAAAACCCGTTCGCGGCCTGGGGCTGTGCTCCGGCGGCCTGGACAGCATCCTTTCCGCCCTGGTACTGAGGGATCAGGGCATCGACGTTACCTGGATCTGTTTTGAAACCCCGTTTTTTTCGGATGAAAAGGCTCGTCAGGCCTCGCAGATCACCGGCGTACCTCTCATTGTGCGGTCGATTTTTCCGAGATATCTTAAAATGTTGAAAGATCCCCCGGCCGGGTACGGACAATACATGAACCCATGCATGGATTGCCATGCCTTGATGTTCAAACTGGCCGGTGAAACGATGCAGACCGACGGATTTGATTTTCTGTTCAGTGGAGAAGTACTGGGCCAGCGTCCCATGTCCCAGACCTATCCGTCACTCCGGTACGTGGCCAAACAATCCGGCATGGATGGATATATCGTCCGTCCGCTGAGCGCCAAAAGGCTTCCCGAGAGCATCCCCGAACAGGAGGGGTTGATTGACCGGGAACAATTACTGGACCTGTCCGGGCGATCCCGAAAGCCCCAGATGCGCATGGCCGCCCAATACGGTATTACCTCCTACCCGGCGCCTGCGGGGGGATGCCTGCTCACCGACAAAGGGTACAGCCATCGTCTGCGGGATATTTTTGACCACCAGGCGCTGTATACCGAAGCCGAACTCCACCTGCTCAAATTTGGCCGCCATTTGCGCCTTGATCCCCATACAAAAGTCATCGTGGGGCGCACCAGGAAAGAAAATGAATCGATTGGAAAATGGATAGACGCAGACAGGGATATCGTGCTGAAGACCATGGGGTATCCCGGTCCCACGGCAGTCATTCCCGGCGGCTGTAAGGCCGAATCGCTCGTGAGACGGGCCGCCGCCATTTGCGCCGGCTACAGCAAGGCACCGGCGGACCTGTTTGCGAATGTCCGCGTAACCGGATCGGACGGGCAGCAGGTCATTGAGGTGATGCCGATCCCGCCGGAAGAGGTAAAAGATTTATTGATCCTGTGATTCTGCGACTCGGACGCGAAGCTGCCCGCAGGCGGCGGAAATGTCCCGGCCCTTGCTGGCGCGTATGATGGTGACATATTGCCGCTGGTGCAAAATATCCATAAACCGTTCGATGACCGCCGCTGCGGGGCGTAAAAACCGACTCTCCGGAAATTCATTAAACGGAATCAGGTTGATCTTGGCCCATGACGGATTGAGCAGGCGGGCCAGGCGCTCGGCATCGTCGGGCGAATCGTTGATTCCTTTTATCAGAATATACTCGAAAGTAATCTTGCGCCGTTTTTTCAAGGGATAGTTCCGGCAGGCATCGATGAGTGTTTCAATGGGATACCGGCGGTTGATCGGCATGAGTTGATCGCGGGTCTGGTTGTTCGTGGCATTGAGGCTGACCGCCAGACTCACCGCAGCATCCCGGCCCAGCCGGATGATTTTGGGCACCAGCCCGGCCGTAGACAGGGTCACCCGGTTGGCGGAAAATGCCATCCCACAGCGATTGTCGGTAATAACCGCCAGGGCCGCGATCAGGTTGTCATAATTGGCCAGGGGTTCGCCCATCCCCATAAACACGAGGTTGGTCAGTTTATCCGCATCACCCAGCTCGTTTCGGATATCACGCACCTGGGCCAGAATCTCTCCGCTGGAGAGGTTGCGGATAAAGCCACCCGTACCGGTCAGGCAGAAGCGGCACCTCTGAGCGCACCCCACCTGGCTCGAAATACACAACGTCAGATGGTTTTTCTCCGGGATCAGGACGCTTTCGATGAAATTGCCGTCGGCCAGTCCGAACAGATATTTGCGCGTGCCGTCGGCCGCTTTTTCCACGGCCACCTGTTGAAGCCGGTTCACGACAAAGTGATCCATCAGCCGGATCCGGAGCTGTTTTCCCAGGTCTGTCATTTCGTTGAAATCGTCGACCTGGCGGGCATAGATCCATTTGAAAATCTGGCTCGCATGAAACGGCTTGATGCCCCCGGCCTCAAGCCAGGCGGTAAGTGCCGGCAGGGTAAGCTCTTTGATGTCCACGCCGGATGGGTGCGGATTATCTGGAGTCGAATCATTTCTTGACATAATCCTAATATTATACTATCTTGTGCTGTTTAGCAATATAGAGAGTTGGATTTGAACGGTAATTTTATGTTTGATACGTTAAGCGACAAATTAAACGGTGTTTTTAAGCAGCTAAAAGGACACGGAAAGCTGTCTGAAAAGAACATCGAGCAAGGTCTGAAACAGGTCCGAATGGCCCTGCTTGAGGCCGATGTGCATTTCCGCGTCGTTAAAAAATTTATTGCCGATATCAAACAGCGGGCTCTGGGCCAGGAGGTGATGGCCAGCCTCACGCCGGGTCAGCAGGTCATTAAGATTGTTAATGAAGAACTGACCCGCCTGATGGGCGAACACCATGAGGAACTGGGGTTAAGGGGAACCCAGCCCGTGGCCGTCATGCTGGTGGGGTTGCAGGGGTCGGGTAAAACCACAACAGCGGGAAAACTCGGCGTTTTCCTGCGAAGCAAAGGGAAGAAGCCCTATCTGGTACCGGCCGATGTGTACCGTCCTGCGGCCATCGATCAGCTGAAAAAACTGGGCAGCCAGCTGGATATCCCCGTGTTTGCATCCCGAACAGACATGGACCCGGTAGGGATCTGCCAGGCGGCGCGAACCGCCGCCCATCATCAGGGCTGTGACGTCATCCTGCTGGATACGGCCGGCCGGCTGCACGTGGACGAGGCGTTGATGGACGAGCTTCGCCGAATCAAGCAGGCCGTGAATCCGTCGGATATCCTTTTCGTGGCCGATGCGATGACCGGTCAAGATGCCGTCAACAGTGCCAAGGCCTTCAACGACGCCCTGGATGTCGGGGGCGTGGTGCTGAGCAAGATGGATGGCGATGCCCGGGGCGGGGCGGCCATTTCCATCAAATCCGTCACCGGTAAACCGATTAAATTCATCGGGGTGGGCGAAAAATCCACCGACCTGGAGCCGTTTCATCCCGAGCGGATGGCCTCCCGGATTCTCGGCATGGGGGATGTCCTCACCATGATCGAGAAAGCCCAGTCGGTCGTGGATGAAAAAAAAGCGATTGAGCTGGAAAAAAAGCTGCGCAAAAGCCAGTTTACATTAGAAGATTTCCGGGACCAGATGGTCCAGATCCGAAAAATGGGATCGCTGACCGATCTTCTCGGCATGATCCCCGGACTCGGGCGGAAACAATTAAAAAAATTAAACGTAGATGATCGGCAGCTGGTTAAGATTGAGGCGATGATTAATTCCATGACGCCCGGGGAGCGGCGGAAACACACCATAATTAACGGTAGTCGTCGAAAAAGAATTGCCAGAGGGAGTGGAACCAGTGTACAGGAAGTAAATAAATTATTGAAAAATTATTCTCAAGTCATGAAAATGATGAAAAAACTGAACAAAGGGGGAATGCGCGGCCTGGGTCGCGGGATGCTCCCGTTTTAACGCTAAAGGAGAAACAATGTCCGTAAAAATAAGACTGGCCAGACACGGCGGTAAAAAAAGACCTTTTTACCGCATCGTTGCGACGGATATCGAAAATCCGCGTGACGGCAGATTTTTAGAAATACTGGGTACCTACAATCCACTCAAAGATCCGGCGGAAGTCACACTTCAGACCGAGCGGGTACAATATTGGCTGGATCAAGGGGCCCTTCCCACCCACACTGTAAATAATCTCCTAAAGAGAGAAGGTGTTTATTCCGGGGCCGCATAATGGTTTTGCCACCCTATTCATGTGGGTAATCGAGGAGGGAAGATGAAGGATTTGATTGAATATGTTGCCAAAGCCCTGGTCGACTTTCCGGAGCAGGTAACCGTCAACGAGATAGAGGGAAGCCAGACCTCTGTTTTAGAACTGAATGTGGCCAAAGAAGACCTGGGAAAAGTCATCGGCAAACAGGGCCGGACGGCCCGGGCGATGCGAACCATCTTGAACGCGGCGGCAGCCAAGCAAAACAAGCGAACGGTACTTGAAATTATCGAATAGACGTCTTGGGCCGGTCCATGGATGACAACGACCTGATTCCCGTGGGTAAAATTGTAGGCGCCCATGGCGTGGCTGGAACCGTAAAGATATTTTTCTATGCCGAGTCCAAAGGTGCTTTTTCCGCGGGCGATGATGTTGTTTTACAATCGCCCCGGGGCGTTTTGTTTGAACGTACCGTTAAATGGGTAAAACCCCATAACCGCCAGGTGTTACTGGCTTTTGAAGGTGTTGAGAGCCGAGATGCGGCCGCGGCGTTGAAAGGGGCGCTGCTGTTAATAAACAAAGCGCAGCTTCCCGAGCCGGGGGAAAACACATATTACTGGAACGACCTGATCGGTATGACGGTCAACAGCTCCGATGGCGAATGCCTGGGAATACTCAAAGAAATTATCGCCACCGGCGCCAACGATGTTTACGTGGTGAAACACCGGGAAAAAGAGATTCTGATCCCGGCGATCGCCTCGGTGATAAATCGGGTTGATCTGGAAAAACGATGCATGCAGGTGACGTTGCCGGAATATTCATGATCAGGATATTCATGAAAGGGTCAACGATCGATCTTTCATACTGGCTTTTACCAGGCCGGTTTTTTTTGTTGGAACACCAATGAAGTTTTCGATCCTGACGATTTTTCCGGATATGTTTGCCGGCTTTTTCGAACATGGAATCATCCGCCGGGCCATTGAACGGGAACTGATCCATACGGATATCCTGGATATCCGTGACCACGCCGCCGGCCGTCACCGCGTAACGGACGACCGGCCCTTCGGAGGCGGCGACGGCATGGTGATGAAGCCCGACCCCCTGGCCGGTGCCATTCGTAAAGCGGCGGACCGGGATCCGGATGCCGTGATCGTTCACTTAACGCCCCAGGGCCGGGTATTCGATCAGAAGACGGCCCGGGCGCTTTCGGAAAAAGCGCATCTCGTACTGATCTGCGGGCGGTACGAAGGGATCGATGAACGCATTTGCGAAACGCAGGTGGATTATGAACTTTCCATCGGCGATTTTGTATTGACCGGCGGAGAACTGGCGGCCATGGTGGTGGTCGATGCCGTGACCCGGCTGTTGCCCGGTGCGCTGGGAGGCGATACATCGGCCGAAACAGATTCATTTGCCGATCAATTGCTGGCGCATGCGCAATACACACGGCCGAGGGTTTTCGAAGATCAGGCGGTGCCAGATGTGCTGTTGTCCGGTAATCACCGGGAAATCGAGATCTGGCGACGGAAATCTGCCCTGATCCGGACATTGCTGAAACGTCCGGATCTTCTGGAGGGCTATTCGCTCACACAGGAAGAACTCGATCTTTGCAGGCAGTGGCAAAACCGGTTGAATCGGCTCATTGAAAACCAGGGTGATAAAAGATAGCGAATAGCAGGATATGGCGTCAGATAAAACCGATTGCAGAGCCGATCTCTACGTGGTTCTTTTACACTATCCGGTGCTGAACAAAACCGGAGATACCATTGCATCGGCGGTGACGCCCCTTGACCTGCATGATATTGCACGTGCAGCGCGGACCTACGGAGTCCGCCGGTTTTTCGTGGTTACGCCGCTGACCGACCAGAAAGAACTTGCCCAATCGGTAATCGATCACTGGATAACGGGCTACGGCGCCACGTATAACCCGAGCCGTCGCGAGGCGCTTGAAATAATCGAACTGGCGGATACGTTTGAATCGGTAAAAGAGCGTGTCCGGGCGATGGGCCACGGCGAACCGATCGTGGTGGTAACCAGCTCAAAGGAACGTAAGGGCGGTATTTCGCATCAACACCTGAGGCGAACCCTTGATAAGAGGCAGGATAAGGGACAGGCTAAGGGGCAGCCGCATCTGCTGGTTTTTGGTACGGCCTGGGGACTGGCGCCGGATATTATTGACAGCGCCGATCTGTGCCTGCGTCCGGTACGGGGGACGCCCGACTATAATCACCTGTCGGTCCGCTCGGCGGTAACCGCTGTGCTGGATCGACTATTGGGATATTGAAAATAAGTACCCGTTGTTGCCCGGTAGCAGCGATAACACGGGATTACAAAAACAATTAAAACAGACGAAATAGAACTGAATGGAGAGATCATGAATAAAATCAGACAGATTGAACAGGAAATGATGCGCATGGACGTGCCGTCTTTTGCGCCTGGAGACACCGTCAAGGTAAATGTTAAAATCAGCGAAGGCGGGAAAGAACGTATTCAGGCTTTCCAGGGCGTGGTGATCAGCCGCCGCCGGGGAACCAACAACGCCACCTTTACGGTCCGCAAGATATCTTACGGAGTGGGCGTGGAAAGAATCTTCCCGCTGCATTCACCCAATATCGACCAGGTGGAAGTGATCAGCCGGGGCCGCGTCCGCCGATCCAAAATTTATTACCTGCGTAAACTGCGAGGGAAGGCCGCCCGAATCCGGGAACGGCGGGAGAACTAGTTCGCGGCTGCTTTTATCTTTACCTGTTTCTCTTGCGGTGATACCAAAATAACGGGAGTCGACCATGGTATCTGGAGATGCAAATGCCTGGCAATGGGAGCAGACGGCCGCGCATGACGGATATCGATGTGTAGCCGGTGTCGACGAAGTTGGCCGGGGCCCCCTGGCGGGTCCCGTGGTCAGTGCGGCTGTGGTTCTTCCCGGAGATTTCCCGGTCCCCGGTGTCACCGATTCTAAAAAAATCTCTCCGGCCAGGCGAGACCATCTCTACGACGAAATCTACGCCCATGCCGTTACCATTGGGATCGGAATCGTTGACCCGATCTTCATCGATCGTATCAATATCCTGCGGGCCGCACTGTTATCCATGGCCCTGGCCGTCACACGTCTGAAACCGGCCCCGGATTATCTGCTTATCGACGGCCCGTACAAAATCCCTTCAGATCTTCCCCAGGCGGCAGTGGTAAAGGGTGACTCAAAAAGTATCTCCATCGGCGCCGCCTCCATCGTGGCCAAGGTCACCCGGGACCGGCTGATGGCTGTATATGATCAGGAATATCCGCACTATGGGTTTGCCGGTCACAAGGGCTATCCGACCCGGGCCCATAAAGACGCGATCCGGACTCATGGGTGCTGCCCGATTCACCGGAAGCGCTTTAAGGGGGTCGTCATGACTGAACCCCGGCAAAAAACGAATCTAGCATGACGGCCAGGTCCCGGCAGTTTGGGAAAAAGAACGAGGAACTGGCCATTTCTTTCCTCAAACGCCTGGGGTATCGTGTGATTGAACAGAATTTTCGTACCCGTATGGGTGAAGTCGACATTATCGCCAGAGATGGGGATACCCTGGTCTTTGTAGAAGTCAAGGCCCGGCGGTCGACCCGGTATGGTCATCCGAAATTTGCCGTGACTCCGGCCAAACAGCGTCATCTGTCCATTGCGGCCCTGTCCTATCTGAAAAAAACCGGAAACGGCGGTGCCCGCGCCCGGTTTGACGTCATCACGGTAAAGTATGCCGGCGGCATGCCTACGGTTGAGCACTTTAAAAATGCCTTTGACCTTGCCTATGGATAAGCGTTGTACCACCGTTGAAACCGATCTCGGCCGGGGGACGCTTTACGTGGTGGCCACACCCATCGGCAACCGGGATGATATCACCCTGCGGGCCATTAAGACTCTGTCCGCCGTGGATCTCGTGGTGGCCGAGGATACCCGCCATACCGGCCGGTTGCTGGCCCATCACGGTATTTCAACGGCGCAGATAGCGTATCACGAGCATAACGAAACCCGGATGACGCCCCGGCTGATCACCCAGCTCAAAGCTGGAAATGATATGGCGCTGGTCACCGATGCCGGTACGCCGGGCGTATCTGATCCGGGATACCGGCTGGTCACCACGGCGCTTGCCCAGGGGCTTCGGGTCGTCCCCATTCCCGGGGTATCGGCGCTGATTACCGCGCTCAGCGTTTCCGGTCTGCCCACGGACAGTTTTGTCTTTATCGGGTTTTTACCCTCTAAAAAAGGCCGGCGCCTGGGGCTGCTCGAATCTCTGGCCGAAGATGACCGGACCCTGATCTTTTATGAATCACCCCGGCGGATTTATCGCCTGGTCCGGGAACTGATGTCGATACTGGGAGACAGACCGGCGGTACTGGGCCGGGAGATGACCAAATTGTACGAAGAATTTATCCGGGGCCGACTGTCCGAGATCGCCGGCCAGATGGCCAATCGCAATACGATCAAAGGTGAATGTACCCTGCTGGTGGCCGGCAATACGTCAAAGATACAGGTGCCATGGGAACTAATTCATGATTCCCTGGCCGATGCCCTGGCGGCGGCTGACCGACCCCTGTCTGCTGTTGTCAAAGAGGTGGCCGACGAATTTAAGGTATCCCGCAACCGGATATACAAAGAAGCGCTGAAGATTCAATCCAATGAACGATAATCCTGAAATCCTTTTTCCGGTGATCATGAAAGTTCCGGCCGATGAGCGGCTGCCGCGTGGTAAAGAGCAGGTGCGTACCCTCAGCCGACTGGCCCGCCAGGCGGCCCGGGTCAGCGCGGAAAAAAGCGGGCTGGCATTATCCGGATTTCCCAAAAACGACGATGGCGCGCCCATTCCTGCCCACGGCATCCACTGGTCCATCTCCCACAAGACCGATTATGTCAGTGGGGTGGTTGCCACCGGGTCGGTGGGAATCGATATTGAACGGATGCGCAAGGTGAGCTGCGCCATCATGGAATATATCGCGGATGATCAGGAGTGGCGGCTGATCGGCGGAAAGGCGCCGGTTGCTTTTTTTCGTTTCTGGACGGCGAAAGAGGCGGTATTAAAGGCCATGGGCGTGGGGTTTACCGGCCTGTCCCACTGCCGTATTCTCCAGGTGATTGATGACGGTTGTCTGGCCGCCGGATATGATAAAAAACATTTTATCGTTCACCAGAGATGGTTTACCCGCGATCATATTGCCGCCATCACCGGGCCGGCAATGAAAAAAGACCGGTCGATTCAATGGACCTTTATATAGGAGATACAGATATGCTTCCCAGGCTGTTTATCGCATTTACCCTCATCCCTTTACTGGAGCTTTACATATTGATCAAACTCGGCAGCGCCATGGGAGTGCTCAATACCCTGGCCCTGGTGGTGTTAACCGGTTTCGCCGGTGCCTACCTGGCCAAGAGACAGGGCATGCAGACCATGATGCGTATTCGAAGCCAGATGCAGGCGGGAAATATGCCCGCCGAAGATCTCATTGACGCGGCGATTATTTTCATGGCCGGCATTGTCTTGCTCACACCGGGAATTCTTACCGACATTACCGGCCTGCTCCTGCTTTTTCCCGTCACCCGTTTTTACTTTAAACGCTGGGCCCGGAAAAAGATCGACGCCTGGATGAGACAGCCCAACGTTACCATTCGCCGGTATCCACCGGGCCCATGAAAGAAAATAAACATCACCATAAGCCGTCCCCGCCGAAGGCCTGGACCTATACCCTCCCCGGAGACTGGACGGTCATGGCCGGCAAAACCGATACCGACAATGAGCGCCTCAGCCTGAAAATCGCTGCTCCTGACGACTGGTGGTTTCATGTCCGCAGTATGCCGGGCAGCCATGTGATCTTACGGGCAAAGCCCGGCATTGAACCGGACCGGGATACCAAAAAAATGGCGGCCGCCATTGCCGCTTACCACTCCAGGGCAAGGGGCGGCGGAGTAACAGCCGTGTCCTGCACCCGCGCCCGCTTTGTTACCAAAGCCAAAGGCGCCAGGGCGGGAACCGTGAATATCCGCAAGGACATTGTCATTAAGGTACGCCCCGCGCTTCCCTGATAGGGGTTGACTTCAACGAACACCATGCTCACCGCACCTCAACAGAAGGTATCGCATGCAAATACCTCATATCCAGGGATCAATCGCCCCTTGAATGTCCGCAAAGCTAAATGGGGGGATCCGGTAGCCAAAATCAGGATCGGGTACCACTCCCACGATTTAAAAGTGGGGGAATATCTGGCGCAAAGGGCTGAAGAACTACTGAAAAAAATGGGGACAAAAGACATAGCTTCCGGTATAAGCGGTTCCCCACCGCCCAATCTGGTGGGGGCGGATGCCGTTTTGGTAAAAATCCGGCTACGCCTGTGCTCGATGCCGATTGCAAGGCACACGAAGTCAATAATCTTTATGTCACGGACGGAAGCTTTGTGCCAACCGGCGGGAGCACTACTTACACATGGACCATCTACGCCAATGCTTTCAGGGTGCCGGCAAAATACTGGAAAAGATGAAACGGGCATGAATTTTTTAAAGGCAAAAGGCATGGCCCGGCTAAAACTTCTTGATATTTTTGGTCAGCAGATTTTCAATATTGATATCGATGTGTTTTTCTCTCTGGATCAGATCGTATCTTATTTTTCCGCAAAGCTTAGATAATTTCATGCTTATTTCATCCGATTCCAGGGGGCTGATCTTTGCGTCTTCGGAAATTTTTTTCATCGTATCTATAAAATCCGTATATTCTTTCAATACCTTGTAATCGGCAACGACGGAAATTTTGTGGGTTAAAAATTCCAGATGCAACAGATCTTTTTTTTCCAGCTTTCCCCGGAGTATCAATGATTCGATAAAACTGATAAGGTCCAGGTAGAGATTGGATTTCAGATCGAAGATCTTGACCCGCTGTTCCTTTTCCAGTTCCACTTCGCTTTGTTTGCTGATCAGGGCGGCCGTAACAGCCATGGTGGCTATGGTCCCCAGAACCACCAATATTATTTCCTGGGTGAAAGGAATGTTTTTTGTCTGGAAATAAGCGAGCCTTAAAAAGGAATAACCCGCAATAAAGGTGATCAGAGTAAGTAAAAAATATTTACTGCTGTTCTTCATTTACCTTTTCCTCTTGTGAGCTATAACCAAAAGTTGTGTTTAAGGGATTAGGTGGTGTATCCTTCGGGTGATCGTTTACCGACAATTACCCGACACTTTGAATCATCAAAATGAAAGGATACACACACCATCACCAAAGATAACGTAATCGATTTAAAAAAGCCAGAAGCGTTTGTTGACGATCCCATTACAGACATTTTACGACAAGGATCGCGGCGGTTACTTGCAGCGGCATTAGCGGCTGCAAGTCGCGGCATTTTTACAACAATATAATGAGATTTCAGACAGTAATGGTCGTCACCGAGTTGTACGAACTTGTCTTGTTCCCTGCCTGTCGTATCTCCCCTAAAAAATCAACTATTTGAAAGGAGGTGAGATCTTTATGCAAAGCAGGTTGGAAGTGACGGATCTGTTCAGGAGCGCATTTTTCGGATATCTTCGCCGAGATCCTGTCCGACAAGAGGCGCCGGCAGCGGGCGGTTCCCCCGGGAAAGACCGCCACGGTCTGGCTGCGGGAATACCTGGAAAAGATCCGGGGATATGATGCCCGGAGAAGGCCAAAGCTGCGCCGCCTGTTTCTGCTCAACACCGGCGACACCATGACCCCGGCCGGTATCCGCTCGAATCTACGCAAATACCGGATCCGGGCGGGCATCCAGAAGCCGGTATCGCCGCACACGTTCCGGCAGCAACACCTGCGCTACCCACATGCTCAAAAACGGCGCCCCCAGCCGGCACCTGCAGGAAATGCTCGGCGACGAATCCTGTAATCCACCCAGCTTTACACCCGTGTCACTATCAACGATCTCAAAAAGATCCACGCCAGGTATCACCCTTCGGAAAACATAAAAAGGTAGCGTCTGGGGCCAGTGATGAAGAGACGGTGGAGCAGATCCGGGAGAATCCGTATTTGCAGTATTTTCTCGGATACAAGGAATACAGAGACGAACAACCTTTTGATCCTTCAATGTTTGTGTATTTCCGGAAGCGTTTCAGCAAATCAAGGTTGTCAAGGCTGAATGAAGTGATTTCCCAAAAGGCGCTTGAAGAAGTAAAGAAAAGATCAGAGCCCGGATCGTCATCCCGAAAAAATGATGACGATCCGGGCGATGAATCAGGATCGAACAAAGGCAAATTGATCATTGATGCGACTTGTACGCCCGCCGACATCACGTTTCCGACCGACCTGAAGATGTTGAACACGAGCAGAGAGAAGAGCGAAGAGATTATCGATGTACTGCATCGGCCGCTGAAAGGGAAGCGGAAGAAACCCCGGACGTATCGCAAAAGAGCCAGGAAAAAATATCTCTCAGCCGCCAAAAGTAAGAAGCTATCCAGAAGCAAGCGGCGCAAAGTCCTTCGCAAGCAGCTGGGATATTTAAGACGTAACCTCAAGAGCATTGCCAAATTATCCCAAAAGACCTCTTTGTCACTGCTTACCCGCCGGCAGTATAAGAACCTGCTGGTTATCCATGAAGTATACCGGCAGCAGCAATGGATGTACGATCATCATGAAAACAGGATAGACGACCGCATTGTTAGTGTGTCGCAACCCCATATACGTCCGATCAAACGCGGCAAGGCCGGCGCGGCGACGGAGTTTGGGGCCAAGATATCAGTTGGTCTCACAGAGGGTTTTGCTTATGTCGATCGGATCAGCTGGGATGCCTATAACGAGTCCGCGGATCTGATTGAACAGGCAAAAGAATATCGCCGGCGATTGGGCCATTATCCTGAATCCATTCATGCCGACAAGATTTACCGTACCAGAGATAACCGGAAGTTTTGCAAAAAGCATGGCATCCGCCTATCTGGTCCACCGCCGGGAAGACCGCCAGCTGATGAAGAGAAACGGCACGAAATAAAATCACAAGCCCGCCAGGACGAACTGGATCGGATAGCGATAGAGGGTAAGTTCGGACAGGGAAAACGCCGGTTCAGCCTATCGCGGATCATGTGCAAATTGGCAAGGACATCTGAAACAGCCATCATGATCGCATTTATCGTGATGAATCTGGAGAAGTGGCTCAAGAGCCATCTTTTTTGTGTTTTCCAGGTCTTCACGATCCGTTTATTTCGTCATATCGGCTTTCAGACGTCCTGTTTGATGACTCCAGGTGGTATCTTTGGATACCATTGTAATTTTCAAGGAAACAGTTTGCGGGCAGGTTTTGTTAAATTTTGTCTGCCTTAGCATAGGTTGCGAATTATTCAGGAAACCCTACTTAAGATCGGTTTCAGGATTATCCCGATTTCACGGCCAGCCGCCGGATCAATTGACCACCCTGCAGATTCAGGCGTATCTGCGGCATTGCATTCAGGATCTGAAGCTGGCCTGGTCGAGCTGCAATGTGCTGTTTTGCGGGCTG